>NZ_CDBZ01000196.1:6296-35285 GCF_000819985.1 Aeromonas media | reverse complement strand
AGGGGCCCGCGGGCCCCTTTTTGTCGGTCGGTACTGCGGCCTGCCTGGCAAAGCAGAGATGCGGGCATCTCTTCGCCCATGAAAAAAAAAGCCCACCTCGTCGGGTGGGCCTTCTCCATGGCAGGGCGCTCCTAACGGAGTATCAACCCTGCGCGTTGCTCAGTACCAGCTTGCCATCCTTGACCGGGATGGTGGGGCCGGGTTGTTTCTCCATGCGGATCACCCCTTCCTGACCGGCGAGGCGGTAGGTGACGTCATAGCCCAGGGTGCGGGTGCTGCTATCCTGTACCGTCTTGCAGCGCTGTTCCGTGGTGGTGTAGGTGTCCCCGGCCTGCATGTTGCCCTGCACCTGGTTGCCCGCATAGCCGCCGGCGACGGCACCCGCGGCGGTGGCGACCTTCTTGCCGCTGCCGCCACCAAACTGGTGGCCCACCACGCCCCCGAGGGCCGCGCCGACCACTGTGCCCAGGATCTTGTGTTCATCCTGCACCGGCTTGCGGTGGGTGACGGTGACGTTGCGACACTCCTGGCGCGGCGTTTTGATAGTTTCGGTCACCGGTTTGCTGGCCAGCACTTCGGCAAACTGGGGCTCTGATGAAAACAGGGATCCGCTGGCTGCCGCCGACAATGCCAGCGCAGAGGCAATACCGATCCCGACACCTGCCAACATGGATTTGTTCATCTCTTTAACTCCTGTCTACTGTGATTGCCCGCTCTCGGGGCCTGTGAACATTCTTGTCATTTTTCTGCCCCCACTCAAGCAAAGGGGCCCGAGTCTGCGACAAGGCCTGACTGCGCAAAAAATGACCGCGGCAAAAAGGCGTCTGTGTTTGGCGACAAAAGAGAGGGCGGTCTGAGGGCGCAGACCAGCAGCCGTGGGGCCGGGCCTGCCTAAGACGTTTTGCTAATACCTGCCCCCAGAGCCCCTTGATACCCTTGCATTTCGTACCAGAAAGCCGCCGCCGGCACGATGCCAGGGCGCGTTCACGGCTGCACCGCCGCTTTGCACCCCGATGAGGAAGGAACCCGATGACAAGCCAGAACATCTACGAGACAGGTCTTGAGAAAACCGCTGCCAATTTCGAGGCACTGACCCCCTTGAGCTTTCTGGCCCGGGCGGCTCGGGTCTACCCCGACTACCCGGCGCTGATCCACGGTCCCTTGCGCCAGAGCTGGGCTCAGACCGAGGTGCGATGCCGCCGTCTCGCCTCGGCCCTGCGCCGCCGCGGCATCGGTGAGGGGGACACCGTCTCCATCGTCGCGCCCAATGTGCCGGCCATGTTCGAGGCTCACTTCGGCGTGCCCATGAGCGGCGCCGTGCTCAACACCATCAATACTCGGCTCGATGCACAGTCCATGGCCTTCATCTTTCAACACGCCCAGAGCAGGGTGGTGCTGGTGGACAGGGAGTTTGGCGCCGTGGTGCGCAAGGCGCTCTCTCTCATCGACAGCCAGCCTCTGGTGATCGCCATCGACGATCCAACCTATCTGGAGGGGGAACTGGTCGGCGAGCTGACCTACGAGGCTTTCGTCGCCACAGGGGATGAGCAGGAGCCAGGCTGGCTGCCGGCGGACGAGTGGCAGGCGATTTCGCTCAACTACACCTCGGGTACCACGGGCAACCCCAAGGGGGTGGTCTATCACCATCGCGGCGCTCACCTCAATGCCATCAACAACGTGCTCTCCTGGGAGCTGCCCAAGCACCCCGTCTATCTGTGGACCCTGCCGATGTTTCACTGCAACGGCTGGTGCTTCCCCTGGACTCTGGCGGCGACCGCCGGGGTGAGCGTCTGCCTGCGCCACGTGCAGGCGGGCGCCATCTATGAGGCGCTGCACGAACACAGGGTGAGCCACTTTTGCGCCGCCCCCATCGTCCTCAACATGCTCAACAATGCCGATCCTGCGCTAAAACTGGGGCTCAGTCATCCCATCAAGGCGATGACGGCGGGGGCGGCGCCGCCCGCCACCGTGATCGCCGGCATGGAGGCCATGGGGATCGCCGTGACCCACGTCTATGGCCTCACCGAAACCTATGGCCCCTGCGTGGTGTGCGAGCCCCAGCGAAACTGGCAGGGACAGGATGCCACGGCGCTCTCCCGGCTCAAGGCGCGTCAGGGGGTGGCCTCGCCGCTGCAGGGGGAGATGCGGGTGGCCAACCCCGTCAGCGGCGAGCCGGTACCCCGGGATGGCAAGACCCTGGGGGAGATATTTCTGCGCGGCAACATCGTCATGAAGGGCTATCTCAAGAACCCGGCGGCGAGTGACGAGGCGATGGCGGACGGCTGGTTTCGAAGCGGGGATCTGGCGGTCTGGCACCCGGACGGCTATGTGGAGATCAAGGACAGATCCAAGGACATCATCATCTCCGGCGGGGAGAACATCTCCAGCCTGGAGGTGGAGGACGTGCTCTATCGCCACCCGGACGTGGACGAGGCCGCGGTGATCGCCATGCCGGACGAGAAGTGGGGGGAGGTGCCCTGCGCCTTTGTGAAGCTGAAGGAGGGGCGGGTGCTCAGCCAGGCGGAGCTGATCGCGTTCTGCCGCGAGCAGATGGCCCACTTCAAGGCCCCCAAGCGCATCATCTTCACCCCCTTGCCCAAGACCTCCACCGGCAAGGTGCAAAAATTTATGCTGCGCCAGCAGCTGGAGTGACCCAGGTGTAGTCGTCATCCAATCAACGGGCCCAAGGGCCCGTTCTGCTTTTCATGGCCTTTGGGGACGAGGCTCAGCCGGAAGCGGCCGGAGCAGGTAAAGGCTGCTGGCCAACAAAGCGTGCCTTTCGAGCCCATCCCGGCTTACCATGCCCTCCACGTCCCGCTGGCCTGAGGATGCCCGTGAGAAAATCGGATCGACTGTTCCAATTGACCAACCTGTTGCGGGCTCACCAACCCCTGACCGCCCGCGAGCTGGCGACGCGTCTGTGTGTCTCTGAGCGCACGATCTACCGCTATATGGACGATCTCTCCCTGGCGGGTATCCCGGTTTACGGTGAAGCCGGGCTGGGTTATCGGCTGAGTGAAGGTTTCGAGATGGCGCCCTTGCAGTTGAGTGCAGCCGAACTGGAAGCCCTCATCACCGGGGTGAATCTGGTGGCAGTGTTGACCGGCAAGGGGATGGCCGATCCGGCGCGATCCCTGCTCGCCAAGATAGAGGCTGCCCTGCCAGCAAAGGACGTCCAGGCGACTCGCGCCCCCGTGGTGCGGGTGCCGGACTATCGTACGGCGCATCCGGTATACGCTCGCTGGGACAGGTTGCACGACGCCATCACGGCCGGGCACTGGCTGGAAATAGGCTACCAGGATGCCAGGGCCAGCAGGACAGGGCGCCATCTCTATCCTCTGGGGCTCTTTTACTGGGGCGGATGCTGGACACTCGGCGCCTGGTGCGCTCTGCGTCGAGCCTACCGGGATTTCAGGGTGGATCGCATCGATACCCTGGCGTTGTGCCGCCAGGGGGAAAGCGCTCCCCCCGGTGTGACCCTGGCCGATTACCTTGCCCTGCGACAGTCGGATGCATTCGCTGCTGCGGATGTTGACGGCAAGAAAGCCATTGGGGACTGACACAAGGCTGTCAGTAGCCCTTCGTTATGCTGGTTTCTCCAGACCATCCACAACGGAGAGAACTAGATGATCATCAATGGCGACATGCAGGGGACAGGGGGTGTCGAGTTTGCCACCTTCAGGCTCAGGGAAGGGGTGACGGAGGCGGATCTGCTCGCTCTGTCACGACGGGTCGAGTCCGAGTTTCTTGTCCAGCAATCCGAGCTCATCGTGCACTGCCTGCTGCGCGGCGCCGACGGCCTCTATGCCGACCTGGTGATGGCGCCCAGCCAGTCACTGGTCGAAGCCTATTGCCAGCAGTGGTTGCACAATGAGGTGGCAGGGGAGTATCTGACCCTGCTTGA
Source organism: Aeromonas media (assembly GCF_000819985.1). GTDB lineage: Bacteria > Pseudomonadota > Gammaproteobacteria > Enterobacterales > Aeromonadaceae > Aeromonas > Aeromonas media. The sequence continues at coordinate 31,381 of NZ_CDBZ01000196.1, read as the reverse complement.
CCGCAACTCGGTGAACATGAGCTTCTGGACCCGCATCGGCTGAAAGAAACGCTGAGCCTGCCATCACCTGGCAGGGTGGCGACCATGAAACGGGCCCCTGAGGGCCCGTTTTGTCGAGATGAGTTCAACGATTACTTGGTGTGGCGCTCATAAAGGCGCTGGACCACATCTTTCAAACCCAGCCCTTCGTTTTGCAGCAGCACTGTGAGGTGGTAGAGCAGGTCTGCGGATTCGTTGATGAGCTCTTCCCTGTCTTTCGCCATGGCGGCCAGGGCCACTTCGACCCCCTCTTCCCCCACCTTCTGGGCGATGCGCTTGGTGCCTTTGCCGTAGAGGCTAGCGGTGTAGCTGGTGGCCGGGTCGGCCCCCTTGCGTGATGCCAGGATCTGCTCGAGCTCGGCGAGGAAACCGAGCGGCGGCAGCGGGTGACCGTCGAAGCAGGAGGGATTGCCCAGATGGCAGGTGGGGCCGACCGGGTCGGCCGCGATCAGCAGGGAGTCCTGATCGCAGTCGGTGGTGATGGCGACCAGTTTGAGCACATGGCCCGAGCTCTCGCCCTTGGTCCACAGGCGCTGCTTGCTGCGGCTGAAGAAGGTGACCTGGCCGGTGGTTTGGGTCTTTTCCAGGGCCTCGCGGGTCATGAAGCCCTGCATCAGCACTTCGCCGCTCGCGGCATGCTGGACGATGGCGGGGATCATGCCGTCACACTTGTCCCAGTCCAGGCGCTCGGCCAGGGGCAATGCATTGTCTACTGCTTGATTATTCACGGATGGCGACTCCTTCGTTTTTCAGCCAGCGTTTCAATTCGGGAATGGGGATGAGGCCCTTGTGGAACACGGACGCCGCCAGGGCACCGTCCACGTCGGCCAGGGTGAAGGCATCGCGAAAATGTTCCATGGCACCAGCGCCGCCGGAGGCAATCAGCGGCACCTTGCACGCGGCCCGCACCAGTTTGAGCTGCTCGAGATCATAGCCCTGACGCATGCCATCCTGGTTCATCACGTTCAGCACGATTTCGCCGGCGCCGCGTTGTTGCACCTCCTTGACCCACTCCAGGGTGGTCCAGCTGGTGGTGCGGGTGCGGCTCTCGTCGCCGGTAAACTGCTTGACCTGATACTGGCCGCTTGGGGTATCGAAGTAGGAGTCGATGCCGACCACCACGCACTGCACGCCGAAGCGCTCAGCCAGCCGGGTGATCAGGGTGGGATCGGCCAGGGCCGGGGAGTTGATGGAGACCTTGTCGGCGCCAAACTCCAGGATCTGGCGGGCATCCTCCACGCTCTTGATGCCGCCGGCGACGCAGAAGGGGATGTCGATGACCTCGGCCACCCGGCTCACCCAGCTCTTGTCCACCACACGGGCGTCACTCGAGGCGGTGATGTCATAGAACACCAGCTCGTCGGCACCCTCCTCGGCGTAGCGGCGGGCGAGCTCAACGATGCCGCCCATCACCTCGTGGTTGCGAAACTGCACGCCCTTGACCACCACGCCATCTTTGACGTCGAGGCAGGGGATAATACGCTTTGACAACATGCTCATTGCTCCATGTAAAGCACAGTTAAAAAAACATCGTTCTGCCGGTGATGCAGGATCAGGCGGCGAACGGAAAAGCGGTTGGCATGCTTTCACTGCAGGATCCTGAGCGGGAAACGGCGCGCTCATCGGGCGGCGCGGCCCCGGGGGAACCAACACTATATGCATGACTTTATTCAGTGATTCAACCCTTTGTCTCCCTTCACCGGGCCCGGGGGCAGCGAAGGGCCATCGGGGAGGGGGGGCACGGCCTCAGTTTGGGGCTCATCTGCTCCCTCACATTGGCGAAGGGTGAGCAGGGCACCGTCGAAGTCAAATGTCTTCAACTGCCTGGCCAGGGTTTCGCTGCGTGGCCCGAGCATGAGCCGCAAGGGGGCGGCATACTGCTCGAACAGCGGGATCACGGCGGTATCGCTTTGCACCAGCAATGCCTCCATCTGGTGGCGCAGCGCCCGTTGCCACTGGCTGCCAAGGGGGATGAGCTCCGCCGCGTGGGCGGGCACCTCCTCTCCCAACCGGTCGTGCAGGGCAGTCAAGGCCCCGTCAATGGCCGCCATCAAGGCGGTCGGCTCAGGGTCATCCCCCGCGAGTGTTTGCTCCAGCTGCAGGCATTGCTGCGCGAGATCCACCATCCCAAGGGTGCTCGCGACCCCGCGCAGGGTGTGAACCAGCCGGGTAGCGCTCGTTTTATCCCCCGTTTGCAGGTGGTGGCCGAGCAGGGTCATGTCCTGGCCGTGCTCGCTGGCGAAGTAGCGCAGCAAGGCGATGTATTTGTCCTGATTGCCCTGCAGTGCCGTCAGCCCTTGCTGCAGGTCCAGCCCGTGGAAGCCCTGCAGGTGGGCGAGGGGGCCTGCCTGCATGTCGTGGGACAGCGCCTGATGCTCGGGCTCCACCATCCCGTTGCTCGGCAGCCAGCGCTGCAGCGCCTCAAACAACTTGGCAGGGGTGACGGGTTTGGTGATGAAATCGTTCATGCCGGCAGATTCACATGCCTTTCGGTCTTCCTCAAAGGCACTCGCCGTCAGGGCGAGGATAGGAAGCAGCTCCCGGCCGGGCAGGGTGCGGATGGCGCGCGTGGCATCGTAACCATCCATCACCGGCATCTGTATGTCCATCAGGATGAGATCGAAGGCGTGCTGGCGGACGCGCTCCAGCGCCTCCTGGCCATTGACGGCGGTCTCGATGACGAGGCCGCTGTTGCAAAGCAGCTCCAGCACCACTTCGCGGTTGATGGCGTTGTCTTCCACCAGCAGTACCCGGGCGTGGTGAGGGAAGTAGGTCTGCGTCACGCTCTGCACGAGCGGGCTCGGCTGCGGCACTTCCCCCTGACCTGCCGAGAGCGCGGCGGTAAACCAGAAACAGCTCCCCTGGCCAAGGGTGCTGCTGACGCCAGCCTCCCCCCCCATCAGGGCGGCGAGCCGGCTGGTGATGGCGAGCCCGAGACCGGTGCCGCCGTATTTGCGGGTGGTGGAGACATCGGCCTGCTCGAACGCCTGGAACAGCTTCTCGCGCTGCTCCGGACTGATACCGATACCGGTGTCCTCCACCTCGAAGCGCAGCAGGTAACCGCTGGCGAGTGGGCGCGCCACCCGCACCCGCAGGGTGACCGCCCCCTGTTCGGTGAACTTGATGGCATTGGCTGCATAGTTGAGCAGTGCCTGGCGCAGGCGGGTAATGTCGCCATGGACCCAGGTGGGCGAGTCTCCCATATCGACCATGATGGTGAGCCCCTTGGCGCGGGCCTGCTCGCTCACCAGGGCGCTGACGTTGTCCAGCATGGCGGTGAGGGAGAAGTCGCCCTGCTCGAGCGCCATCTTGCCCGCATCGATCTTGGAGAGATCCAGGATGTCATTGATGATGGTGAGCAGGTGCTGGGCGGCGTGATCGATCTTCTCCAGCCGCTCGTGCTGGGTGCTGTCCGGAGTGTCGCGTTTGAGCAGGTAGGTCAGCCCCAAGATGGCGTTCATGGGGGTGCGGATCTCGTGACTCATGTTGGCCAGGAAGGCGCTCTTGGCGCGGTTGGCGCTCTCGGCTCTCTGATGGGCCTGGGCCAGTTGCAGGGTGCGCTCATCGACCATCTCCTCAAGGTGGTAGCGATACTGATCGAGTTCCTCGCCAAGCTGCTTCTTCTCGGTGATGTCAGCTTGTACCGCCACATAGTGGGTCACGATCCCGCTCTCCTGGCGGATGGGGGAGACAGTGGCCAGCACCTGATAGTGGGAGCCGTCTTTGCGCCGGTTGATGAACTCTCCATGCCAGCGTTGACCCTGATTAATCGCATCCCGCAGGGCGATATAGGTCGCCCTGGGGGTGAGGCCGGAGCGCAGCAGGGCGGGGGTCTGGCCGATGACCTCGTCCTGCCGGTAGCCACTGATGGCCAGAAAGGCCGCGTTGACATACTCGATGCGTGCCTGGGTATCCGTGATGAAGACACCATCCGGGCTCTGCTCCAAGGCCAGGGAGAGTTGGCGCAACTGCTGCTCGGCCTGCTTGCGCTCGGTGATGTCAAGATGGATGCCGAGCAGGCGCAGCGGACGCTGGCGGGCATCCCGATAGACGCTGCCCTTGCTCACCAGCCAGCGCATGTCACCGTCTGGCAGCAGGATCCGGAATTCTATCTCGAAGGGCTTGTCGCTGGCCGACAGCTCGGCCAGCAAGGGGGCGACACGGGGCCTGTCGTCCGGGTGCAGGCAAGCCTGCCAGGCGTGAAACGTCCCGAGTTGCTCGGCGGTGCGGCCATAGAGGCGGGCGCATTCCGGGGAGAAAAAGAGGTGATCATTGACCATGTCCCACTCCCAGATCCCGACGTGAGCCCCCTCCTGAGCCATCAGCAACCGTTGCTCGCTCTCGCGCAGGGCGCTGCTGATGGACTCGGCTCGGACCCTGGCACTGATGGCATCGTCCATCAGGTTCAGTGCCGCCAGGCGGGCGCGGCGCTGGGTATCGAGGGCTGTCTGCTGATTGTGCAGCAACTGCTGCTCGGTCAGCTTGCGCTCCGTGATGTCCTGCACAGTGCCATACAGCTCGACGACATGGCCGTCACCGTCCCGCAAGGCCGCGCCACGGGCGATGACCCAGACGGCGTTCCCCTGCTCGTTGATGACGCCGGCATCACATTCATAGGGCAACCCATCGCGCAGGCAGCGTTCGACGGACTGGGAGATGGTGTGCCAGCCCTCCTGGGTGAAGTATTTTTTCACCTCGGGATAGACGGCAGGGGGCAGGGCGGGGTCACGCCCATAGATGCGATAGATCTCCGGCGACCAGAAATGGTTGTCGTCGTTGATGCGCCAACGCCAGTTGCCAATCTTGGCCAGTCGCTGGGATTCCCGCAGGATCCCCTCGTTGCGACGCAGGGCCTCCTCGGTCTCCTTGTTCTGTTGATTGTCCTCGATGATGGAAATGAAGTAATCGGGCTCTCCCTCGAGATCCCTGACCAGGGCTACCGTCAGGGTTGTCCAGATGACGTCACCCCCCTTGTGCAGATAGCGCTTTTCCAGGGTGTAATGGGGCAACTCGCCTACCAGCATCCGGGCCACATAGTGCTGGTCAATCAAGAGATCGTCCGGGTGGGTGATCTGCTGGAAGCTCATGCCCATGAGCTCATCGGCGTGGTAGCCCAGTATGTCGCACAAGCGCTTATTGACCCGCAGCCAGCCCCCATCGGGAGAGACCAGGGCGATACCGACCGCCGCCTGCTCGAAGGTAGCCTGGAAGCGATTTTCGCTCTGTTGCAGGCGAGATTGGGTGCTAATCAGCTCCTGCCAGCGCTGGATCTCCCGGGCGCGGGAGTTGTGGATGGCGGCGCTGAGCAGGCTGACGAGGACGCCGTTGGCGATCAGGATCCCCCACTGTACGAGATCCTGACCGGTTGCCACGGTCAGCTCATAGACCGGGGGCAGCAGGAAATAGGCGGTGGCCAGGGCACTGATCAGGGTACAGAGCAGGCCCGGCAGCAAGCCCCCCAGCAGGGCGCAGATGATGATGGGTAGCATGAAGAGCACCAGCAGCGGCCGCTCGCCAAAGGCGATGGGTAGCTGGACCCGGATCTGCAACATCAGGATGGGCAGTAGCAGGGCCAGCAGGCAGACGCCCCAGCGCTGGGTGGAGGGGCGGACGAGCCATAGTTGCGGTCGGTTCATCATGGATGCTCCTCCGGCGGCATGGGAGCCTGGGGGTAGGGCGGTGCCAGCCCGAGCTGGCGCGAGAGTGTGTTGATCTGGTGCTTTAGGGTCAGCATGGCGAGTTCCCTGTCCACCATCACCTTGTTGAAACGCTCGAGCTCCTCGTTTTGCTGGCGCAGCTCCATGGCTTGATGTGTCAAGGCCTGCTCGACCTGTTCCCGCTCGGTGACATCGAGCAAGAGCCCGAGCAGGGCGGGTTGGCCGCGATAGTCGACACGCCGCCCGTACAGCTCCACCTCCAGGGTCTGACTGCCGTGGTGCAAGGCGCTGAAGCGGGTATGGATGTCGCCGCCCTCCTGCTCGCAGTGCAGCACCAGCTCGGCCACCCGGTCGCTGTCCTCTGGGCTTGCCAGGGCTTGCAGGGTGCCGACGCCGAGCAGCGCGCCGGGCGAGTCATAGCCAAACAGGTGGGCAAAACAGGGGTTGATGTAGCAGAGTTTGCCCTGCTGGATGATGTAGATGCCGGCGAGCGATTGCTCGACCAGGGCGCGAAACAGCCCCTCCCGCTCCCGCAGGTCTGCCTCGGCACGCTTGAAGCCCGTGATGTCGCGGGAGATGCCGAAGATGCCGATCACCTGACCGTCGTTGTCTTGCAGCGGCCCCTTGGTGGCAAGGAACACCCGATCGCCACCGGGCAGGGTCAGGTACTCCTCCTCGGTTTGTACCCGGTTGTTCTCGATCACCCGATGGCCTGCCTCCATCAGCATCTTGGCCTGCTCGGGCGGGAAGATGGCTATGTCATCCTGGCCCAGCATCTCGGCGGCCGGTTTGCCCACGAACTGGCTGGCGGCGCGATTGAACAGTATGTATCTGCCCTCCTTGTCCTTGGCAAAGATGGCATCTTCCGAGCTGTCGGCGATGGCGGAGAGCAGCTGCAATGCCTGCAGCCGTTGCGTCTGGGAATGGCGGATCTGTTCGGCCATCAGCAGTCGGGTGTGCTGGCGCAGCAAGATGATGCCGGCGTTGGTGACGAAGAGCACCAGCAAGGTGATGAGACCGATCCAGATGCTCTCTTTGAAACGGGCCTGGTTGAGCTCGGCCTTGTCTATCTTGGTCAGCAGGAACCAATCCGTGCCCGCGACCGGATAGACGAAGCCAAAGGCCGCTATGCCTCGATAATCCATACCGGAAAGCACCCCGGGTTTTCGTTGTCCGGTCTCAAGGCGCAGATACTGGGCCGCCAGCAGGGTGCTGTGATGGAGCGGAAGCTGCAGGCGCAGGGCCGAGTCGGGGCGATAGCGCAGGTCACTCAGATACTGCACCTGGTCTGCGTGCTGGCGAAACAGCGTGGCTTCGCCACTGCTGTCGGGGATGGGCCAGGGGTTGAGGATCTGGTTTACCCAGTGGCTGCCGCTTATCTGCAGCACTATGATGGGCGCCGGCTCCGCCGCCGTGGCCAGGGGCGTCAGGAAGTCGAACCTGGTTTGGCCCTGTTCATCCAGATAAGGCCCGACCCTGAGCACCTTGCCTGCTGTCGCCCGGGTCAGGGCATCGCGCAACGTGGCATTCATGATGCTCGCCCCCGGAGTCTGCCACAGGGCCTGGCCGGTCCGGTCGAAGAGGGCCGCGCCATCGAATCCCCGCACCGAGATGAACTCGATCAGCCGCTGGGTCTGTTCATCGGACGGCCTGCCCCTCTGCCCGGAGAGAGAGAGGGCTCCATAACTCGGGTTGTCGAGGATCTGACGAAGATCCTGTTCCCGGTTGCCCAGCCACTCGGTGATGCGCCTGCTCTTGAGATCGGCGATGGTTTCAAGTCGGGCGACCTCCTTGTCCCGGGTCAACCCGATGTTTTGGGCGATGGCCATTATAGCCAGGGCCAGAATGAGGCCGTTGAGCAATACGATGGGCAGCCACTGGCGCCCGGAGAGCCGGGGACTGGCCGTGGACTGACTGATGCGGCGGCGCAGCATGGCATAGAGCATGAGCGCGGTGATGAGGATAAAGAGCCAGCCCTTGATGGTGCTGGCCAGGGCGAATTGGGCCGGGGTGCTGAAGAGCCACTCCACCGCCTTGTCCGACAGTAGGATCCACAGACTTGCCACGGCGGCATAGGTGAGTACCACGTTGAGCACGTGGGCTCGGGTCAGGGGAGACTGCTCAGTCATGGGGTGCCTCGGCGCCATCCTGATAACGCTCGGCGATGATGACGAACTGCTCGAAGTGGCTGTCAAAGGCCGCCACCACGTCAGGGTCAAAATGCTGACCGCTGCCGGAGAGGATCAGGGCGCGGGCCTCCTCATAGGACATGGCCGGTTTGTAGACCCGGACGTTGATAAGGGCGTCAAACACATCTGCCAGCGCCATCAGCCTGGCCGAGAGAGGGATGGCATCGCCCTGCAGGCCGTCCGGGTAGCCGCTGCCGTCCCATTTCTCGTGGTGCCAGTGGGCTATCTCCTTGGCCAGGGTGAGGAAGGCCAATGGTTGCTCTATATCCTGCTCGGCCTCCTCGATGGCATCGCTGCCGAGTTTGGCGTGGGTACGCATGGTCTGCCACTCCTCGGGGGTCAGCTTGCCCGGTTTGAGCAAGATATGGTCGGGAATGCCGACCTTGCCGATGTCGTGCAGGGGGGCCGAGCGACTCAGCAGATCTATGTAACGAGGCGTCAGGGTGTCGCTAAAGCGGGGGTGGCTGGCCAGGGCGCTCGCCAGCAACCTTACGTAGGCCTGGGTACGCAGGATGTGATTGCCGGTTTCGGGATCGCGGATCTCCGCCAGATGGGCCAGCGCCCGAATGGAGACCTGCTGGATCAGATCGTTCTCCGTCATCCGGCGGGCCACCTCGGCCTCCAGGGCCGCATTCTGATCTTGCAGACCATCCCGGGCCTGCTTGGCCTCCAGCTGGGTGCGCACCCGCGCTTGGACGATGGCGGGTTTGATGGGTTTGGTGATGTAGTCGGCGGCGCCGAGCGACAGGCCGTACTCTTCGCTCTGGAGATCGGCGAGGGCGGTGAGCAGCACCACAGGAATGCGGCGGGTGTCGGGGTTGATGCGCAGATGCTTGAGCACCTCGTAGCCGTCCATGCCGGGCATCATCACATCCAGCAGGATGAGATCCGGCCTCGTCTTGCCGCTCGCAATACGCAGGCACTTCTCCCCGCTCTGGGCGGCGAGCACCCGATAACTGGGGGAGAGCAACTCGGTCAGCACCATCAGGTTCTCGGGAGAGTCATCGACGATGAGGATGGTGGCACAGTGAGATGTGAACATAAGCCTTCCGTGACGTTATCTCGATGAGACCGAGTATAGAGTCAATTGCTTCCAGATTATAAGGACTTGCCGCTGGCTCCCGGCAGAAGAGGTGCCTGTTCCGGCGCTGATGGCCGGACAGGCTCCCCTGGATCACCCGGTGACACGGTGATCACTCATTCCAGCAGGTGATGGCCTCACTCACCGAAAATTTGCCCTCGAGGAGCGCGCGGCCAAGGATGACCCCCTTGACGCCGGTGTCCTTGAGCGCCTCGATGTCCGCCAGGCCGCCGATGCCGCCGGAGGCCTGAAATGCCACGCTCGGATAGCGGGCGCAGAGATCCCGGTAGAGCTCGACGTTGCTGCCCGAGAGCGTCCCGTCCCGGCTGATGTCGGTGCAGAGCACGTGCCTGAGCCCGGCGGGGAGGAAGCGCTCGATCAGCGCCTCGATAGTCACACCGCTGTTCTCCTGCCAGCCGGCCACCGCGATCTGGCGATTTCCCTGGGCATCGATATTGACGTCCAGGGCCAGCACGATGCGTTCGGGGCCATATTTTTCCATCCAGCTCGCCACCAGTTCCGGGGACTTGACCGCGGTGGAGCCGACCACCACCCGATTGGCACCAGCGGCAAGAAGGTCCGCCACGTCCTGCTCGCTGCGCACGCCGCCACCCACCTGCACCGGCGCCCTGGTGGTCGCCAGCAGCGCAGTGATGAGGGCAAGCTGGCGCGCTTTTGCATCCTTGGCGCCGTCCAGATCCACCAGGTGCAGTTGCTCCGCCCCCTGGGCGACATAGTCGTCGAAGCGGGCCTGGGGGCTGCTGCTGTATGCGGTTTTCTGGCCGTAGTCCCCCTGATAGAGTCGGACTACCTGGCCATTGATGAGGTCAATTGCGGGAATGATCATCCTTGTTACAGCTCCAGAAAGTTTTGCAGTAAACGGGCACCGGCACTACCTGAGCGCTCCGGGTGGAATTGGGCGCCGAAGAAGTTGTCACGGCCGACGATGGCGGTGAAGGGTTGGCCATAGTCGCAGGTGGCCAGCGTTGCCTCCGTCACTTCCAGGGCGTAGGAGTGGACGAAGTAGAAGTAGCTGCCGCTTCGGATCCCTTTCAGCAACGGGTGGGTCTCGTCGTGCTCTATCTGGTTCCAGCCCATGTGGGGCAGGCGCAGATTGCCCACCTCCATCAGCCGGATCCTGCCTGGCACTATGCCGAGACCCTCGATCAAGCCCTCATCCGATCCGTCACTGCCGCTCATGGTCTCCTCGGAGGCCTGTGCCAGCATCTGCATGCCGAGACAAAAGCCCAGCAGGGGCTGCTTGGCGGCGCGAATAAGGGGCACCAGTCCCCGTTCGTTGAGGTTTTTCATGGCGGCCACCGCAGTGCCCACCCCGGGCAGGATCAGCTTGTCTGCCTGCTCGATGTCGGCGGCCTGGCAGGAGACCTGCGGTTGCACGCCGAGACGTTCGAACGCCATCCGCACCGAGGCCAAATTGGCACAGCCCGTATCGATGATGACGAGGTTTTGCTTACTCAAACCCATCACAGCACCCCCTTGCTGGAGGGGAGTTCGCTCCCTTCCACCCGGATGGCCTGGCGCAGGGCGCGGCCAAAGCCCTTGAACAGCGCCTCCACCTGGTGGTGGGTGTTGCCGCTCCCCACCTTCATCTGCAGGGTGATGGCCATGGCGTCCGAGAGCGACCGGAAGAAGTGGGGCACCATCTCGGTGGCCATCTCCCCCACGCTGTCGCGGCCAAAGCCGCTCGGGCAGTCGAACACGAAGTAGGGGCGGCCGCTCAAGTCCAGCGCCGTGGCCACGTCCAGCTCGGTGAGGGAGGGGGTATCGGTGGTATGGCGCGGGCGGCCATCGATCACAGCCTGCACCTCGTCCATCGCCAGCACGAAACCGAAGCGACCTATGCCGCGCTTGTTACCAAGGGCCTGGCGCAGGGCCTGACCCAGGGCCAGTCCCACATCTTCCACCGTGTGGTGATCGTCGATGTGCAGATCGCCGCTGACCTTCAGCTTGAGGCGGAACCCGGCGTGGGTGGCTATCTGATCCAGCATGTGATCGAAGAAGCCGATGCCGGTGGCAATCTGGTTGCCGCCGCTCTTGTCCAAGTCCACCGCCACCTGGATGCGGGTCTCCTTGGTGTAGCGCTCCACCTCGGCCACCCGCCCCTTGGAGAGCAGCTGATCACGGATGGCGAGCCAATCGTGATCCTGCGGGTGGTAGCGGATGCCGCGGATGCCCATGTTCTCGGCAAGCTGCAGATCGGTCTGTCTGTCGCCAATGACGAAGGAGTTGGCAAAGTCGATGCGACCGGACGCGAGGTACTCCTTCACCAGTCCGAGGTGGGGCTTGCGGCAGCTGCAACCGTCGGTGGGGAAGTGCGGGCAGATCAGCACCTGTTCCCAGTTCACCCCTTGCGATTCAAACAGGTGCATCATCAGGTCATGGGGTGGCTGGAAGTTCTCCAGCGGCAGGCTGGCGGTGCCCAGCCCATCCTGATTGGTCACCATCACCAGCACGTACCCGGCGGCCTGCAACTCGCGCAGAACCGGGATCACCATGGGTTCGAAGCGCAGCTTGGCGAGGCTGTCCACCTGCTTGTCGGTCACCGGCTCTTCTATCAGAGTGCCGTCACGGTCGATAAACAAAAACGGGGTCTTCATCTGGCTACTTCCTTATATGCTGGCGGCAGTCTGGTTGCTGGCTGAGGGGGTGTTGAGTGACAGATCTCGCAGCACTTTGATCACGGCATCCATCTCCCCCTGATAGCCGATGGTGATGCGGATGCTGTTGTCCAGGCCCGGCTTGGTGGAGAAGTCCCGCAGTATGATGCCGGCGGCCTTCATGGCGGCAAAGACGCTGGCACCGTCATTGAAACGCACCAGCACGAAGTTGCCCTTGTCCTCGAACACCTCTTTCACGCAGGCAAGCCGGATCAGCTCGGCCTTGATGAGGGCCTTCTGCTTGTTGAGCTCCTGCACCCGCTCCTGCATCAGCGATAGCCCCATGGGGGAGAGTGCCTGGGCTGCAATCTGGGCGATGGGCTCGGGGATGGGGTAGGGGGCGATCACCTTGGCCAGCATGGCGATGACCTCCGGATCCCCCAGGGTGAAGCCGCAGCGGATCCCCGCCAGGGCAAAGGCCTTGGAGAGGGTGCGGGTCACCACCAGATTGGGGTATTGGGCCAGCAGATCCACCACTGAGCTTTCCGGGCAGAACTCGATGTAGGCTTCGTCCACCACCACGATGGCGCGTTCCCGGGCCTTCTCCAGCAGGGCGATAAGCCCCTTGCGGCCCACCAGATCCCCGGTGGGGTTGTTGGGGGAGCAGAGGAACACCAGTTTCACGTCGGAGAGGCGATCCGCGATGGCGGGCCAGTCCGGTTGACGGCTGGCGGTGAGCGGCAGCTCGACGATGCCGACGCCACAGGTCTCGGCGCTGATGGCGTACATGCCGTAGGTGGGGGGGCAGATGAGGATCTGATCTTCACCGGCGTCGCAGAAGGTGCGGATCAGCAGCTCGATGGCCTCGTCGGCGCCACGACTCACCAGCACCTGATCCGGATTAACCCCGGCGTAGGCGGCATAACTGTTGACTACCTCGGCAGGTTGGCACTCGGGGTAGCGGTTGAGGCGGCTTCCCTCAATGGTGAAGGGGTAGGCCAGTGGGGCCTCGTTGGCGTTGAGCCATACATGACCCTGACCGCCGATGCGGCGGGCGGATTGATAGGGGGTGAGGGCCCGCACCACGCGGCGAGCCAGATTGGCGATGCTCATGACAAATCCTTTTGCTGCTGGTTTGAAAGTGCGTTCAATCTCAGGGTCACGGCATTCTTGTGGGCATCGAGCCCCTCCGCATCGGCGATGCGCTGGACGATGGGACCAAGGCCCTGGATCCCCTCGATGCTCAGCTCCTGCACAGTGTAGCGGCGCTGATAATCAGCGAGCCCCAGGCTTGAACAGGTGCGGGCATAGCCGTAGGTGGGCAGGGTGTGGTTGGTGCCGCTGGCGTAGTCGCCGACCGATTCCGGCGTCCATGCCCCGAGGAAGATGGATCCGGCGTTCTCGAGTTTATCCAGCAGTTCCCGTGGCGCTTTGGTCTGCACGATCAGGTGCTCCGGCGCATAGGCATTGGAGATGGCGCAGGCCTCGTCCAGATTGTCGCAGAGGATCACCAGACTGCTACCGAGCGCCTGTGCGGCTATGTCGCGGCGGCTGAGCTGGGCCAGCTGGCCCTTGATCTCGCCGGCAATGGCATCGGCCAAGAGCGGCGAGGTGGTGACCAGCACCACCTGGCTGTCGGGGCCGTGCTCGGCCTGGGAGAGCAGATCCGCGGCCACGAAGGCGGGGTTCGCGCCATCGTCGGCAATCACCAGCACCTCGGAGGGGCCGGCCGGCATGTCGATGGCGGAGCCGCGCCAGTCGCGAGAGACCTGGCCCTTGGCTTCGGTCACGTAGGCGTTGCCCGGGCCGAAGATCTTGTCCACCTTGGGAATGCTCTGGGTGCCGTAGGCCATGGCGGCGATGGCCTGGGCGCCGCCGATGGCGAACACCTTCTCGACGCCGCAGGCGCGGGCGGCAAACAGGATCTCGTCGCTGGCGGGGGACGGGGTGCAGAGCACCACCTCACGGCAACCGGCTAGGCCTGCCGGAATGGCCAGCATCATCACGGTGGAGGGGAGCGGCGCGCTGCCCCCTGGCACATAGAGGCCGACCCGGCTGATGGCCTGGGTGCGCAGCTCGCACACCACACCGGGCTGGGTTTCGACACGCACCACTGGCTGCACCTGGGCGGCGTGGAAGGTGCGAATATTGCTAATCGCCGCCTCTATGGCGCTTTTTATGTCGTCATCCAGCCGCGCGCAGGCGGCCTCGATCTCGGCCTCGCTAACGCGCAACTGCTCACGGGGGGCGCGCTCGAAGCGCTGGCTCAGCTCGCGCAGCGCCTCGTCACCCCGGCTGCGCACAGCTGCGATGATCTCTTTGACCACGGCGCCGATATCCGCCTCGTCATTGAGGGCGGGCCGGGTCAGCACATCGGCCTGCTGGGCGGGAGAGAGGGTCTTCCAGATCAGGGTCTGCATGGTGTCCCTTCCTTATTCCATCATTTTTTCGATGGGCAGCACCAGAATGGAGCTGGCGCCGAGGGCCTTGAGCTGCTCCATGGTCTCCCAGAACAGGGTCTCGCTGGAGACGACGTGCAGGGCCACCTGGTTGGTGTCACCGGCCAGCTGCATGATGGTGGGGCGCTCGGCACCCGGCAGCAGATCGGTAATGGCATCGAGTTTGTCCTTGGGGGCGTGCAGCATGATGTACTTGCTCTCGCGGGCCTGCTGCATCCCCTGGATGCGGGGCAGCAGCTTGTCGATTAGCTTCTGCTTGGCCTCATTCAAGGGGTTGGGGGCCTGTACCAGCACCGCCTTGGAGCGGTAGATTACCTCCACCTCTTTGAGGCCGTTGGCCTCCAGGGTCGCGCCGGTAGAGACCAGATCGCAGATGGCGTCGGCCAGTCCCGCGCGGGGGGCCACTTCCACCGAGCCACCCAACATCACGCTCTTGAAGCCGAGCCCCTTCTCGTCGAAGAAGCGCTTGAGCAGCCCGGGGTAGGAGGTGGCAATGCGCTTGCCTGCCAGACTATCCGGCCCTGTGTAGGTGACGTCTTCCGGCACCGCCAGGGAGAGGCGGCAGCCACCGAAGTCGAGCTGCTTGAGGGTTTTGACCTCGAAGGGGAGTCCCTGTGAGGCGCGAATAAGCTGCACCTCTTCCAGCACGTTCTCGCCGATGATGCCAAGGTCGACCACCCCTTCCATCACCAGCCCGGGGATGTCGTCATCACGCACCCGCAGTATGTCGATGGGCATGTTTTCCACGTGGGCGATGAGGCGCTGTTCCCGCAGGTTGATCTTGAGGCCGCAGCTCTTGAACAGGGCCTGGGAGTCCTGGCTCAGGCGACCGGATTTTTGCATGGCGATGCGCAGACGTTGTGTTTCCATTGCTCGATTTCCTTCTAGTCAAAAACGAAAAAACCCTCGGAAGTGTGTGCTTCCGAGGGTTTATGAATCTTGCGGTCCTTTTGGAAGTCACCAGTTAAGTGTCTTCCAGCAGTCAACCTCCTGAAAGACTAGTCGGGATGATGATGGTGATGATGAGTCTTCAGCAGGGTGAACTTCATGTAATCAATCCTTTACAAATAAGATGTCGTAGTTGACGCCTGATTTAAACTACCTGCCTTGACGGAAAATGCAACCTGAAATTGTGTTTTGCCCGATTAAAGTGGGGAAAACGGTTTTCTGGTCGATAACTAATCAAGATAACCTGAGGAGTGATCACCATGCCCAGCCAGGATCTGTTATTTCCCATCTTGCCGCGCGCACCGTCGACTCCGAGCCCGGACGACATCAAGCGGGAGGTGACCCAAATCAGCCAGAAACATCAGTTGCGCAAGATTGGTACCGACAACGGCGGCGGCGCCCAGCACCACCAACAGGATCATCCCCCGGCCAAGCGTGATCAGCCAAAGGTGCAGGATGATGATCACAAGCCGGATCCGGACCATCAGATCGATCTCTTCGTCTGAACGCATTATCAGTCCCGCTTTCGTCGCGCTTTTGGCATAATGGCCGCTTTTGCGCGGGACGCTCCTTTGACCATCCAGACCCTGTTCAAGCCAGATGGCCCTCTGGCCAGCCACATCGACGGCTTCAAGGCCCGTGCGCCGCAACTGGATATGGCCGAAGCGGTGGCGCGCGCCATCAAGAGTGGCGGTCGCCTGCTGGTAGAGGCGGGCACCGGCACCGGCAAGACTTACGCCTACCTGGTGCCGGCGTTGGAATCCGGCAAGCGGGTGGTGATAAGCACCGGCTCCAAGAACCTGCAGGAGCAGCTCTTCTACCGGGATCTCCCCACCATCACGGGGGCACTCTCCTACACCCCGCCAGTGGCCCTGCTCAAGGGGCGCAGCAACTATCTCTGCATCGAGCGGATGAACCGGCTCTTGAGCGAATCCCACCTCCAAAAGCCCGAGATTCTCAGCGATCTGGTCAAGGTGAAGTCCTGGTCCACGGCCACCGACAACGGCGATGTGGGTGACATTCCGGGGCTGCAGGAGAACGCCGAGATCCTCGCCCACGTCACCAGCACCAATGACAACTGCCTCGGTCGCGACTGCCCCTATTATGACGACTGCCATCTGGTGGTGGCCCGCCGTCGTGCCATGGATGCCCAGGTGGTGGTGATCAATCATCACCTCTTCTTCGCCGATATGGCGGTGAAAGACACGGGATTTGGCGAGCTGGTGCCCGAATCGCAGGTCTATGTGTTCGACGAGGCGCACCAGTTGCCGGAGATCGCCACCAACTATTTTGGCAAGTCGGTGGGCAGCCGCACCATCCTGGATCTGGCGCAGGACATCCAGCTCGCCTACAGGGCCGAGGCCCATGACATGGGGCAGCTTGGCAAGGCGGCGGACAGGCTCTCCATCGCGAGCCAGGACTTGCGCCTCGCCTTCGGGATAGACGGGGGACGTGGCAATACCCGAGATCTCCTGCGCCAGCCGCTCTGGGGCCAGGCGCTGGCTCGTCTCAACGACGCCATCGGGCTCTGTTACGAGGTGCTGAAACTGGCGCTCGGCCGTGGCGAGCAGCTGGATCACGCCTTCGAGCGAGTCTGCGAGCTGCGCACCCGCCTCGGGGAGGTGCTGGCGGTCAATCAAACCGGTTTCTCCTACTGGTATGATTGCTCGCGGCTGCACTTCTCCCTCAATCTCACCCCCTTGTCGGTGGCCGAGCGATTTGGCGCCGAGGTGCAAAAGCCCGAAGTGGCCTGGATCTTTACCTCCGCCACCCTGACGGTGGACAACCGTTTCGATCACTTCAAGGCAGAGCTGGGGCTCGCTGGTAGCGCCGAGCTTATTCTCGACAGCCCCTTTGATTACGCTGAGCAGGCGCGGCTCTGTGTGCCGCGCTTCCTGCCAGAGCCCAACGCCTTCGGGCGGGGGGAACAGCTGGCCAATCTGATGATCCCCCTTATCAACAAGACGCCGGGGGGCTGCTTCTTCCTCTGCACCAGCCATCAGGTGATGCGGCAGGTGGCCGAGGTGCTGCGCCGGGAAATCGGCCGCACCGTGCTCTTGCAGGGGGAGGATAACAAGCAGCGGCTGCTCAAGACCTTCGTGGAGAACGGGCGCGCCGTGCTGGTGGCGACCAGCAGTTTCTGGGAGGGGATCGACGTGCGAGGGGCGGCATTGTCCTGTGTTATCATCGACAAACTGCCGTTTGCGAGCCCGGACGATCCGCTGCTCAAGGCGCGGGTGGATGATTGCAAGCTCAAGGGGGGAGATCCCTTCGCCGAGCTCCAGCTGCCCAAGGCGGTGATTGCCTTGAAACAGGGGGTGGGGCGGCTTATTCGTGATCGCAGTGATCACGGCGTGCTGGTCATCTGTGATCCGCGTATGGTCAACAAGCCCTATGGCGCCACCTTCATCAAGAGTCTGCCCGCCATCCCTCGTACCCGGGAGTTAGGGTCGTTGGGGAGTTTCTTTGACCGGGGCGCTTGAGCCTGACAGGCCGCGTACCCGGCGCGCTATGCATTCGACCTCAAATGCTGGCGGGTGGCTAGCGATTGACGTATTTGCCATGTTAAGAAAACGGGTGAGCACTGCTCGCTTGCACGTTATGTAATTGACTGATTTTATAGAGATTGTAACCCATGACCGAGTTGAAGATCCTGGCCGTTGATACCGCCACCGAAGCCTGCTCCGCCGCCCTGCTAGTGGGTGGCAAGCTGTTCTCCCGTTGGGAAGAGGCGCCGCGGGATCACACCCAAAAAATCCTGCCCATGGTTCAGGCTGTGTTAGACGAGGCCGGTCTATCGTTGGCTGAGCTCGACGCCATCGCCTTCGGGCGTGGGCCTGGCTCCTTTACCGGCGTGCGCATCGGGATCAGCGTGGCCCAGGGGCTCGCCTTTGGCGCCGGCGTGCCGCTCATCGGCATCTCCACCCTGGCTGCCATGGCCCAGGGGGCTCATCGTCTGGAGGGGGCAACGCGGGTGCTGACCGCCATCGATGCGCGAATGAACGAAGTCTATTTTGGCCACTACGAGCTGCTTGACGGCCGCATGCAGCTGGTGGGTGAGGAAGTGGTGAGCGATCCCGCCGCGCTGATTGACGCGCGCGGCAAGCTGGCGGGCAGCCTGAGCTGTGTCGGGACCGGCTTTGAAACCTATGGCGAGACGCTCAATGCGCTGGCCGACGAACTGGCGGTGAGCCAGGTGCGTTTCCCGGCGGCGGTCGACATGCTGCCCCTGGCACGCAGTGCCTGGCTGGCGGGGGAGGCGGTGGCGGTGGAGCAGGCTACCCCCGTCTATTTGCGCGACAAGGTGACCTGGAAAAAACTGCCGGGTCGCGAGTGACATCCAACGGCGAGCCGTGACTCGACGCCAGTGAGTGAAGGCGGGCGGTGCGGAGAAGGAGAAGCAAATGATGAAACGCGTGATCATGCTGGGCCTGACGGGGCTGCTGCTCGGCGGCTGCAGCACTGTGCCCAAGGAGCTGGCCTATGAGCCGGAAAGCCGGCTGGTGGCCTATCAACCTGCCCTGCAGGGGATGGAGGGCAAGCCTGCGCGCTGGAGCGGCGTCATCTCGGCGGTGCACAACGAGCAGGATCAGAGCGTCATCGAAGTGGTCTACCTGCCGCTCAAAGCCAACGGCGTACCGACCCAGACGGAGCAGAGCCCGGGGCGTTTTCTGGCCGTCATGAAGGGGTTTGTGGATCCGACGCTCTATGCCAAGGGACGCAGCCTGACGGTGCTCGGCACCCTGGACAAGCCGGTGGACAGCCAGATAGGCGATCACAAGTATCGCTTCTCCGTGCTCAAGGTCACCGCCAGCAAGCTGTGGCCGCCGGTGAAGGAGGTGGAGATCCGCTACATGGACCCCTACTTCTACGACCCCTTCTATGATCCCTTCTGGCCAAGGCGCCACTACTCCCGCTGGTGATGATGGAAGAGCGCTTCCTCACCCTGGCCGATGGCCGGCGCATCGCCCTGCTGGATAACGGCCGGCAGGGCAAGCCACTGATCGTTGCCCTGCACGGCTGGCTCGACAACGGCGCCAGCTTCCTGCCCCTTGCCCCCCATCTCGCTGAGTGCCACCTCGTCTGCGTCGATCTGCCGGGTCACGGCCATTCGGATCACAAACCGACTCCCTATGTCTTCGTCGACTGGCTCGACGATTTGCACCAGATAGCCCAGGCTGCGGGCTGGCAGCGTTTCATCCTGATCGGCCATTCGCTGGGGGCCCTGATCGCCAGCGCCTATGCCGGGGTCTTCCCCGAGCAGATAGTGCGACTCATCCTGCTGGAGGGGCTAGGGCCGCTGAGCCAACCCGATGAGGAGGTGCCTGCCCAGTTGCGGCGGGCCATTCTCAATCGCAGCCGCACTCGCGAGCGAGCGTCCGGTGGGTTTGCCTCCCTCGACGAGGCGGTGGCGGCCCGCTGCAAGGTGGCTGACATCTCCCCGGCGGCGGCGCGCCTTATCTGCGAGCGCCAGCTGGAGGAGCGGGAAGGACGCTGGCACTGGCGCAGCGATCCCCGTCTGCGGGATCTCTCGCCCATGCGCATGAGCGAAGGCCAGGCTCAGGCGCTGATCCGGGCCATCGCCTGCCCTGTGCTCTTCATCCGTGGCGAGCAGGGGTTCCAGGGTCTGCTGGCGCAGTGGCAGCAGCGGGGACCACTCTTTGGCCAGATTGAAATGGTACAGGTGGCGGGAAATCATCACTTCCATATGGAAAATTCGGCCAAAACCGCCGTTTATATCGAAAACTTCTGTCAGATCCGGTAGGATCGCCGGCTTTCAATCATGTCAGGTTTGCTTTCTCCCTCACACTTCTCGTTGTTAATTTGCTGTTAATCGATGTTACCTTATGTAACTATGTGCGGCATTAGAGCTGTAGCTTAAAACAACTGATTGAAATGGATGTGACAGGGACGGAGGCAACACAGTGAGCGCACAGGTGCTAGTTATGCAGGAGAAGTTCGTGGAAAGAGTCTGGCTGAAGCGTTATCCAGAAGGGGTGCCCGCCGAGATCAATCCAGACCAATACGGCTCCCTGGTCGAGATGTTTGAAGAGTCGGTGACCCAGTTCGCCGACCAGCCCGCCTTCGTCAACATGGGGCAGACCATTACCTATCGCCGGCTGGAAGAGCAGTCCCGTGCCTTTGCCGCCTACCTGCAAAACGAGCTCAAGCTCGGCAAGGGCGACAGGGTGGCGGTGATGATGCCGAACCTGCTGCAATACCCCATCGCCGTGTTTGGCATACTGCGGGCCGGCATGACGGTGGTCAACGTCAACCCCCTCTATACCCCGCGCGAGCTTGAACACCAGCTCAAAGATTCCGGCGCCAAGGCCATCGTCATCGTCTCCAACTTCGCCCATACCCTGGAGAAGGTGGTCTACGACACCCCGGTCAAGCACGTGATCCTGACTCGCATGGGGGACAACCTCGGCCTGGCCAAGGGCACCCTCGTCAACTTCGTGGTCAAGTACGTCAAGAAGCTGGTGCCCAAATACAATCTCCCGCACGCCAGCACTATGCGCCAGGCCCTGGCCAAGGGGCGCTACCTGCAGTACATCAAGCCGGAGATCAGCAACCAGGACATCGCCTTCCTGCAATATACAGGCGGCACCACGGGTCTCTCCAAGGGGGCCATGCTGACGCACCGCAACATGATTGCGAACGTGGAGCAGTGCCTCGGTGTCTATGGTCCTGTGCTGGAGCGGGGCAAGGAGTTCGTGGTCACGGCGCTGCCGCTCTACCACGTCTTCGCCCTGACGGTGAACTGCCTGCTGTTCATGCGCCTGGGCGGCTACAACCTGCTCATCAGCAACCCCCGCGACATCCCGGGCTTTGTCAAAGAGATCAAGAAGTACCCCTTCACCTGCATCACAGGGGTCAACACCCTGTTCAATGCCCTGGTCAACAATGGCGAGTTCCAGGGCATGGACTTTTCCCGCCTCAAGCTCACCATAGGCGGCGGCATGGCGGTGCAGCGAGCGGTGGCCGAGCAGTGGAAAACGTTGACCCGGACCCCGCTGCTGGAGGGCTATGGTCTGACCGAGTGTTCACCCCTGGTGAGCGTCTGCCCCTACGATCTGGTGGATTACAACGGCTCCATCGGCCTGCCGGTCTGCTCCACCGAGATCCGGCTGGTGGATGACAAGGGGTTGGTTATCACCGAGCTGGGTGCCCCCGGCGAGATGCAGGTGCGCGGCCCTCAGGTGATGACGGGCTACTGGCAGCGTCCCGAGGCGACCGCCGAGGTGATGCAGGATGGCTGGCTCTGTACCGGTGACATCGCGGTGTGCGACCAGCAGGGCTTCTTCAAGATCGTCGATCGCAAGAAGGACATGATCCTGGTCTCCGGCTTCAACGTCTATCCGAACGAGATTGAAGACGTGGTGGCGCTCCATCCCAAGGTGTTGGAAGTGGCTGCCGTCGGCGTGCCTAACCCGGTTTCCGGCGAGCTGGTGAAAATCTTCGTGGTCAAGAAAGATGCAAAGCTGACAGAGGACGAGATAATTGCCCACTGCCGCAAACATCTGACTGCCTATAAGGTGCCGAAACTGGTAGAATTTCGCGACGAACTTCCCAAGACCAATGTGGGCAAGATCCTGCGGCGCGTGCTGCGCGACGAGGAGATTGCCAAGCAGTAACCGGCATGCACTGCTCTGCAGTCAAGCGCTGTCGTTATGCAAAACCGTGGGTCATGCCACGGTTTTTTCTTTCTGGGTCCCGACCAACGTGCAGGCAAAGATGCAATATCAACTCATTTCACAGCAAGCCGAACTGGAGCAGTATCTCGCTTCCCTGGCCGACGTTCCCCTGGCCATAGATACCGAATTCGTTCGCACCCGTACCTACTATCCCCAGCTCGGTCTGTTCCAGATCTATGACGGCGAACGCCTCGCTCTGCTGGATCCGCTGACTCTGGATCTCTCCGGCCTGTGGCAGCGGCTCGGGCGGGCAGGGCAGATCGCCATACTGCACGCCTCCGGTGAAGATCTGGAGCTCATCCAGCATCAGGCGGGCCACCTGCCCAACCAGATGCATGACACCCAGCTCGCGACGGCCTTCCTGGGGTACGGCGTCTCGGTGGGCTTCGGCGCCCTGGTGAAAGAGTTCCTCGGGGTGGAACTGGAAAAGGATCAGGCCCGCACCGACTGGCTGGCCCGCCCCCTGACCGCGCGCCAGCTCGAATACGCGGCGGCGGATGTCTTCTACCTGATGCCCCTCTACGAGAAGGTGATGGCCAGGTTGCATGAAAGCGGCAAGTTTGCCTGGTTCGAGCAGGAGTGCCAGAACCACTCCGCCCGCAAGACCCAGGGCAGCGATCCCCGTCAGGCCTACCTCGAGATCATTAACGCCTGGCAACTGGGTCGGCGCGAGCTGGCCATCCTGCGCGAGCTCGCCGCCTGGCGTCAGCAAGAGGCGGTGCGCCGGGATCTGGCCCTCAACTTCGTGGTCAAGGAGCTGCACCTGTTCAAGGTGGCGGAGCGCCGACCCACTTCATTGCGGGATCTCAACGAGCTGGGGCTGGCCCCCATCGAGATCAAGATCCACGGCAAGCGGATGCTGGACATCGTCACCTCGGCCCAGCAGAGCGATCCGGACAGCTGGCCAGAGCCCATTCGCCGGCTGGTGGACTTCCCCCAGTACAAGGCCGAGCTCAAGCGCATCAAGGCCATGGTGGAAGAGAAGGCCAAGGCCAGCAACATTCCGCCGGAGCTGGTTGCCAGCAAGAAGATCATCCACCAGTACTTCACCTGGAGCTGGCGCATGAGCGCCGAGGAGCGGGCACGCGCCGACAAGCCCATGCTGCTGCAAGGCTGGCGTCATGAGCTGGTGGGGCATCTGCTGGCCCAGTAACTGAGCATCCTGACGTCATGAGTCGGGAAGCCGTATCCGACATGAAGAGGTGAAAAGGGGAGTCAATGACTTCCCTTTTTTTGTATCCGTAGCTGTCCGGCCACCCGGGCGAGCAGGCATGAGTGCCCCTGGCGCCGGGTTTGTCCCGGGGATCGAGTGGGCAAGGGAAATGGGGAGGGGAGTCACAGATAAAATGGCGGGCACAAAGGGTGCCCCCATTAGAGTTCGTGGGCGTGGAATCCCTTGCGATAGCGGGTCTCGCAGCGCGGACAGCGTTGCAGACTGGGATCCTGATCCAGCTGGTCGATGGCGAGCGGCTCCTCGCAATCGGAGCAGAGGCCATAGAGCCCCAGTTCCATCTGGCAGAGCGCAGCGTCGAGGCGTTTCAGCCGTGCCACGCTCAGCTCCACCTTGGGCAAGTCGAGGCGACTGGTCAGCTCCACCAGTTGATCCCGCTCGCAGCTTCCCACTTTTTGGGCCCAGTCGTCACGACGACAGGCCTTTAGCTGAGTAATCAGCGCTTCTCTTGTTTGCGCCCAATCGGTCAGCAGGCGCTCACGCCATTCGGCCAACCTGGCTTGCGTCACTTCACACACAACAGCCCCCAAAGACGAGTGATAAAACTCGGCCAGTATAGGGAAAGCCGCGGTTTATCAAGATGACATGAGTCAAGTTAACCACGCTTTGACGCGTTTTTCCGGCAGGTGTCGTGGCTTGCCGGTGATCACGTAGAGCACCCCCACCACCAGGCAGACGACACCGAGCAGGGTGCTCATGGTAGGCATGATCCCGCGCAGCATGAAGGCGTAGAGCAGCCCCGCCAGGGTTTCGAACACGATGAGCGGTCCCACCAGCACGGTCGGCAGACGCTGGCTCGCCTCGTTCCAGCACAGGGTGCCGAGCCAGGAGCAAAAGAGCCCTACCGCCCCCATCAGCAGCACGAAGCGCAGGGGCGTCGGCCCGAAGGGCAGGGGAAAGTCCGGTGCGCTCAGGGCGAGATGACCGAGACTGCCGAGGTAGGCAATGAGCGCCACCGGCAGGGTCACCAGTCCCTGAGCCGTGGCCCAGACGACCGGGCTGCGGCTCGGGTGCTCGCGTAGCCAGCGGGCGTTGCGCAGGGGGTACCAGGTCCAGCACAGCACGGCGGCCACCGCCAGAGCGAGCCCGAACAGCTGCTCGGTGCGCGCCTCTGCCTGCCAGGTCAACTCGGCGTGGTTGACCAGATAGAGGCCGGCCCCCATCAGCAGGAGGGCCGGGTAGAGGCGGGCGCGGGAGAGGCGGCCGTCCCGTGCGCCATAGAGGCAGTTGGCGGCCAGGGCCGTCACCACTGGCAGGGTGCCGATGATCATGGCCGCCAGCGGCGAGCCGATGCGCAAGATGGCCCCCGACAGGCAAAAGTAGTAGATGAGGTTCCCCACCAGAGTGAGGGCGAGTGCCTCGCGCCAATCGCTGGCCGAGAGGGCCGCCAGGCGTTTGCGGGCCTGCCAGGCGAACGGCAGCACGATGAGGCCGAAGGCGAGGTAGCGGCCGCTGGCGAGCAGGGCGGAGGGATAGCCGTCCACCAGCAGGGGGGCGACGAAGATGAGCCCCCACATCAGGCTGGCCAGCAGGGCAAACAAGACTCCGAGCAACATTTTCTATTTCCGGTGGAGAAGAAGGAGGCCAGCCTAGCAGGCGGGGAAGGGCGGCGTATTGAACCAGATTGCGCTTTAGCGGCCGGACTGCACCTGTTTCTGGTAGCGCACCGGGGTGGTGCCATAGCGGCGCAGGAAGGCGCGGTTGAGATGTGACTGATCGGCCAGACCACAGGCGGCGGCGACCTCGGCGGCGGGCAGGCCGGCGGCCAGCCACCCCTTGGCGCGCTGCAGGCGGATGGCCATCAGCATCTGCTGGGGGGTGACGTGAAAGCGGGTCTTGAAGCTGCGCTGGAAGTGGTAGGGGCTGAGGTTCACCGCCCCGGCCAGCTCGGTCAGGGTGATGGGGCGGGCGAAGTACGCCTGCATATAGTCGATGGCGCGGCCCAGAGGATGGGCTGCTTCGCGCGTGGCCGCCAGGGCCCGGGCGTGGGGGCGCAGGGTTTCGCACACGCTCAGCAGCAGGCCGTCGGCGGCGAGCTCACTGTCACAGTGCCAGAGGGCGTCCAGGGCCGCTTGCAGGACGGGGGCGGCGTGCGGGTCGCTTCGCACTGCCTCGGCGAAATACCAGCCGCGCTCGCCGCTGATGGCCTCGAGCCGATCGGCGGG
>NZ_CDBZ01000196.1:0-6166 GCF_000819985.1 Aeromonas media | reverse complement strand
GAGCCGATCGGCGGGCAGGTAGAGCATGCGATAGCGCCACCCCTGCTCGCAGGCAGCCTCGCCCGTGTGCAGTTCATCGGGGTTCATCAGCACCAGGCTGCCAGGGCCCGCCAGGAGCTGGCTGCCACGATAGCGAAAACGCTCGGCGCCACACTCGATGACACCGAGGCCAAACCCCTCGTGGCTATGGGGATCGAAGGTGTGGTGCTGGATGTGGGCGCGGTAGAGCTCGGTCGCAGGCTGGCCAGGCAGGGCGCGAAAATCGGCCCTGTCGTGCTGATGGGTAAATGTGACCGGTACTCCCTGCATCCTGACCTCCTGTCATTGAGCCTTCATCATAAGGTGCCGCGGGGCGGCGGCCAAGACTAGGCCCGTGTGGCGCACTCGCGCTCGAGAGCGATACGGATCTCGTCCGCGGTCTTGATGGTGCGGATGCGGCGAAACAGCTCATCGGCCTGGGGGTATTCCCGCACTATGTAGGAGAACCACTGCTTGATGCGGCTGGGGTAGTAGTCGGCCTTGTCGCTCGCCAGATCCTGCTCGGTATAGGTCACCATCAGCT
The DNA here is from genome assembly GCF_000819985.1 of Aeromonas media. Taxonomy (GTDB): domain Bacteria; phylum Pseudomonadota; class Gammaproteobacteria; order Enterobacterales; family Aeromonadaceae; genus Aeromonas; species Aeromonas media. The sequence continues at coordinate 5,604 of NZ_CDBZ01000196.1, read as the reverse complement.
GCAGCACCTCGGCCCAGCTCATGTGGGCACAGCCGGTTTTCATCACGTTGGCCAGGTTGGGAAGAGAGATGGCACCGCGGCCCACCATGAGAGCGTCGCAGCCGGAGACGCCGGCGCAGGCGAGGGCATCCTGGTGATCCCATATCTCGCCATTGGCGGTCACCGGAATGGGCAGGGCGCGGCGGATGAGATCCACGTATTCCCAGTGCGCCGGCGCCTTGTAGCCTTCCCGCTTGGTGCGGGCATGGACAGCGAGCTCGTTGGCGCCCCCCTGATAGACCGCCTGGGCGTTGTCCATGTAGAGCTCCTTGTCGTCGTACCCCAGACGGATCTTGGCGCTCACCGGCAGGTGGGCAGGGACGGCTTCGCGCACCGCCTTGACGATGCGGTAGACGGTCTCTGGCTCCTTGAGCAGCACGGCCCCCCCCTTGCTCTTGTTGACCGTGGGGGCGGGGCAGCCGAAGTTGAGATCGACCCCGGGGGAGCCCAGCTCGATGGCGCGCACCGCATTCTCTGCCAGCCATTCGGGGTGCTGGCCCAGCAGCTGCACCCGCACCGGGGTGCCGGCGCGGGTCTTGCCATCCTGCTTGAGTTCGGGGCAGAGGCGATGGAACACCTTGGCGGGCAGCAGCTGATCGACGACCCGAATGAACTCGCTGACACAGAGGTCGTAATCGTTGACGGAGGTGAGTACCTCCCGCATCAGGTGATCCAGCACCCCCTGCATGGGGGCCAAAATAACGCGCATAGCTGCTTCCGAAGACAAGGGGAGAAAAAAGAGCGCAGATTGTAGTGGCAATGGGCGGCGTTGTCAGCCGTCTGCCCACTCGATGAGCCTAATCGACTGCCGCTGCATGGGCCGGGCTGTCAGCTTCTGGACCAACTCTGTTAGGCTAAAGGCAGAGATGCATTCAGAGGAGTACCCATGAAACGCTGGTGTCTGATGGCCCTGGGCTGGCTCGCCTTCGCCACCGGGATAGTCGGGATAGTCCTGCCCCTGCTGCCGACCACCCCCTTCATGTTGCTGGCGGCGGCCCTCTTTGCCCGCTCGTCGCCCCGTTTTCACCGCTGGCTGCTGGCGCACCCCTGGTTCGGGCCCCCCATCCATGACTGGCAGTTGTATCGCGGCATTCGGCGCCATGCCAGACGCCGAGCCATCGTCTTCATCCTGCTCTCCTTCTCGGTGTCGCTGCTGGTGGTGCCGCTGCCCTGGGTGAGGTTGCTGCTGGTTGTCATAATGGTGATCCTGCTCACCTGGTTAATGCGTCTGCCGGTGCTGGAGCCGGTTGCAATGGAGAAGTGAAATCCCTAAGCTATTGCGGCAATAATGCTATGGAGTCGGCCTGTCATTTTTTGCATGACGGGCCTTTTTATTGCCCGCTGGCGGGCAACGCAAGAGACGCCACGCCTGGGCTCAAAAATAAGCGGTCAAATAATGAATCCGGATACCCTGAAGTTTATCGAAGCGAGCATCAAGACCATTCCCGACTATCCGAAGCCGGGCATACTGTTTCGCGACATCACCAGCCTGATCGAGAATGCCGAGGCCTTCAAGGCCACCATAGATCTGCTGGCCGAGCATTATCGTGATCAAGGGATCACCAAGATCGTCGGCACCGAGGCCCGCGGTTTCATCTTCGGCGCTCCTGTGGCCTTCGCCATGGGCTTGGGCTTCGTGCCGGTTCGCAAGCCGGGCAAGCTGCCCCGCGCCATCATCGAAGAGTCCTATGCCCTCGAGTACGGCACTGATACCCTGCAACTGCACACCGACGCCATAGTGCCCGGTGACAAGGTGCTGGTGGTGGACGATCTGCTGGCCACCGGCGGCACCGTCGATGCCACCGTCAAGCTCATTCGCCGCGCCGGCGGTGAAGTCGCCGATGCGGCCTTCATCATCTCCCTGCCGTCGCTGGGTGGTGATGCCCGCCTGACCGCCGCTGGCGTCAAGGTGGTCTCGCTGGTCGAGCTCGCGGGCGAGTAAGGCCCTCTGGCAGGCGGGCCTCGTCAACCCGCCAATGCCCCGAACCGGTGCCTGAACGGGCACCGGTTTGAAAATCAAGCGATCCCTCCCAAGGCGGCCGATAGCCCATACAGCCCGCCCTCCATTTGTGTTAGCATCCTGCCTCAATGCCTCGTTTTCCAGCATCGAGATCTATGAGCTATCAGGTTCTGGCGCGTAAATGGCGCCCCCATACATTTGAACAAGTGGTTGGCCAGCAACATGTGCTGACCGCCTTGACCAATGCCCTGGATCAGGGACGGCTGCATCATGCCTACCTGCTGAGCGGCACCCGCGGGGTCGGCAAGACCACCATCGCCCGCATCCTGGCCAAGAGCCTCAACTGCGAGCAGGGGATCAGCAGCCACCCGTGCGGCGTATGCGACACCTGTCGCGAGATCGATCAGGGCAACTTCGTCGATCTGCTGGAGATCGATGCGGCGTCCCGCACCAAGGTGGAAGACACCCGGGAGCTGCTCGACAACGTGCAGTACCGCCCGGCCCGCGGCCGCTTCAAGGTGTACCTCATCGATGAGGTGCACATGCTGTCGCGTCACAGCTTCAATGCGCTGCTCAAAACCCTGGAAGAGCCGCCTCCCTATGTGAAGTTCCTGCTGGCCACCACGGATCCGCAGAAGCTCCCCATCACCATCTTGTCCCGCTGCCTGCAGTTCCACTTGAAGAGCCTTGATCAGACCCAGATCGCCAGGCAGCTCGAATGGGTGCTGGATCAGGAAGGTCAGCCGTTCGAGCCCCGCGCCCTGCTGGCCCTGGCCAAGGCTGCCGACGGCAGCATGCGCGATGCCCTTAGCCTCACCGATCAGGCGCTGGCCCACGGCAACGGCAGCGTGCGGCTGGAGAGCGTGCTGACCATGCTGGGCACCCTCGACCATCACCACCTGCACCAGTTGCTGGAGGCTGTCCTGCGCCAGGATGCCCCGGCCACCATGGCCAAGATCACCGAAATCGCTACCCTGGGACCGGACTTCGATCAGCTCCACGCCGAGCTGGAAGCCTTGCTCCATCGCGTCGCCATGGCCCAGTTGCTGCCGGCCAGCGTGCAGGAGCAGGGGGCGGATGCCGATGCCTTGCTGCAGCTGGCGGGAGCCATGAGCCCGGAAGAGGTGCAGCTCTGCTATCAGATAGTGCTGGGGGGACGCAAGGATTTGCCCTGGGCGCCCGATGGCCGCACCGCGCTGGAGATGACCTGCCTGCGGATGCTGGCGTTCTCGCCGCGCCGCGAGGCGGTGCACCCCGCCAATCTGAGTGCCTTGCCCGTGTCCATGGGCGCACTGCCCGGGGCGGGGAGGGAGGCCGTATCGGCCCTGCCGGGAAAGCCGTCAGGGGCTGAGCCAGCCCCGCATCAGGCCGCAACGGCGGCCAGCATGGCCGCGCCCGCAGCCCTGGCGACGACAGCGCCGCTCTTGTCGGTTCAGGCAGATGAGCCGGCAGCCGACGACGATGAGGCCAGCGCAGCTCTCTTTGCCGAGCAGCAAGAGCTGCTGCAAGCCGCGCAGCAGATGGGGTTCGAGGCACAGCCGATGCAGCCTGAGCCCGAGATCGGTGGCGCCCCCCGGACTCAGGAAGCGCAGCCCCCTGAACCCGAGCCGCCGGTTGCCTCCCATGAGGCGGCCCGGCCGACGGCGGCTCCTGCCATAGCCCCTGAACCCGAGGCGGCCCCCTCGGCGGCCTCCAGCATGCAGAGCCTGCTGGGCAAGCGCAATCTGCTGCGCAGCCGGCTGCGGGGGGACGCCGGGGCGGCGACCGTCTCTGCCCCTCCCAGGGCGACGCCGAGCAAACCGGCTGCGCCCCTGGCCACGGCCGCCGTGCCACCTGTGGCGCCAGCACCCTCTGCGCCTGCCAGGCAGGCCCCCGCGGCGCCCGCCTATGCCGGGCCCATGACGGGCTATGAGGATCTGCCGCCCCTCGAGGCCTATGACGACAGCAGCAGCGATTACGAGGAGTACCTGAGTCAGGGCTTCGGCGATGGGTCGGCCAGTGCCCCCGCAGCGCAAGCGGCTGCTAGGCCGAGTGCACCGCAAAAGGCCGAACCTGTTTCGGATGACTTGCCCCCCTGGGATCTGGACGGCGCACCCGCCAGGGCTGCCGCTGCTACCGTCGCCGCTGTTCCGGCAACGCCGGTTGCGACGCCTCTTTCTGTGCCCGAAAATGCGCAGCCCACGACCGCCCAGGTGATGGAGACCATCGACTGGGATGAGCTGGAGAGTGACGCCCTGCCGGCGGAGGGGGAGGAGATCGCTCGCCTGATCCCCTCTTCCCTGCTGGTCAATTGCGGCGACGCTTGGGCCGAGCTCATCGCCCGCACCGGGGTCGGTGGCCGGTTGCGTCAGCTCGCCATCAACTCTGTGATGACCCGGCAAGGGGAGCTAGTGTCCCTGGTGCTCAAGCCGGAGCAGCGCCATCTGGTCAGCGACAGAGCCCTGGCCGATCTGGCCGGTATCATTGGCCCGGAGTTCGGACAGGCGGTGCGTGTCGAGGTGATCCTGGGCACGGACCCGGCGCGGGAGACGCCGCTCGAGATCGAGCATCGCCTCTACCTGGGGGTGCGTGAGCAGGTGAGCCGGGATCTGGCGGACGATCCCAATGTGCAGTTCCTGCAGCAGCGATTCGGCGCCGTGCTCCATCCCGAGAGCATCGAACCTCTGAGTCGCTGAGCGCTATGAGTTAAATCCCATGCTGGGACCCGAGTCCCGGTTGAAAAATCTTTTGGCTGCCCCCATATCCGGGGTAGAACAAGCCCACAGCCCGGCGCTGGATGCCGGATTTCAAGACGAGAGACGACCTATGTTTGGTAAAGGTGGAATGGGTAACCTGATGAAACAGGCCCAACAGATGCAAGAGCGCATGCAGAAGATGCAAGAGCAGCTGGCTCAGATGGAAGTCGTCGGCGAAGCCGGCGCCGGCATGGTCAAGGTCACCATGGCCGGCAGCCACAGCGTGCGCCGTATCGAGATAGACCCGAGTCTGATGGAAGATGACAAGGAGATGCTGGAAGATCTGGTCGCCGCCGCCGTCAACGACGCCGTGCGCCGGGTGGAAGAGCAGAACAAGAGCAAGATGGGCGAGCTGACCGGCGGCATGCAACTGCCCCCAGGCTTCAAGATGCCCTTCTAAGGGTTAAAAGCCTTTCAAATCAAGAAGCCATGACCCATGGCGATGGCGCAGCCGATACGGTTTTCTCCGTGTCAGCTGCGCTTTGTTTTTTCTGGCCTGCCTGCCCGGCATTTGCTTGGCATGGTGACGCAGTCACCGATTCAGCCTCTGGCCAAGGCATGCTGCCTTCCCAAACGCGTTTCTTCGCATCTTTTCTTGTCTTGCCCTGACCCGTGCGATGCCGCCCCCGCTATCCGCCATCCTGCATGATCACACATGCTGGCGTGGAGGATCCCCTGACTCGCCTGTCGATGGGGGTCACCTGGAAACTCACCTTGGGTGTATCAGAGGAGGTTGTCAGCATAAGCCGCCGGTAAGCTTACGGGCGCCTTGATCCGACACAGGCACGAGCACCGGGAGCGGCGTCCCACTTCTGCGGGCCAGATCTGTCTCACGCATGGCATTGGCCGGGGAGGCATGGGGATTGAGGG
>NZ_CDBZ01000195.1 GCF_000819985.1 Aeromonas media | reverse complement strand
GGCGCTGTCCCAGTTATGTGTTGAAAGGCTAACCTTGAAGTAGGTCATCACCCTGAGGGCCTCCATCATGGATACCCAAGCCTTTCAACATCTACTCTCTCTCTTCCCACTGCTCACCTTGCGCCAGCGTCGTCTCGCGCAACATGAACTCGCCGCCCCTCACCCCATCACCTCGTTAGCCACCCAACTCCCCCCTTGCCAATGTTGCCCTCACTGCCAGGCCGAGGCCGCGCAGTTGGCTCCCTGGGGCTGGAGTCGAGGACTGCGTCGCTATCGCTGCAAGCAGTGTCTGCGCACCAGTTCCGTTCTCACCAAGACGCCGCTGGCCCGACTTCGCAAGGCACAGTGCTGGGAAGACTATGCCCAGGCCCTCATCGACGGGCTGACCGTCCGACAGGCTGCCGTCCGCTGCGGAGTCTGTAAAAACACCGCCTTTTTGTGGCGTCACCGCTTCCTGAAAGCCATGGCGAGCCACCAGGCGGTACGGGAAGAGGGTATCGTCGAGGTCGATGAGACCTTCTTCCTGGAGTCGTTTAAAGGGCAACGTGGTTTGCCCCGCCCGGCCCGCCATCGTGGGGGCAAAGGCCGTACCCGAGGCACAGGGTCGGATTACATCCCGGTGATGGTGGTTCAGGACCGGGCTGGCCACCATGCGGATTTTCAGTTGGAGAAAATGAATGCCGAGACGGTGATAGCGGTTTTGGCACCCCTTGTCTCGCCAGATGCGGTGTTGTGTAGCGATGGCGCCGGGGTGTATGCCAGTTTCAGCAAAGCGCAGGGAGTGACCCATCAGGTCGTGCGTAATCGTCAAGGCGAGCGCGTGGTTGGCGCCTACCACATCCAGCATGTGAACGGGTACCACAGGCGGTTGAAAGAGTGGATGGAGCGGTTCCATGGGGTAGCGACCCACTATCTGAGGAATTATCTGGGTTGGCGAAGGATGCTGGAGCGCTATGGACGGGAAGTGACTATCCCACATTGCTTGCAGGAGGCGCTGGGGCGCCCCATGCAACACGTAATTGGGACATAGCC
>NZ_CDBZ01000194.1 GCF_000819985.1 Aeromonas media | reverse complement strand
TTCGAAGTTGAATTCGCGCTATCCCGAGCAAAATGACTGTATGTATAAACAGTATCCGGTGTGATGAGATGGCAGGACGAGGCAGCACCCACAATATCGAGCACCGTTTCAGCGGCCCACAGATCGATGTCGTCGACGATGGCTGGCAGGCCGTGGAATGGGAGGCGGCATTTCGTGCGTCCCAACCCCGAACCGAGGTGCGGGAGATCCAGGCCAAGAGCATCATCAGCCACAACCTCTCACCGGACGTCCCCTTCGGCCGCTCCATCAACCCCTATCAAGGGTGCGAACATGGCTGCATCTACTGCTACGCCAGACCCAGCCACGCCTATCTGGAGCTCTCCCCCGGCCTGGATTTCGAGACCCGGCTGTTTGCCAAGCTCAATGCCGCCGCGCTGCTGCGCCGGGAGTTTGCCAAGCCAGGCTATCAGCCGCAGACCATAGTGCTCGGGGCCAACACCGATCCCTACCAACCCATAGAGCACCACTATCGTCTCACCCGTGAGCTGCTGGAGGTGATGTTGGCTCATCGTCATCCGGTGGGGATCATCACCAAGAGCGCCATGATATTGCGCGATCTTGATCTGCTGGCCGAGCTGGCCCGGGGGGGGCTCTGCCAGGTGATGGTGTCGGTCACCACCCTGAACGAGACACTGAGGCGACAGCTGGAGCCCCGCGCCAGCACGGGAGCGGGTCGGCTCAAGGTCATCGAGAGGCTGACACAGGCCGGGATACCTGTGGGAGTGCTGGCGGCCCCCATGATCCCGCGGCTCAACGAGCCCGAGCTGGAGCAGATCATCAAGGGCGCCGTGGAGACGGGCGCCGGCTGCGCCGACTACATACTGCTGAGACTGCCCCACGAGCTGACCACCCTATTTTGCGACTGGCTGGAAGAGCACTACCCCGGCCAGAAGGAGGCCATCCTGAACCAGTTGCGGGCAAGCAGAGGGGGGGCGCTCAACAGCCCCGCCTTCGGGACTCGCATGCGCGGAGAGGGGCAATTCGCCGACTTGCTCGCCCAGCGCTTTCGGCTCATCAGCAAGCGGCTGCAACTGGGCAAGCGCCATATCGCGCTCAACACCTCTGCCTTCATTCGCCCCAACGAGCAGCTGCGCCTGTTCTGATCGCCGGGGCAGCATCAACCGCACTCACAACGCCTCCCCTTCGCCGGTACACCACAAACCATGCCGGCGAGCAGGGCCTCACCCTCTGGCCGAGGCGAGTGCGTGGCCTTGCCCTGGGCGATCAATTCGGCGGGCAGTCGTGCCGGCTCATGGGCCACTTCATCCTCATGTTCCCCTGCCAGCGATGCTGGTTGATGTTCGCCCCATACCCAGCTCCACCAGATCTCCCACATTACCCAGCTAGTCATAAGGTGCTCCTGTTTGATGGCTGCGCGTCGCAGTCTGTTGAGTGCGACAGGGGCAGCTTGGCCTCATCCCATGACAGGGGGATGACGCAGGCATGATGAATTGAGGACAAGGAGGAGTACGGCAATGCTCGCGGTGCGAGTGATCAGCGACGCGTACAGCAACAGGATCAGGCTGACCCATCAGGCTGGGGGCACGCGGCCAGAGACAAACGGCAGCAACAAAAAGAGCGACCCTGGGGTCGCTCTTTTTCATGGTGGAAAACGCGCGATTATTCGTCGCTCGCAGCACCTTCTTCAGCAGATCCTGCATCGGCAGAGCCGGCATCTGGCGCGGTATCGGTGCCTTCGGACACCTCACCGTCAACGGCCACGATGTCGTTCTCTTCCTCGTCGCTCTCGGCAATGCGTTGCAGGCCGACCACAGTCTCGTCTTCACCGGTACGGATCAGACGAACACCGCCGGTGTTACGGCCAATGACGCTCACCTCGGCAACACGGGTTCGCACCAGGGTGCCGCCGTTGGTGATCAGCATGATCTGGTCGGTATCCTCGACCTGGATCGCATCGATCACCTTGCCGTTGCGCTCGTCCACCTTGATGGAGCGAACGCCCTGGGTACCACGACTCTTGGTCGGGTACTCGTCCAGTGCGGTACGCTTGCCGTAACCGTTCTCGGTGGCGGTGAGGATGGCACCGACCCCGCGCGGCACGATGAGGGAGACCACCTTGTCACCGGCACCCAGCTTGATGCCGCGCACACCGGCGGCGGTACGACCCATGGGACGCACACCCTTGAAGGTACCCTTGCTCTCGGTGCCTTCAGTGCTTTCGCCGTTGTCGCTGCCATCCTCGTCGTTGCCAGCGTCGTCGTCGGTCTCGACGTCATCGCTGGCATCCACATCGGCTGCATCGGCGCGGCCGCTACCTTCATTGAAGCGAACGACCTTGCCCGCATCGGAGAAGAGCATGATCTCGTTGCTGCCGTCGGTGATGTCCACCCCGATCAGCTCATCACCCTCTTTGAGGTTGATGGCGCGAATACCGGAGGAGAGCGGACGGCTGAAGTCAGACAGGCTGGTCTTCTTCACGGTACCGTTGGCGGTGGCGAAGAAGACGTACTTCTCGGCATCATATTCCTTCACCGGCAGGATGGCGGTGATGCGCTCACCCTCTTCCAGCGGCAGCAGGTTGATGATGGGACGACCACGGGCGCCACGGGACGCTTCCGGCAGCTGATAGACCTTGAGCCAGTAGACCTTGCCACGGGTGGAGAAGCACAGAATGGTGTCGTGGGTGTTGGCCACCAGCAGACGCTCCACAAAGTCCTCTTCTTTGATCCGTGTGGCCGACTTGCCACGACCACCGCGGCGCTGGGCCTCGTAGTCGGAGAGCGGCTGATACTTCACATAGCCCTGGTGAGACAGGGTGACTACCACGTCTTCCGGGGTGATCAGATCTTCGATGTTGATCTCGGCACTGGACATGCTGATCTCGGTGCGACGCTCGTCGCCATACTGCTCGCGCACGGCCAGCAGTTCATCGCGGATCACTTCCATCAGCCGTTCCGGGCTTGCCAGGATGAACAGCAGCTCGGCGATGAGATCCAGCAGAGATTGGTACTCTTCCAGGATCTTCTCGTGCTCGAGGCCGGTCAGCTTGTGCAGACGCAGGTCAAGGATGGCCTGGGCCTGGATCTCTGTCAGGAAGTACTGCCCTTCACGGATCCCGAACTCCGGCTCCAGCCACTCCGGCCGTGCCGCGTCGTCGCCCGCTTTTTCCAGCATGGCGGCCACATTGCCGAGTTCCCAGCCCTTGGCAACCAGGCCAGCTTTCGCATCCGCCGGGGTCGCACTGTGGCGAATGAGCTCGATGATGGGGTCTATGTTGGCCAGGGCCACCGCCAGACCTTCCAGGATGTGCGCCCGATCCCGCGCCTTGCGCAGCTCGAACACAGTCCTGCGGGTCACCACCTCACGGCGGTGCAGCAGGAAGGCATCCAGGATCTCTTTGAGGTTCATCACCTTGGGCTGGTTGTTATCGAGCGCCACCATGTTGATGCCGAACGTGGTCTGCATCTGGGTGTGCTTGTAGAGATTGTTCAGCACAATCTCGCCGGACTCGCCGCGCTTGATCTCGATAACGATGCGCATGCCGTCTTTATCAGACTCATCGCGCAGGGCACTGATGCCCTCGACCTTCTTCTCTTTGACCAGCTCGGCGATCTTCTCGATAAGCCGTGCCTTGTTCACCTGATAGGGGATCTCGTGAACGATGATGGTCTCGCGACTCGTCTTCTCGTCCACTTCCACCTCGGCCTTGGCCCGCACATAGACGGAGCCGCGACCGGTCCGGTAGGCCTGCACGATGCCGGAGCGCCCATTGATGATGCCGCCGGTGGGGAAATCCGGGCCGGTGACATAGGTCATCAGCTCGTCAATGGTGAGGGCGCCATTCTCGATCAACGCCAGACAGCCGTTGACTATCTCGGTGAGGTTGTGAGGAGGAATGTTGGTCGCCATGCCCACCGCGATACCGGAGGAGCCGTTGATCAACAGGGTGGGTACCTTGGTGGGCATGACAGCCGGGATCATCTCGGTGCCGTCGTAGTTCGGCACCCAGTCCACGGTCTCTTTGTCCAGATCGGCCAGCAACTCGTGGGAGATGCGCGCCATCCGCACTTCGGTGTAACGCATGGCCGCAGCATTGTCGCCATCGACCGAACCGAAGTTGCCCTGACCATCGACCAGCATGTAACGCATGGAGAAATCCTGCGCCATCCGGACAATGGTGTCATACACGGCGCTGTCGCCATGCGGGTGATATTTACCGATTACGTCACCGACCACACGGGCCGATTTCTTGTAGGGCTTGTTCCAGTCGTTCCCCAACTCGTTCATAGCAAACAGAACGCGGCGGTGAACCGGTTTCAAGCCATCACGCACATCCGGCAGAGCTCGTCCTACGATCACGCTCATGGCGTAATCCAGATAGGAACTCTTGAGCTCTTCTTCGATGTTGACCGGCGTGATCTCTCTGGCCAGATCGCTCATAGAAAGCCTTAATCCCTAATTAGTTGTTCTTTGGCTTAAACAGCGCGACATGGTAACACACTGAGCCAAATACCTTAAGCCACAAATCCGGGTAACACGTCGGGCTGGTGTGACCAAGTCCGTCCGTTATAATGCCCGCCAGGACAATAGATTGCGCGCGCCCTGCCCGCTGCGCGCCCTGCCACAGGATCATCGAAAAATGAATAGTGATGCCAATGTCGATCTGACAGAAATCGCCAAATTTGAAGCCATCGCCTCCCGCTGGTGGGACATGGAGGGCGAGTTCAAACCCCTGCATCAGATAAACCCGGTGCGCCTTGACTGGATCACCGACAAGAGCGGCGGCCTGTTTGGCAAACGCGTGCTCGACATCGGCTGCGGCGGCGGCATCCTCTCCGAGAGCATGGCCCGCCGGGGGGCTCGCGTGACCGGCATCGACATGGGCAAAGAGCCCCTCGGGGTTGCCCGCCTTCATGCCCTGGAGCAGGGTGTGGAGCTCGAATATCGCCAGATGACCGCCGAAGCTCATGCCGCCGAGGCCCCGGGCCAGTATGACGTGGTCACCTGCATGGAGATGCTGGAACACGTGCCGGATCCCGCCTCGGTACTGCGCGCCATCGCCACCCTGGTACGACCGGGCGGCAAGGTGTTCGTCTCTACCATCAATCGCAACCCGAAAGCCTACCTGATGATGATCCTGGGGGCCGAGTACCTGCTCAAAATGGTGCCCAAGGGTACCCACGACCACAAAAAGTTCATCACGCCCGCCGAGCTGTGTCGCATGGGGGAAGCCGCAGGCCTGCTGGTACGGGACATGAGCGGCGTTCACTACGCGCCGCTGTCCAACAGCTTCAAACTCGGCAAGAATGTCGACGTCAACTACATGGTGGCCTTCGTGCGCCCGGAGGCCATCTGATGAGCACCGACAAGGCGCCCCTGCGCTGCGTGCTGTTCGATCTGGACGGCACCCTGCTCGACACGGCCCCTGATCTCGGCGCCGCCGTCAACCATGTGCTGGTGAGCGAAGGCTTTGCCCCCCTGCCCGAAGCCATCATCCGCCAGACCACCTCCCACGGGGCGCTCGGGTTGCTCAAGGCCGGTCTTGGCGACGAGCTGCTCGAGGAGCTGGGTGCCACGCGCCTGCGCACCGCCCTGCTCGACCATTACGCGGCCAACCTCTGTGTCGGCACCCGCCCCTATGAGGGGATGCTGGATCTCATCGAATGGCTCGATGAGAAGAAGCTGCCCTGGGGCATCGTCACCAACAAGCCGGGCTTTCTCACGAAGCCGCTGCTGGCCGCCCTGCCCGAGCTTGCCAGCTGCGGCGTGACGGTCAGTGCCGATACCCTGCCGGTGCGCAAGCCAGACCCTGCCCCCATGTACTTTGCCTGCGAGCAACTGGGCGTCGACGCCACCCATTGCCTCTACGTGGGGGATCACGTGCGTGACATCGAGGCGGGACGCAACGCCGGCATGCGCACCGCGGTGGCGGGCTGGGGCTATCTGAGCGATGACGAGGATCCCGCCGACTGGGGTGCAGATCTGCAGTTTGACACCGTGCAAGCGTTGCACCACTGGCTGCGCTACGAGCTGACCTGAACACGGCACGGCATAGGTGGATCATCGGGGCAACTTTAACGCCATGGGGTGGCCAGATGAGCACGACGCTCACTCCTAGAGCCACGCTATGGTCATGACAGGGTGCGCTGATGTGCCCCCTTTTTCGAAGTGGTGACAACCGTGCGCCAACGGGGATCGGACAGCTTTTGACCCTGACTGCACAAGGGATAACCAGGCTGAATTTGCTAGTAAAAACACCCTCTTTTCGCAAGCAAAAAAAGTTATTTAAATTTTCCATCTTCGATCATCAGACTTGCATTTGCCGGATCGGACGGATGAAAACCCACTCACTGTGAGCAGTCACTAACTCGGGCCTGAACACCCACAATTTATCCACAGCTAATGCGTTATCCACAGATTGCAATGCGGTGTCGACCTCACTATCTTGTAGTTCGAATTTAAAATAACACTATATCTTGTGATTCATGGCGCACTTCGCCCCCAGGCCACCATCGAGAATGGCGCCCTGGATGCGTGGCGCCATGGTTTTTCGGGAATCAACTAAAGGTCATCAGCCAATGAACTTGTTTGTGACGAAGCGTAACGGCCACAAAGAACCCATCGATCTGGATAAAATTCACCGTGTGCTCGACTGGGCCGCCGAGAAGCTCGACAACGTGTCGGTCTCCCAGGTGGAGCTCAAGTCCCACATCCAGTTCTATGACGGTATCCGTACCGCCGACATCCACGAAACCGTCATCAAGGCCGCTGCTGACCTGATCTCCGAACAGAGCCCGGATTACCAGTACATGGCCGCCCGTCTGGCCATCTTCCACCTGCGCAAGAAGGCGTACGGCCAGTTCGAGCCGCCCCACCTCTACCAGCACGTCGCCCGTCTGGTGGACATGGGCAAGTATGACAAGCACCTGCTGACCGACTACACCCAGGCCGAATTCGAGGAGCTTAACGGCTACCTGGATCACTGGCGTGACATGGACTTCTCCTACGCAGCGGTCAAGCAGCTGGAAGGCAAGTACCTGGTGCAGAACCGGGTTACCGGCGAAATTTACGAGAGCCCGCAGTTCCTCTACATCCTGGTGGCGGCCTGCCTGTTCTCCAAGTATCCGAAAGATACCCGTCTGGACTACATCAAGCGCTTCTACGATGCGGTGTCGACCTTCAAGATCTCCCTGCCGACCCCGATCATGAGCGGCGTGCGCACCCCGACCCGTCAGTTCAGCTCCTGCGTGCTGATCGAGTGCGATGACAGCCTGGATTCCATCAATGCTACCGCCAGCGCCATCGTCCGTTACGTCTCCCAACGTGCCGGCATCGGCATCAACGCCGGTCGCATCCGGGGTCTCGGTAGCCCCATCCGTGGCGGCGAAGCCTTCCACACCGGCTGCATCCCCTTCTACAAATACTTCCAGACTGCCGTCAAGTGCTGCTCCCAGGGCGGTGTGCGCGGTGGTGCCGCCACCCTGTTCTACCCCCTGTGGCACACCGAGGTGGAGAGCCTGCTGGTACTGAAGAACAACCGCGGCGTGGAAGAGAACCGGGTCCGTCACATGGACTACGGGGTGCAGATCAACAAGCTGATGTACCAGCGCCTCATCAAGGGCGGCGACATCACCCTGTTCTCCCCGTCCGATGCCCCGGGTCTGTACGACGCCTTCTTCGCGGATCAGGACAAGTTCGAGCAGCTCTACGTCAAATACGAGCAGGATCCGAGCATTCGCAAGAAGACCCTCAAGGCGGTGGATCTCTTCTCCCTGATGATGCAAGAGCGCGCCGGCACCGGTCGCATCTACATCCAGAACGTGGACCACTGCAACACCCACAGCCCGTTCGATCCGAGCGTGGCGCCGGTGCGTCAGTCCAACCTCTGCCTCGAGATTGCGCTGCCCACCAAGCCGCTCAACAACGTGGATGACGAAGAGGGCGAGATCGCCCTGTGCACCCTGTCTGCCTTCAACCTCGGCGCCATCGAGAAGCTGGAAGACCTGGAAGAGATGGCGGATCTCGCCGTGCGCGCCCTGGATGCCCTGCTCGACTATCAGGACTATCCGCTCAAGGCTGCAATGAAGGGCAGCATGAACCGCCGCACCCTGGGGATCGGCGTCATCAACTACGCCTACTACCTGGCCAAGAACGGTGCCCGCTACTCCGACGGTTCCGGTCTGGCGCTGACTCACCGTACCTTCGAGGCGATCCAGTACTACCTGCTGAAGGCCTCCGTGCAGCTGGCCCGCGAATTCGGCCCCTGCCCGGCCTTCAACGAGACCACCTACGCTCAGGGGATCCTGCCCATCGATACCTATAAAAAGGATCTCGATGTGCTGTGCAACGAGCCGCTGCATCTGGACTGGGAAAGCCTGCGTGAAGAGATAAAGACCGTGGGTCTGCGCAACTCCACCCTGACCGCCCTGATGCCAAGCGAGACCTCCAGCCAGATCTCCAACGCCACCAACGGCATCGAGCCGCCGCGCGGCCTGGTGTCGGTCAAGGCTTCCAAGGACGGCATCCTCAAGCAGGTGGTACCCGAATACCATCGCCTGAAGGATCAGTACGAACTGCTGTGGAAACAGCCGAGCGTCGATGGCTACCTGCAGCTGGTCGGCATCATGCAGAAGTTTGTGGATCAGGCGATCTCCGCCAACACCAACTACGATCCGGCCCGTTTCGAAGGCAACAAGGTCCCGATGAAGCAGCTGCTCAAGGACTTGCTGACCGCCTACAAATACGGCCTCAAGACCCTCTACTATCACAACACCCGTGATGGTGCGGACGATGCCCAGACCGATCTGCAAGACGACGGTTGCGCTGGCGGGGCTTGTAAAATATAAGTCGCTGCACGATCTGATGAACCGGGCGGGAGCATGAAGCTCCCGCCCTCCTGTCTCCCCTTATTCAAGACATTCAAATCACCATGGCTTATTCAACGTTCTGCCAGACCCAAAACGACCAGCTCAAGGAGCCGATGTTCTTCGGCCAGTCGGTCAACGTGGCCCGTTATGATCAGCAAAAGCACGACATCTTCGAGCGGCTGATCGAGAAGCAACTCTCCTTCTTCTGGCGTCCGGAAGAGGTGGATGTCTCCCACGATCGCATCGACTATCAGGCCCTGCCACCCCACGAGCAGCACATCTTCATCTCCAACCTGAAGTACCAGACCCTGCTGGATTCCATCCAGGGTCGCAGCCCGAACGTGGCGCTGCTGCCACTGGTCTCCATCCCGGAGCTGGAGACCTGGATCGAGACCTGGGCCTTCTCCGAGACCATCCACTCTCGCTCCTACACCCACATCATCCGCAACATCGTCAACAACCCGGGCCAGGTGTTCGACGATATCGTGACCAACGAGCAGATCCTCAAGCGTGCCGGCTCCATCAGCCACTTCTACGACGATCTGATCGAGGCGACCGCGCTCTACCACTTGCACGGTGAAGGTACCCACCGCGTGGCGGGCCGCGAGGTCTCCATCAGCCTGCGCGAGCTGAAGAAGAAACTCTATCTGTGCCTGATGAGCGTCAATGCCCTGGAGGCGATCCGCTTCTACGTCAGCTTCGCCTGCTCCTTTGCCTTTGCCGAGCGCGAACTGATGGAAGGCAACGCCAAGATCATCAAGATGATCGCCCGCGATGAAGCCCTTCACCTGACCGGCACCCAGCACATGCTGAACCTGATGCGCAATGGCCTGGACGATCCCGAGATGGCCGAGATTGCCGCCGAGTGCGAGCAAGCCTGCTTCGACATCTTCAAGGAAGCAGCCGAGCAGGAGAAAGAGTGGGCCGAGTACCTGTTCCAGGATGGCTCCATGATCGGCCTGAACAAGGACATCCTCTGCCAGTACGTGGAGTACATCACCAACCTGCGCATGAGCGCGGTCGGCCTGCAACCCGCCTTCATTGGTGCCAAGCAAAACCCCATTCCCTGGATCAACACCTGGCTCTCCTCCGACAACGTGCAGGTGGCGCCCCAGGAAGTGGAGGTGAGCTCCTATCTGGTCGGCCAGATCGACAGCGAAGTGCACGCAGACGACCTGGGTGATTTCGAGCTGTGAGTGACGCCACCGGCACGCTGACCCCTGCCCCGCACGCGGTCCCCGCGCAGAGCGAAGCAGGCTCGCCACGGGTGCATACCCAGGATGGCGTGCTGCACGCCCATCCCGGCGAGAGCGTGCTGGAGACTCTGGAGCGCCACGGTCATCACGTGGAGTTCCAGTGCCGCAGCGGCTATTGCGGCGCTTGCCGCACGCCCTTGCTGGCAGGCTCGGTGCACTACGCCGCCGTGCCGCTGGCGTTTGTCTCCCAGGGGGAATGCCTGCCCTGCTGCTGCCAGCCGGTGGGTGCCATCCGGTTGGACATCCAGAAGGGCTGACGCCACTACGGGCTGACAAATCACAGCCAATAAAAAGCCGCCGGAGCAAATCCGGCGGCTTTTTTGCTTCTTGAACTTCTCTTAAGGGCGCCCTGTGCAGGCGCCCGTACCATCAAAGGATCACAGCCAGGGGGCGGCGGTCGGCCCGTGGTGCAGGCCCAGCTTCCAGACCCGGCCAAAGTGCTTGTAGTGACCGGCTGCCACACCGGCCTTCTCCCCCATGCCGTGGTAGAGATCCAGGTGTCCTCTCTTCACCGCGCCGCCCACATCCAATGCGATCAAGAGCCGCAACTGGTGCTTGCCGGTCCAGTTGCCGGCTTTGTCGAGCAGCGGCACCTCCGCCAGGATGGGAGTGCCCATCGGCAGCAATGTCTTGTCGGCCGCCACCGCCGCCAGCGGCAGCAGCGGAATACCGGCGGCGCCGATCACATCATTGGTGGGGCGACGCTCGAAGAAGACATAAGACGGGTTTTGCTCTACCAGCTCCTTGACGCTCTCCTCCGGCTTGCTGTTGGCCCACTCCTTGATGGCCTTCATGGACATCTGCTCCTTGGGCACCTCTCCCCGGTCGATCAGCACCCGGCCGATACTCACGTAGCCGTGGCCGTTCTTGCCGCTGTAACCCAGGTATTGCAGCCGGTCGTCATCCCCGTAGTGCACGAAGCCTGAACCCTGCACGTCCATCAAGAAGTTGTCGATAAGAGACTTGCTGTAACCCAGCTCCAGCCCCCGGTTGGCCAGCGCTCCCTGGTGGATCTCGGCACGGCTCGGGCAACGGCCACCGCACTTGGGCATGGCATAGATGGGGTACTTGTACTTGGCATCCGGGCGGTGGCGCACTTCCAGCACCGGCGAGTAGTAGCCGGTAAAGAGCACGTTGCCCATGCGATCGGCGCCGCCGAGCTGGGCCAGGCTGATACCGTACTGGGTGATGTAGGCAGGATCACCGCCATTGGCCACCCAGCGGGAAAGCTGGTGATAGAGCTCGCCATAGCGGCGGGTCATCTTGCCGGAGCGCTCCAGCACCAGCCGACTCTGGGGGCCGAATTTGCTGTAGTCGGCACGCTGGCGACTGTTGACGCGATCCACCCGCACCAGATCCCCTGGCAGGGCACCATCCAGATACTGCTTGCCCAGATTCTCCGGCACCTCGCAGTTCAGAAAACATCCGGATTCCGCCTTCTTCTGGGGCACCTTGACCGGGTCAGGGTTGCCCGCACAACCGGCCAACCCGACCACGGCGGCGGCCAGCCAGTACGCATGTTTATTCATATGTCCTCATATAACACCGAGCGTCTTGCACGGCGGGGAAGATGCCAAATTTGCAGGGGGAAAGCAAACGCCATCCACCCCCGGACGCCCTATTTCTCCAAAGGGGATCTTCTGGGTTATAACAAGGTGACAAGATGTGAGAGGGTGTGGATGGAACAGCTCGAAATCTTCCCCCTGACGAGCCCCTGCGTCGGGATCTGCGAAGTGAACAACAAGGGCTACTGCAAGGGGTGCCTGCGCAGTCGGGAAGAGCGCTTCAACTGGCTCGCCATGACTCCAACCCAGCAGCAGGAGGTGATGCGCCTGTGCCGCAACCGCAAGGCACGGGTCGAGGCCGCCCGCCGCAAGGCCAGAGAGGGTGAGCCCATCGAACCGCCATCACAACCCGGCTGGGATTTCTGACCCCTTCCCTGCCCTCCTCCACCTCACCAAAACAAAAGGCGGCCCGCAGGCCGCCTTGTCATTCATCGGATGGATGCCAGTCAGGCCGTTGCCAGCTTGGCCTGCTCCTCGCCGCGCTTGAGCATGGCGTAGGAGACGCCGGTCAACAGCGATCCCGCCGCAATCGCCACGATATACATCAGCACGTTGCTGATGGCGTTCGGGATGAAGAGCACGAACAGGCCACCGTGGGGCGCCACCAGTTCGCAGCCGAACAGCATGGAGAGCGCACCGGTCAGGGCACCACCCACCATGCAGGCCGGGATGACCCGCATCGGATCCTTGGCCGCAAACGGGATGGCCCCCTCGGAGATGAAGCACAGACCCAGCACGAAGGAGGCCTTGCCCGCTTCCTGCTCCGCCTTGATGAACTTCTTGCTGGCCAGGAAGGTCGCGATCCCCATCCCCAGGGCCGGCACCATGCCGGCGGCCATCACCGCAGCCATGGGGGCATAGGTCTTGGAGGCGAGCAGGCCGACCCCGAAGGCGTAGGCCGCCTTGTTGACCGGACCCCCCATGTCGAAACACATCATGGCGCCGATGATGACACCCAGCAGCACGGCGTTGGCGGAGCCCATGTTGTTCAGGAACTCGGTCATGGCATTCATGATGCCGGCCACCGGGCCGCCTACCACGTAGATCATGACGAGGCCGGTAAACAGGCTGGCCACCAATGGAATGATGAGGATGGGCTTGAGCGCTTCCAGGGTCACCGGCAGGCGCACCTTGTCACTCAGGTACTTGGCACTGTAACCGGCGAGGAAACCGGCGACTATGCCGCCGAGGAAACCGGCGCCGAGCGAGCTGGCAAGCATACCGCCAATCATGCCGGGGGCGAGACCCGGACGGTCGGCGATGGAGTAGGCGATGTAACCGGCCAGTACCGGGATCATCAGGGCGAAGGCGGAGCCGCCGCCGATCTTCATCAGGGCCGCCGCGAGCGTCCCCTCTTCCTTGAACGCCTCGATACCGAAGATGAAGGAGAGCGCGATGATGAGGCCACCGGCCACCACCATGGGCAGCATGAAGGAGACACCGGTCAGCAGGTGCTTGTAGGGGCTAGCCTTCTCCTCTTTCTTGGCCGCGGCAGCGCCGCTGTGACGATAGGTCTTCGCCTCTGTCCACGCCTTGTCTAGCTCGGCGCGGGTCTTCTTCAGGGCAGCGCCCGTGCTGGTGCGATAGACGGGCTTGCCGTCGAAGCGGGCCATGTCCACCTCAATGTCGGTGGCGAGGAACACCAGATCGGCGGCGGCGATCTCGTCCGCGGTCAGAGCGTTCTGGGCACCGACCGAGCCCTGGGTTTCGACGCGGATCTGATGACCCAGCTGCTTGGCCATGGTCTCCAGCGCTTCCGCCGACATGAAGGTGTGGGCCACCCCGGTCGGACAGGCAGTGACCGCAACGATGCGCTTGGCACCGCTGGCCGCCTTGGCGGCGGCATTGGCAACGGCGGGCGCGGCCTGGTGGCGATAGAGGCTGGCACCGCTCGCGGCGGCCTCCAGCAGGGCGGCAGGATCCTGCAGCGCCAGATCCATGCTGCCCTGATAGAGGCGCTTGCCGTCATAGGCGGCGAGATCTACCGGGGCGCTTGCCACCACCAGCACCATTTCGGCGGCGGCAATCTGCTCTTTCGAGGGAACCTGGCGGGGTTGTACGCTGGAGCCGACGTCGAGAGTGAGCTCCCAGCCCGCCAGTTTGGCCTGCTGTTCTATCCGTTTTGCAGCGAGAAAGCTGGTGGCAATGCCCGCCGGGCAAGCCGTAACCAGAATTGCTTTCATTGGGCATCTCCTGAGTGTGTCATCGAAAGGGGGTTGGATTGAGCCGGTGCCAGGTCATCCAGACGCTGCACGCGCACCTGCTCGAGTAAGGGGGTGAGTACCTTGATATCGTCAAAGCCGACCGCCACCTGGCTCACCGCCAGTGCCGAGACGGCGGTGGCCAGACGCAGGGTCTGCTCCGGCGCCCAGCCGAGGCTCAGGCCATGGGCCAATCCCGCAACCAGGGAGTCGCCGGCACCGACTGTGCTGACCACCTGCATGCGCGGCGGAATGGCCTGCCAGGTGGCATCGGGGCCAAACCAGACCAGGCCGTCAGCGCCATTGGAGATCACCACATGGGGGATCCCTGCGGCCTGCAGGGCACGGGCACACTCGGCCTGCTCGGCGAGGGTCTCGACAGAGCGACCGGCCCACTGGCTGAGCTCCTCCAGATTGGGTTTGACCAGGGTCGGTGCAGCCTTGATCCCTTCGGTGAGGGCCACGCCGCTGCAATCGAAGATCACCTGCTTGCCTTTGGCCTTGAGCAGGCTGATGAGACGGGCGCAGTAGCCAGGCTCGACGCCCTTGGGCAGGCTGCCCGCCAGCACGAACCAGTCGGCGCGCGGCGCCAGCTTCTCTATCTCGGCCTCCAGCGCGGCCACTTCCGCCTGATGCACGGTGAGCCCCGGCAGATTGAGATCCGTGACCCGGCCCGATTGCTCGGAGATCTTCACGTTGATCCGGGTGCTGCCTGCCACGCGCACGAAATGATCGTCCAGGGCCCGCGCTTCAAACAGGGAGACGAAGCTCTGCTGGTTGTCCTCGCCGAGCCAGCCGGTCAGGCCCACGTCACGGCCCAGGTCTTTGAGCACCATGGCGACGTTGATCCCCTTGCCCGCGGCGCGCAAGTTGGCTTCGCTCACCAGGTTCACCTCGCCGAGGCTCATGGCGCCCAGGCGGGCGGTGAGATCCAGCGCCGGATTGAGGGTGATGGTAACGATGTCCATCAGTGCGCCCCCTCGCCCAGACCAGCGGCAATGGCCTCGCCTATCCCCTTGAGGGCCGCCTCGGCATCGGCCCCTTCGGCGCGGAAGGCGAGGCGGTGACCGCACTTGACCCCCAGGCCGATGACCTTCATCAGGCTCTTGGCGGAGACTGCTTCACCGCTGCCATCCAGGTTCGCCACGCGAATGTCGGATGCATACTCCTTGGCCACCTTGACCAGCATGGCGCCCGGACGGGCGTGCAGGCCATGGGGGTTGATGATGGTGAAGGTGTCGGAGAGACCGCTCGCCGGACCTGCCTGCAGCATGGCCAGACCGTCGCTCCCTGCGAGCGTTCCGAGCTGACCGGCGGTGGCAAGCTTGGCCAGGTTCTCCAGTTGGGGCAGATGGCTGCTATCTACGGCACACAGCAGCAGCAGGGCACTGAGCGGCAGTTCACCCGCAGTCAGCGTGCTGCTCGGGGTCGCCAGCACCCAGCCGGTCTGGGCCGCTTGCGCACGGGCCAGCCAGACGCCATCCCCCAGATAGGCGGGCTCGCTTGCCAGCAGAGAGGTCACCATGGCGGCCTCACCCCAACCGGCAGATTTGGCGCGGGCGGCAGCCCCCAGCAGCAGCTGGTCGCGATCGTCGGCCGGGAAGTCCGCCAGGGTCAAGAATTGCACCTCTTTCGCCGCACTTGCACCGGTCAGGATGTTGATAATGGTCTCTTCATCGGTGGCCTCTCTCAATTGCGCGGCAGCCTGCTCGTCACCCAGCACATGGGTGAGCTGGCGCAAGATGCCCAGATGCTCGTCCGACTTGGCGGCGATGCCGATGGCCACATAGGCAATCTGCCCCTCATCCCATTCGATCCCCTGAGGGAACTGGGCCACCATGACACCTGTGCTCTTGACCAGATGGCGGGTGTCCGTGGTGCCGTGGGGAATGGCGATGCCGCTGCCAAGGTAGGTGGCGTGCTGGGCTTCCCGCGCCAGCATGCCGTCCACATAACCGGCCTCCACCAGACCCGCGTCGGTCAGTTTGCCTGCCAGCAGGGCGATGGCGTCCGCCTTGGTCGCCACCGATTGTCCCAGCAGGATTTGCTGTCGCGCCAACTTCAACATAGAGATTCTCCATCAGGTCCGGCTTCGCCTCGCGGCACACCGGCTCAACTCAACTTGGATTTCGGGTAATTTGCCTGCTGACAATAGACGGGAATCTCCCCCCTGGTAGGCCATCTCGGCATTTCCTGGTCGAACATTCATCGCTTACTGACAAGCTGAATCGTTTCACTTACACTAAGACTGAATCGTTTCAGCCAATTGTTCAAGATCCCACGGAGAGTGCTTTTCAATGATATGATCCCGCGCACACTTTTCGGTGCCCCCACCTGAAACCATCGCGGGCCTTGCAACTCAAACAGAGCCAATATGATGAAACTGGATGAAATCGCCGCCCTGGCCGGTGTCTCGCGTACCACCGCCAGCTATGTGATCAACGGCAAGGCGGATCAATATCGCATCAGCCAGGCCACCCGTGACAAGGTGATGGCCGTGGTCCATGCCCACAATTATCAGCCGGACAGCCGCGCCGCCTCCCTGCGCGGCGGCCAGACCAGGACCCTGGGCTTCATCCTGCCGGACCTTGAGAATGCCAGCTATGCCAAGCTCGCCAAGCGCCTCGAGCAGGGCGCGCGAGCTCAGGGCTATCAGCTGCTGATCGTCTGCTCGGAAGACGAGCCGGATACCGAGAAGGAGCTGGCCAGAATGCTGGTCAGCCGCCATGTGGATGCGCTGCTGGTGGCGAGCTGCCTGCCGCCGGCGGACCCTTTCTATCGGGAGCAGCAAGCTCATGGCGTGCAAATCCTGGCCATCGATCGGGCCCTGGCCGCCGACCACTTCATCACTGTGGCGAGTGAAAACCAGAAGGCGAGCTGCGATCTCACCGCCTCCCTGCTCACCGCCACCCTTCGCCATGTGGCCCTGATCACCGCGCTGCCAGGCCTCACGATCAGCCAGGAGCGCCGCGCCGGTTTCGAGCAGGCGCTGAGCAGCCACGCCAGCGCCGCCCTGC
Organism: Aeromonas media; assembly: GCF_000819985.1. GTDB lineage: Bacteria > Pseudomonadota > Gammaproteobacteria > Enterobacterales > Aeromonadaceae > Aeromonas > Aeromonas media. The sequence continues at coordinate 15,956 of NZ_CDBZ01000194.1, read as the reverse complement.
TGACACCCCATGTCTGCGAGGGGGCCCACTTCTCCCGCGCCGAGGGCTATCGCCTGATCAAAGAGCTGCACCAGCGCCTCGACCAGTTGCCCGAGGCGCTGGTTGCCACCTCCTACATATTGATGGAGGGGGTGCTCGACTATCTGCTGGAGCAGGAGGCCGACATGAGCCAGATTGCCATGGCCACCTTCGGGGACGATCGGCTGCTGGACTTCCTCCCCTTTGGCATCAACTCCCTGCCCCAGCAGCACGACGCCCTGGCTGCCCAGGCCCTTGCCCTCGCCTTCGAGGCCATCAACGGCCACTACCGCGCTGGCCTGCACTGTGTGAGCCGCACCCTCAAGCGTCGCCGCTGACGCCCCTCACGTGCCGGCGCTCTCCTGCCACGCCGGCGCGCTTTTCCACCAGTCAACACCGTCTGCTGTCATCTTTTATTTCCACCTATTGCCACCTCGCAGTACAAAATCCGCCTTTACAGGCTTGTTTCCACTTTTTTGATCCGTTAACGTGGCAACCATCTTTTACAACCCACGGATTTTTCGTAACGATGCGTCCACTCCGATATTGCTAGCCTCCTGTCCCGCCCCCGGAGGCACCTGGCTGACACCGCCACTGGCACGCTTTTTTTACTACGCAGTTTCTCTATCTGGATGCACACCATGAATACCAAAACCCTGGGTTGTACGCTGCTGATCGCCGGCACCACCATAGGCGCCGGCATGCTGGCCCTGCCACTGGCCTCCTCGTCTCTGGGCGGCCCCGCCACCCTGGCGCTGATGATCGGGCTCTGGGCCCTGATGGCCTTCACCGCCATGCTGCAGGTGGAGGCCAGCCTCAATACCGGCAAGTGGTACCTGCACCAACTGGCAGATCACCTGCTCGGCCCCTGGGGCAAGCGCATCGCCTCCTTCTGCATTTTGATGCTGTTCTACTCCCTGGCCTCCGCCTACATCAGCGGCGGCAGCAGCCTGCTGGCCCAGGCGCTGGCGGATGCGGGCACCACCGTCAGCCAGGAGCAGGCGGCCTGGGCCTTCACCCTGCTGTTCGGCGGCATGGTGTGTGTGGGCACCAAGCAAGTGGATTACCTCAATCGCCTGATGTTCACCGTCAAACTGGTGATCATGGTAGGGGTGCTGGCGCTGCTGCTGCCCCGCGCCGAGGGGCAGCACCTGCTCTCCATGCCGCTCGGCCAGGGCTTGCTGCTGGCGGGGCTGCCGGTCATCTTCACCTCGTTCGGTTTCCACGGCTCCATCCCGAGCGTCATGCTCTACCTCGGCGACTGCCCCAAGCAGTTGCGCCGAGTCTTCGTGTGGGGCTCTGCCCTGCCGCTTATCCTCTACGTGCTGTGGCAGGTGGCGATCCTGGGCCTGCTCGGCCAGCAGAGCCTGATCCAGACCGGCGGGGCGCTCGACAGCCTGCTTGCCAGCGTCGGCAACCTGGTGAACCGGCCCGCCTTCAATCAGGCTATGCATCTCTTTGCTGACTTGGCGCTCGCCACCTCCTTCCTCGGGGTGACGCTGGGGCTGTTTGACTTCATGGCCAAGGTGACCCACCGCAAGGACAACTGGCAGGGCCGCAGCCAGACCGGCATGATCACCTTCGTGCCGCCCCTGCTGTTTGCCCTCTACTTCCCGCAGGGCTTCATCATGGCGCTGGGTTATGCCGCCATCGCCCTGGCGGTGCTGGCGGTGCTGCTGCCGGTGGCTCTGGTATGGCAGAGCCGCAAGCAGGCCGAGGCGCACCATTACCGGGTCCCGGGCGGCGTGGTTGCGCTCGGTCTCGCCGGTGCAATGGGGGTGCTGATCGTCGGCGTCCAGGTGAGCGTCAGCCTCGGCATGTTGCCCGCGCTCTGATCCAATGCCCCACATTGAAAAGCCCCGCCAGCATAAGTTGGCGGGGCTTTTTGTGATCTGGTCCCAGGCGCCCTCAGCAGCTGGTTGTGCCATTCGCCACATCCTGCTGCTACCCTCAGAGGCAAGCCATTGAGGCGCCAAGCAATATCCAGGCAAACACATCCACTCGAGAGCCAGATACCATGACCATAGTGCCCATCTACGCGGCCCTGCTCGCCTTGCTCTTTGTCTTGCTCGGCGAGCGTACCATTCGCACCCGCCACCGTCGGGGAGTGGCGCTGGGGCATGGCGATGATCCCGCCATGCTGCGGGCCATGCGGGTGCACGCCAACTTTGCCGAGTATGTTCCCCTGGCCCTGCTGCTGATCTATTTTGTCGAAACCTCCAGCCAGACACCCTGGCTCATCCATCTGCTGGGGGCCAGCTTGCTGTGTGGTCGCCTCTGTCACGCCTTTGGCATGAGCCGCACACCGGAGAACTTCCGCTACCGGGTGGTGGGGATGGGGTTGACCTTCGGCGTGATCCTGGTGTGCGCGGCTCATATCCTGATCACGGCAATCATTCCCTGACAATTTCACTGCCGGCCAGAAAAACAAAAGCCCCGCCAGAATGGCGGGGCTTTTTTATCAGCGAATAACTGGGGAGCCTGGCTCCCGAGCCGCTTACTGGTTGTGGCTGGCGCGGCGGGGACGACGAGCCTGGGCCGGTTTGGCGGCGCCATCGGCGGGACGTTGACCACCTTGCGGCTTGGGTTTGCCACCGTTACCGGTACGGGCACCACCTGCATTGCCATTGGAGGCAGAACGACCGGCACCCTGACGCTGGCCCTGACCCTGCGGACGCGGCGCACGGCGCTGCTCGCTCGGATCGCGGGGCTCTTTGCGCAGCGGCGCGCCGATACCACGAGCGATGTTGTCGAGGGTCTCGCGGGAGGCTTCAAAACCGGCCACCTGCTCGCAAGGGATGTTCTGCTTGGTCAGACGCTCAATCGCCTTGATGAGCTTGCCTTCATCGGCGGCGACCAGGGAGATGGCGTGACCGGCTGCGCCGGCGCGGCCGGTACGGCCGATGCGGTGCACATAGTCTTCCGCCACGTTCGGCAGCTCGAAGTTGACCACTTGCGGCAACTTGTCGATGTCCAGACCACGGGCGGCGATGTCGGTCGCGACCAGCACCTTGACGCTACCTTCCTTGAAACCGGCCAGGGCGCGGGTACGAGCACCCTGGCTCTTGTTGCCGTGGATGGCGGCGGCGCTGACGCCGTTCTTGTCGAGGGTCTCGGCAACACGGTTGGCCATGTGCTTGGTGCGGGTGAACACCAGTACCTGCTGCCAGTCGTTGCTGGTGACCAGGTGGCTCAAGAGCGCGATCTTGTTGGCCTTGTCGCACGGGTGCACCAGCTGCTCGATACGCTCGGCGGTGCTGTTGCGCGGGGCCACTTCGATCACCGCCGGGTTATCCAGCAGGCCGGTGGCCAACTCGCGAATTTCCTCGGCGAAGGTGGCGGAGAACAGCAGGTTCTGGCGCTTCTTCGGCAACAGGGCCAGAATGCGGCGGATGTCGCGGATGAAGCCCATATCGAGCATGCGGTCCGCTTCATCCAGCACCAGGATCTCGACTTCGTCGAACTTGACGGCGTTCTGGTTGTAGAGATCCATCAGGCGGCCCGGGCAGGCCACCAGCACGTCCAGACCACGGCGGGTTGCCATCATCTGCGGGTTGATGCTGACGCCACCGAAGACCACGTGGCTGCGGATCGGCAGGTGCTTGCCGTAATTGCGCACGCTCTCGCCCACCTGGGCGGCCAGCTCGCGGGTTGGTGTCAGCACCAGGGCGCGAATGCGGTTCGGGGATACTTTGCGCTTGCTCTCGGTGAGGCGCTGCAGCATCGGCAGGGTAAAGCCTGCGGTCTTGCCGGTCCCGGTCTGGGCGGCGGCCATCAGGTCACGGCCAGCCAGGACGGCCGGGATCGCTTGTTGCTGGATGGGAGACGGGGTGTCGTAGCCTTGCTCGGCAACGGCACGCAACAAGGGTTCGGCCAGACCGAGGGAAGTAAAACTCATAGTTACCTGCTAGGGATAGGGGCGCCGGGGATCTGTGGTGGGGCTCCTCTGCTGAGCCGATGCCATCTCACAGGATCTGGGCCTATAGAGAAAACAACGATTTCCCCGGGGAGCAGAGCAAAGGGGAAAGAATAGAGGCGCAGTCTAACGGAGTTGGCGCCGTTACACGAGAAAAATGTGATACGCCTCCCAGCCTGGGTGGAAAAGCCCACTATGGCGGGGCAGAATGGCGATGATGGCGCTCGCCAGGGCCCGTCCCACCTTGGGACACGTACTCAGGGATCCACGACACAGAACAGGGAGGTTCTGCTTGATCAGGAAACATATCCAGACCGCTATTCACTGCGCATTGAGCCTCGGCCTGCTGTTCGCACCGAACCTGCCTCTGGGCGCCAAAGAGACACTGTCGGTGGCCTGGAGCCACTGGCCCCCCTTCAGCCAGATCGAGGCCGATGGCGAACTCGGCGGGCTGGACGTGGCACTGACCCGCCAGATCCTCCGTGGCGCCGATCTTGAGCCCGCGTTTCGCAACCTCCCCTGGGCCCGGGCCCTTCACCTCATGGCACGCCAGCAACTGGATGTCGCCATGGGGGCCCTGAAGACCCCGGAGCGGGCCCGTTTTGCCCGCTTCTCGGCCCCGTACCGGCGCGCCAGCTTCGTGCTGCTCAGCCATAAGCCTGCGCCCGGGAGCACCGATCGCTGGCAGGGAATAACGCACCTTGCGGACCTGTGCCAGCAGACCGGGCTGCGCCTTGGCAAGCTGCGGGGCACCCGTCCCCTGCCCCTGAGCGACGCCTGCCCCTCCCTTCGGCAGGCGAGCGAATACAACTCGGACGACAGGTTGATCGCCCTCCTGCTGGCGCGGCGACTCGATGGGGTCATCATCGAGTGGCAATACGCCCGGCATCGGCTGGCCCAACTAGGAGTAGAGGGGTTCACCTCGTGTCAGGTACTGTTGCACCAGCAGCCGGTCAGCCTGATGTTGGCCAGGGAGACGGTCAGCGAAGAGGAGCTCGCCCGCATCGATGCGGCCATCGCCACCCTCTCCCCTTTGGACACGGCATTTGCCCCGCCGGAGTGCCGTTTCGATGGCAGCCAGCCCCGGGAGGAAAGCACTCAGGACTGATCCTGACGACACCGGACAAACGAGAAAGGCGACCCTGGGGTCGCCTTTTTGCCGAGCATGGTGATCAGCTAACAGCGCTGTTTGCGGATCAGCGCAGCAGCGGGGTCTGGGTATGCACACCCTGGTTCTGGGCACGATGGCGCAGCAGGTGATCCATCAGCACCAGGGCCAGCATGGCCTCGGCGATGGGCACCGCACGGATGCCGACACAAGGATCGTGACGACCCTTGGTGATCATCTCGGTGGCCTCGCCGCTGGTGTTGATGGTCTTGCCCGGCACAGTGATGCTGGAGGTGGGCTTGAGCGCCATGCTCACCACGATATCCTGACCGGACGAGATGCCCCCCAGAATGCCGCCCGCATGGTTGCTGGCAAAGCCGGCCGGGGTCATCTCGTCGCGATGCTCCGAGCCTTTTTGCTCCACCACGGCGAAACCGTCACCTATCTCGACCCCTTTCACCGCATTGATGCCCATCATGGCGTGGGCGATGTCGGCGTCGAGGCGGTCAAACACGGGCTCCCCTAAGCCCACCGGCACGTTGCGCGCAATGACAGCCACCTTGGCGCCTATGCTGTTGCCCTCTTTTTTCAGGGCCCGCATGTACTCATCGAGGGCCTCCAGCTTGCCCGCATCAGGGAAGAAGAAGGGGTTCTGCTCGATCTGGCTCTGGTCAAACGCCTCGGCCTTGATGGGACCGAGCTGGGAGAGAAAACCCACTATCTCGATGCCGTGCATCTGCTTCAAGTACTTCTTGGCGATGGCCCCCGCCGCCACCCGCATGGCGGTCTCGCGGGCCGAGGAGCGGCCGCCGCCGCGGTAGTCACGCTGGCCGTACTTCTGGTGATAGGTGTAATCGGCATGGCCCGGGCGGAACAGGTCCTTGATCTCGGAGTAGTCCTTGGAGCGCTGATCGGTGTTCTCGATGAGCAGTCCGATGGAGGTGCCCGTGGTGCGTCCCTCGAACACCCCGGCCAGGATCCGTACCTCATCCGCCTCGCGGCGCTGGGTAGTGTAACGGGAGGTGCCGGGCTTGCGTCTGTCCAGATCGATTTGCAGATCCGCTTCGCTTATCTCCAGCCCGGGGGGGCAGCCGTCGACCACGGCGCCAAGCGCCAGGCCGTGGCTCTCGCCAAAGGTGGTGACCCGAAAGAGTTGGCCAAAACTGTTCCCTGCCATGGGTGCTCCTTGCTGCTTAGCTCTTGTAAATCGCGAAATGGGCCTGGTACTGCTCGAGCTCTGCCTTGGTCATCACGAAGACGCCGTGACCGCCGTTCTCGAACTCGACCCAGGTGAAGGGCACCTCGGGGAACTGGGCTTCCAGGTGGATCATGCTGTTGCCCACCTCGACCACCAGCACGCCGTCATCCTTGAGGAAGTCCGCGGCATTGGCAAGGATGCGCTTGGTGAGCTTGAGGCCATCGGAGCCCGACGCCAGGGCCAGCTCCGGCTCGTGACGAAACTCCTCCGGCAGATCCGACATGTCCTCGGAGTCCACGTAGGGTGGGTTGGAGACGATGAGATCGTACTTGTCGCCGGCGGGCAAATCGCGCATCAGATCGGAGCGGATCGGGATGACCTGCTGCTCCAGGCCGTGGTCGTTGATGTTGCGCTCGGCCACATTGAGGGCATCGACGCTGATGTCGATGGCATCCACTTCCGCATGGGGGAACTCATGGGCCATGATGATGGCGATGCAACCGGAGCCGGTGCACAAGTCCATGATCCGGGTCGGTTCCTCTTTCAGGAAGGGGGAGAAACGGTTGGCCACCATCTCGGCGATGGGGGAGCGCGGAATGAGCACCCGCTCGTCCACGTAGAACTCCCAACCCGCGTACCAGGCCTTGTTGGTCAGGTAGGCGGCAGGCACCCGCTCCTGCACCCGGCGGATGATGAGCTCGGCGATGCGGTGGCGCTCGCTGGTGGTCAGGCGGGAGTGGCGCATGCCAGGATCAACGTCTGGCGGCAGATGTAACGCGGGCAGCACCAGTTGCACGGCCTCATCCCAGGCGTTGTCGGTACCATGTCCGTAGAAGATCCCGGCGTCATTGAAACGACTCATGGCCCAGCGCAACATGTCCTGGATGGTGTGCATTTCGGCAACCACCTCGTCGATAAATATCTTGTCCAAATCCACCTCCAAGTCGAGTAATATCCGGCCCGAGAATTCTATACAGCGAGCAAGACGAGTACCTGATGAAAAAAACGCCCTCACCCACAGACGAGGAAAGCCTGCTGTTTCGTGATGCTGTCAAAGGTACCCGGAAAATTAAGCAAGATACCATAAGGGCCTCCTCAAGCCCGGTCAAGCAGAAACGCGAACTGCGTGAAAGCCGCGAAAAGCTTGGGGTTGACCACTTTTTCAGCGACGAGTACCAGCCTCATCTGGACGAAGAGGGCCCGACCCGTTTTGTGCGTGAAGACGTGTCAAAATTCGAGCTGAAAAAGCTCAAGCGCGGCCTCTATCCGCCGGAGATTTATCTGGATCTCCATGGCATGAGTCAGCTCCAGGCCAAGCAGGAGCTGGCCGCCCTGCTCACCCTGTGCCAAAAAGAGAACATTCACGTCGCCTCCGTGATGCACGGCATCGGCAAGCATGTGCTCAAGCAGCGCATCCCGAGCTGGCTGGCCCAGCACCCCAATGTGCGCGCCTTCCATCAGGCCCCGCGGGAATGGGGGGGCGAGAGCGCCATCCTGGTGCTGCTGGATATCGAGGAGTAGCCCGGCACCGGGCAGGAAATAGTCGATCGAAACGCACGCCTCAGGGCGCGCTTTCCATATAGCGTTTGAAGTTGTCGAGTATGCTCTGCCAGCCGGCACGCTGCTGCTCGCCGCTGTGTTCGGATTCGGCGTCGAACTCCTCGTGCACCCAGGTGCCTCCCTGTTCCTCCACGAACCTCACCCTGACGGTCCGGCCGTCGTCCATAACGTAACCCAGGGAGGTTGGCGGCACCACCTCGGTGAAGGTGCCCTCGAAATCGAACCCCATGCTGCCATCCCGGGCGGCCATACGGTGGCAGAAACGCCCGCCTATCCGCAGATCCACCCGGCTGCCGGGGCAGTGCCACTCGGGGGAGGCGGCATTCCATGCCATGATGCTGGCGGGGGTGTTCCACCCCTCCCATACCAAAGCGATTGGCCGTTCGACCCGGACACTGACGCTTATCTTCATCTCTCTCCTCCTCTTGAATCGATCCCCGATACCCATGTTAAGCGCGATGGCGTTCGTGGACGGTGGTGCCCGTGGTGGCTTCCCCCGCCTGCGCAGAACAGGGCGCGGGTTAATCCTGCCCAACCGGGCGGTGAAAGCGGATCGGTGACTGAGCCTGGGGAATATTGGCCACCAGTCTGCCGCCGTTATGCAGTTGCCACTCGAAGAAGTCGGCAAAACCTGAGCTCGTGAGGGCTCGGATCACCTTGGCCACCACCCCGTGTGCCACCAGCAATACCCGCTCGTCCCGCGCCTCATCGGCGAGCGTGATCAACCCTGACGACACCCGTGCGATCACGGCATCCAGCGACTCACCATCGGTGGGTGCCTCGTCCCAACGACGGGTGATGTTGCGCGCCCAGAGCTCGGGGTAACGGATCCTCGCCTCTGCCTGCGTCAGTCCCTCGAACACCCCTACGTGCCGCTCACGAAAGGCCGGGATAACCTGAACGGGCAATGCCAGGGCAAGGGAAATCACTTCGGCACTCTGTCTGGCACGCAACAGGGGGGAGCTCAACAGGCGCTGAAACGGCGTCTCCCTGACGAACTCCTGCGCCAACGTGCCGACCTGCTCCCATCCGGTTTCGTTGAGCCCCATATCCAACGCCCCCAGATAGCGCCCCTCGGCATTGGCCCGGGTTTCGTCATGGCGGATCACCACCAGTTCCATCTTTCATCCTTGCTTCATCAGCAGTGGTCGAAAGCCCTGACACACGAAAGCAACCAGGGCCGATACGGGCGGTTCAACCCTGCGCCAGATGGTGGGCCACCAGAGCATTGGCATGGCCGTGTCCCATGCCGTGCTCGGCCTTGAGCCAGGCCACCAGCGCCATGTGTTTGCGCTCCTCCCGTCCCGCCTGCAAGGCCAGCCAGTGGGCAATCGGCTGCCCATAGGTTTTCTCGATGGAGGGAAAATAGGAGGCAGGCCCCCTCACCTTCTGTTGCTCATCCATGCCGATCTCCTTGGGGTTTTGCCGACACTGCCGGCGCAGCGACGGGCTCAGGGCTTGGGGGCGAACTGCTCGAACACCTGCTGCCCGGTCAGGGTCGGGGTGTCATTCTTGAGCGCATAAAAATCAGGCTTCTCATCGATGAAGATCTGCCCGGTGAGCTCGAACCCCTGTTCCTGAAACAGGCCGGCACAGAGGATGTACTCGTCCGTCGGCAACAGATGGTAGAAAAGGTGGGTGCCACAGGTGGGGCAGAAGCCGCGCTCCGCCCATTCCGACGAACGGTAGGCCACAGGGGTGAGCCCCTTGAAACTGACCCCCTTGCCACCATGCACCGCGAACATGGGCCCACCCGACCAACGCCGGCACATGGCGCAATGGCACAGGCTCACCTCGTTCTGATCGCCGCTCGAGACGGTGATACCGCCGCACAGACAGGTTCCTTGCATATCCAGCTCCTCTCTTCAAGGTGCGAGCCAGCAGGATGCCGGCCGCATTTAGCATCATATGAGTAGCCGCTCACCCCGGGTTTCGCCACTGCCGAGGGGGCATCTACCCCCACCTGGCAGGCGAGCCCATCGAGGGATGCCCTCATCGGCATCAGGTTCAGCTCTGCTCCTGCAGGGCGATGCGATTGCCTTCGGGATCCCTGAGCTCGGCCACCCGGATCCGCTCGCTCACCCGGGTAACGGGATAGAGACACGTCCCTCCCGCTGTCAGCGCCCGGGCCATTGCCAGCGCTATGTCCGCGACCTTCAGATAGACCCGGGTGCCGTCCAGGCTAGGCACATTACTCTCTCCCTTTGCCAGGGCGCCGGAACAGCCGGGCGCCTGCTCATCGAGGGGAAACAACGCCATCTCGTTGCCATCTATGTGCGCCCGCTCGAGAGCTATCTCGAAGAGCGCCTCATAGAAGCGGATGGCCCTCTCCAGATCCTGCACCGGGATTTCAAAGTGGATGGCGATATTCATGTGTCACTCCTCTGTGCGGGATAAGCACCCGAACACCCTCGACTTGTTCCATGGGCCTGCGGGCCCGTCATAGGCCCCTTGCGCCGGCCCCCCATGAAAGAGGGGAAGAGAGGCCCATCCCCCCTTCCCCATCATGACCGATGACGCGCCCTCGCCGGGATCAGGTCACCGGCGCCCAGGGGTCTCCCTTGCCCGGCTCGTTGCCCTGGGTCCACCACTTGGCCTGATAGATGACACCCTTGTGGCTCACCTTGTTGCCGGCGGTGTAGACCTTGCTGGCTTCCCAGGCGGGCACATTCCCCACGGGCGGGTCGGTCGGATCGACGGGCGGAGGATCGAGTTTGGCGACCACCCGTACTTTGGGCCAGCTGGCGTGGGAGCCGTAGACGTTGGTCACGCACTTCTCGTAATCCCCCGGCACCAGGGCCGAATAGGCGGTCTGAAATCCCACCAGCTCGCACTCGAACGAGTAGCCACCTGGCCTGCCGGCATAATATTTCCAGTTGCCGTCCCAGTTGGTGTAGAGCACGTCGGTGGCGCCGTTCAGGTTGAGGCTGCCATAGGGCGTCTGCTGCCAGCAGGTGTTCTTCTCGTCCGGGAGCAGCGGGATCCCGTAATGGGCGGCCAACCCTTCCCAGTAACGGATGCGGTTGACCGGCTGCCCCTTGTTCTTATTCTGCTCGCCACACTCTATGCCACCGTTGATGACGTTGATGGTGGTACCAAAGCCATAACCGATGCCGGCCGCAATCTCGCGCTGGGAGGGCACCCAGGTTCTGTCGATGACGTGCAACATGGCGGGTTTGGGGGCTTGCGGCGTCAGGAAGAACCAGATGGCGGAGGCGAGGTTGAGCCAGGAGTCGGCCACCAGGCCGGGGTTGTTCAGCAGCACGGTGGCGTTGCTGTCAAACATCGCCTCGGAGAAGGCGCCGTAGTTGAAGTGATAGGAGAGCTGTTTCGCACCACGGCCAAAGTAGCCCTGCCCCGTGCTACAGGGCCATTTCCTGTTCTGCCAGTCATTCTGGCCACAGCCGGTGGTATAGCCGAGTTGCCCCTCGGCCCAGCCCATTTCGCGCACATGCACCAGCGCCTGCTGCCACTCCTCGAGCCCCAGCGGGTTGTCGGAGACATTCTCCCTGGCGATGTGGCCGCCCGTCTCCTGGGCAAAGTGGGCGAAGGCGGTGACGATGGATTTTTTGCAGATGGCGTCCGCATTGCGCCCGTCTGTGTAGTCGCCGCAGAAGGCGGAGAACTTGCCGACCGCCCGCAAGAAGCGCTCATAGGTATATTCAGGGGCCGCCATCTGGGTCAGAAAGTCCCAGTCCGATTCGGTAAATACCCGCTCGACCCGTTTGACGTTGTCCGGGTTGTCGGCTCGTCTCGGCACAATCGCCTCCACCAGGATGTTGGGGCGGGTGGCCAATGCCTTTGACCAGATGCCATACATGGGGTTGGCCGTCTTGGCCTTTTCAACGGCCGCTACATCGGAGGCGGCAATCACATAGCCACCGCTATTTTGTGGGTCGGACTGAATAGTCATGGCCGCATAAGCTGGCGAGGCGCAGAGCCCCGCAACCAGCCAGGCGGTGCGCTTGAGCATGAACATGGGTAACCATCCTTGTCTTGAAAATGTCAGGGCGAGCATAGGCATCCTGACAACTAAATTCACGACAAGAATTAAGAGTTTGGCGATTTTGTGAGCCATTTCACTCTGAGCTCATATGAAGCTGTATTACAACCTCATTTTGACCCCATTACGCTCGCTCTTCATGCAGTCTGAACGCGCACCGCCCGGATCAGCAGATTGCGAGGTGTCATGGGTTTGTCGCAAAACGTCCCCAGCTCGACCTGGTAGCCCTGCTCCTCGAGGAAGAGGGCGCGATCCAGGGCGAGCCAGATCTCCAGCGGACGGCGAAACAGATGGCGCACCAGCTCCATGCGGGCGACGTCCCCAAAGCGCCGCTCCCCTCTGGCGAGAAAATCGCCATGGTCTATCCCCCCAGGCAGCACCATCCCCTTGCGCTCGGCGGCCCAGTCACAGAAGGCCTCGAAACTGCCCGCCAGCAGGCTCTTTTGCAGGTTGGGCACCGGCAGGTACTCATCCACCCCGCGCACCTCACGCTGCAGGCAATCGAAGGCGAGACGCCAGATCACCTCCTGCTCGCGCAGGCGGAAGATGCGGGCGCCGCCGGTCACCGTCTCCTGCAGCGGCAGCTTCAGGTCGCTCTTGCCAAGGTGCAGGGTGCTGGCCTTGGCGGCCTGCGACAGGGGACGGTAATGAGAGGTGCGGATCAGGTGATAGCAACAGGGGGAGAGGGTCACGCCCCGGGCACCGCGCTCGGCCACCTGCTCCAGCAGATGGGTATGCAGCTCACCACAGGCATGGAGCGCCATGGCGTGATGGTGCGGGGCGATGAGCGCCCCCGACTCGGCGGCGAAGGCGTCGGCCTCCACAAACTGCATGCGGGCACCATCGCGCGCCGCGAGCTGTCGCCCCTCCTCGCAGAGCGTGCGCTGCAATTCGAGGCTCAGGATCTCGGCCCCCCGGTGCAGAGAGACCAGGCGCCCCAGGTGGCCCTTGCCGGCACACCACTCCAGATAGGGGCCCTGATGGGTGGGCAGGCAGCCGGTGAAGGCTTCTATCTGCGCCTGTTTGCGCCCCGGCATGTACATCGCCATGGTCCTGGCGCAGTGAATGGGTTCGGGGACAAAGGTGTCTAGCTCGCTCAGGGCATGGAGCTCGGCCCCTGCCGGGATCCAGGGGGCAAGCAGGGTGCAAAGTGCGCCCATGTCGGCGTCGAGCCGCGCTATCTCGTCAAGGTCGAGGCCATTGAGGCAGGCGGCAAGCTCGGGGGCCTCATCGGCGAAGGCCAGGCTCAGATGATGATAGGGCTGATATTGCCACCAGCGTCTCTCGTCGGTCAGCAAGCAGTCCAGTTGTCGAAAACGGTGAGCCAGCACGGTGAGCTTGTCCTGCTATCCAAAAGGGAGGCTCATTCTAGCGATCTGCCATCAAAAAGCACTCGCCAGCGTATCCGCCCACCCCTTGCTGGTAGCCTGACAAAAAGCAGGGACTTGTGCTATATTCCGCCCCCTCATTAGCGCGACTCGCCCACGCGGGTCGTTTTACCCATATGAACGGAACCAAAACATGACCATCAATGCCATCCTGCAAGCGCGTGCGGACGCCAAGTGTGAGCTGTGTGGCGCAGAACATGCGCTGACTGCCTTCCCGGTGCCACACTCCCCCGCCAGTGACGATGACCACAGCGTGGTGCTGTGTTCCACCTGCCGTGGCCAACTAGAGCAGCCGGACACCACCGAGGTCAACCACTGGCGCTGCCTGGGTGACAGCATGTGGAGCCAGGTGCCGGCGGTGCAAGTGATGGCATGGCGCCAGCTTAAAGCCCTGTCCGCCCGGGGCGAGATCTGGGCCCAGGACATGCTGGATATGATGTACATGGAAGAAGAGACCAAGGCCTGGGCCGAGGCGGGCAGCGCAAGTGACGATGACGACAGCGTGCCCACCGTCGACTCCAACGGCGCCGTGCTGCAGGAGGGGGATTCCGTCACCCTGATCAAGGATCTGGAGGTCAAGGGCGGCGGCTTCACCGCCAAGCGCGGCACTCTGGTCAAGGGCATTCGCCTCACCAACAACCCGCTGCACATCGAAGGCAAGGTCAACGGCGTGCAGATAGTGCTGGTCGCGGCCTACCTGAAGAAGGCCTGATCCCCTCGGCCTGTGGTTTGAATGATGCAAGAAGCGCCCCCCGGGGGCGCTTTTTTGTTGCCGGGCCAAAGCCTAAGTCGGCGCGGCCACAGTGGAGCAGCGGGGAAACTGGGCTATCCTGCAAACCAGTCCCGATGAGCGAGCCACCCCTTTGCCGTATTTTCCGTCAGAGGATGATCCACTCCCGGCACCCTGAAGCACTGGCCCGGATGGAATTCATGTGGCACTCTGGGCTCTTCACATGGACAGATCCTGAACATCATGACCCCATGATGTCCGCTTGAAACAAGGAGCACGACCTATGGCCAAAGCCAGCAAGAAAGATATCAAGAAGAAAATCGCCGCCCGCCAGGAGAAGATTGCCAAGCACGAAGGCAAGATCAAGAAACTGAAGAAAGCCCTGAAATAAGGGTCGGCAGCATAAATCAACCGCCCGAGGGCGGTTTTTTATTGCGCCAGTCAGGCAACGTCTCCAGACGTCCCTTTCCCTCAGTGGACTGGCGCTTGGCTAAGCACCTGAAAAACAGCCACATCCTGGCGGCAGCAGCCACTGGACGCGGCCCCTGGGGCGGAGCATGATGTGCTCTTTACGAAGGAGATATCATGAGTCTGGATACATGGATGTTGTTTCTGCTGGCCTATCTGCTGGCAACCCTGACCCCGGGGCCCAATGTGCTGCTGGTGGTAAAGAACGGCCTGCAGCTCGGCTGGCGTCCGGCCCTGCTCACCATAGGCGCGAATCTGTTCTGTCAGGGCATTCTCATCTTTCTGGTTGCCATGGGTGTAGGGGCCCTGCTGCAGACCTTGCCGCCCCTGTTCCTCGCCCTCAAGCTGGCGGGCGGTGGCTACTTGATCTATCTCGGCTACAAGTCGCTGCGGGCGACCGGCTCGGGGAGTCAGGAGGCGCAACGGGTTGGCGTCAGTCCTCCATCACGGAGCAACGGCTCCCTGCTGCGGGAAGCCTTTCTGGTGTCGGCCAGCAATCCCAAGACCATCATCTTCCTGTGCGCGCTGCTGCCCCAGTTTCTCGATCACCAAAGCTCGCTGCCCATCCAGTTCTTCATCATGTACCTGACCATCTGTGCCATCGTCAGCCTGGTGCACCTCTGCTATGTAGCCCTGGCCAGACGCGCCGGCAACTATTTAAAGCCGGGGAGCGGCCAGCGTCTGTTCGGCCGCATCACAGGCACGCTCTTCATCACCCTCGGCGGCGCCATCTTGCTCAGCGGTCGACCCTGAGCCGATACGGGTGCCTGTCTGGATACCATCGGTCGGGAAGTTAACGCAGCACCATGAAAAGAACCGCCTGACGGCGGTTCTTTGTTTCTCGATGACGCCAATATTCACTCCAATGGCCATGACTGCCAGTGCCTGGCGGTCACCAGCACTTCTTGTTCCAGCCAACACTTGTTCAGGGCTAAATAGTTGAGCGCCTCTGTCAATGCGGAGCCGGATACCCTCTCCCAGGCATTGCTCTGCCAGGGGATCTTGCTCTGCGATCCTGCCGACGGGAGGCTTAGGGGGCGGGCATAGTGAGGGAGATAATCGGCCAGATTGCCGGGTAACCAGAGCGCCAGGGGCCGGCCGGTGGCCTGGGCCAGTTCGGCGGCGATCTCCAGCCCCCGCTGATCCAGATCGCCAAAGTGGGCCCAGGGGAGGCGCTCTGGCAACAGGGGAAGCAGTTTCTTGGCCAGGGCGGTGTTGCGGCCCGGCACATAGAGCAACAACTCCCCTGGCTGCAGCGGATAGTCCACGAAAGCCCCCTTGTTCTCCACCGTCACCAGCTGCCGCCCCGGCCACTCGACGCCTGCCAACCCGGCCAGGGCTCGCTCTGGCAAGGCGAGCTCCCCGAGCAGGTTGATGACGGGCGCCATGTCGTGGAGTCGTCCCTCTTTATCGATCAGGCTCAGCGAGGTCAGGGTACGCAGCCGGATCGCCTCGTCAGTCAGCACCTGGCTGCCCAGTTCGGCGACTCGCGCCAACTGCGGTGGCGATAGCACGGCCTTGCAGTCACGCAGCCAGAGGCCGCTCAAGGCAGGGCTGACGCATCAGT
>NZ_CDBZ01000193.1 GCF_000819985.1 Aeromonas media | reverse complement strand
CGGGGAAGGGGGTGTCTGCCGTCCATGCCGCGCACCGCCTGAGCAAATAAAAAGCAAAAGGTGATGATCCAGTCATTAGCGAGCTGCATATGCCCGTGGGGACCAACCAATGGAGAATGACCAGATGAAATGGATTCAACGTTGTGCCGCACTAGCTATGGTATTGGGTCTGGCCGCATGCGGAGGCAGTGAAAATGACAGCAGTCCGCCCAATGCCGCCATCAGGATCAGCCACTTAGCCCCTGATGCCCCCAAGGTGAATGTCAATGTCGACGGTGCCCCTTTCCTGACGGCCGTCGACTATGGCTCAAGCAGCGGGCTCAAGCCGGTTGCCGCTGGCAGCCACGAAGTGGCGGTGGACGGGATCTTGCCGAGCGGCACCTCGACCGTCATAGGCCCGGTGTCCCTCGACCTGAAACCCGACACTCAGTACGACGTGTTGGCAGTGGGCAAACTGGCGGGGAGCGGGGATACCGCCTTCGGCCCGCTGGTGATTGAGCGGCCGAACCAGGCACCAACGGGAGGCGATATTCGTGTGCAGGTGGTGCATGCCGCACCCGGTGCACCGGCCGTCGACATCCATGTCACCGCGCCGGGGGCCGCACTGGCCAGCCCGACGCTGGCCAATATACCGTTCAAAACCTATAGCGACCCCCTCACCCTGCCGGCAGGCGAATACCAGATCAGGCTGACCTTGCCGGGGACAGTGGATGTGGTTTATGACTCTGGCCCGCTGACGCTCAACGCGGGTACCGACTTGCTGATGGCGGCGATCGACAACCTGGGGGCGGGGCCAAGCCCGGTACAACTGCTTGCCATCGGTGATGCTGGCGCCACCCCCATCTTGTCTACCGATGAGCAGGCTCAGCTGAGGGGGGTCCATGCCGTCGCTGATGCCCCTGCCGTCGATATCTGGGTGAATGGCGTTGCGCCGACAGCGGCCCCGCTGCAAGGACTGGCCTTCAAGGCGAACACCTCCTACCTGAGCCTGGCCGCCGGCGATTATGACTTTGTGGTCACGCCAACCGGAGCCACTACCCCGGAAGTCATCAATGCCAGTGATGTGCCGCTCAAGGCGGGTACCCGCTACTCCCTGTTTGCCGTGGGTCAGTTGCTGGACCCATCCGGTGAAACCATAGAGCCCTTGCTGCTGACCGACAGCGGTCGTGTGGTGGCGACAGAGGCACAACTGCGTGTGCTCCATGCCGCCCCCACGGCACCGGCGGTGGACGTCTACCTGACTGCGGGGTCGGACATCAGCGGTGCGTCACCGGCGCTCAGCGCCGTACCCTTCAAGGCTGACAGTGGTTATCTTGCCCTTGCTGCCGGGGATTACTATGTCACCGTCACGGCCTCGGGTGACAAGACCCCGGTCATCGGTCCCCTGCCGGTCACCTTGGTCAATGGTCAGGTGCTGACAGCCGCGGCCCTGTCTGACAGTGTCGGTGGTGTGGATCCCGAGCTGCTGATCCTGGACGATATCAGCAGCAAATGATGACCCTCTGCTAGTCAACTGACTTGCAACCTGACCCAGACTGAGCCCTTCAGTTTGGGTCTTTTTATGGCAGGAGATCTGGGAGGCGGAAGTTCGGGTCTCCCATCTTTTTGAGCAGGAAATCTGGGACACCCATCTTGTTGTGCGTGTCGCAGTGGTTGGCGGTCGAGCTCAAAAAGGTGGGTGTCCCAAGATGAAGAGTGTCGGCGAGGCGTTCGCCGACAGGTCAGTCAACGGCAAGCAGCCCAGTCGCCGGCGAGATCAGGCCCCCCGCCAGCGCTTGAACAGCACGCTGGCATTCACGCCGCCAAAACCAAAGCCATTGGAGATGGCGTGCTCGATCCCCATGTCACGGGCCGCGCCCCGCACTATGTCCACGCCGTCGGCGAGGGGGTCGGCTTGCTGCAGGTTGCGGGTGGCAGGCACTCTCTGATCGCGAATGGCCAGGGCGGTGAAGATGGCCTCTATCCCCCCGGCGGCCCCCAGCAGATGGCCGGTGGCGGACTTGGTGGAGGTCACCGCTATCTGGTTGTTGTCACCAAATACGCGCTTGATGGCGACGAGCTCCCCCTTGTCACCCACCGGGGTCGAGGTGGCATGGGCATTGAGGTGCTGGACATCCGCAGCCTGAATGCCGGCCTGAGCCAGAGCCGCCATCATGGCGCGGCGAGCGCCGTCTCCATCTTCCGGGCCGGCGGTAAGGTGATAGGCGTCGGCGCTGGTGCCATACCCCACCAGCTCCACTATGGGGGTGGCGCCCCGGGCCAGGGCGTGTTCCAGGGACTCAATCACCAGGATCCCGGCCCCTTCGCCCATCACGAAGCCGTCGCGGTCGACATCGAAGGGGCGGGAGGCCGCTTCGGGGTCATCAGCATAGGCGGACGACAGCGCGCGAGCCGCGGCAAACCCTCCCAGACTGACGCGGTCTATGGTGGCCTCTGCCCCGCCACAGATGGCAATGTCGGCCTCACCGCAGCGAATGAGGCGGGCGGCGTCGCCAATGGCCTGCACTCCGGCGGCGCAGGCCGTGACCGGTGCTCCGAGCGGGCCTTTGAAGCCGAAGTTGATGGAGACATGGCCCGCCGCCATGTTGACCAGGAAGGAGGGGATGGTGAACGGGGACAAGCGGCGCGGGCCCCGCTCATCCGTGGTGCGCACCGCATCGACGATGGCGGGGAAGCCGCCGATGCCGGAGGCGATGATGGTGGCGGTGCGCTCCTGCTGCTCCGCCGTCTCGGGGGCCCAGTTGGCTTGCAACAGGGCCTCCTTGGCCGCGGCAACGGCAAACAGGATGAAGCGATCCATCTTCTTCTGCTCCTTGGTCGACACCACGGCATCGGGGTCAAACCCGGCCAGGGGATCCTCGGCCAGGGTCGGCACCATGGCGCCCACCTTGGCGGCCAGCCCTTCGGTGAAGACCTCCGGCAGGCGGCGCAAGCCGGACTGGCCCGCCAGCAGTCGCTGCCACACGGTTTCCACCCCATATCCAAGCGGGGTCACCGCTCCCATTCCCGTTACCACGATACGATGTGCGTTCATGACTCTGATTCCTGTTTCGAAGGGTTATCGCCGCTCATCACGCCATTGGCATGGCACAGACGCTGCTTCATGCCGTCGCCGGCGGCCGGTCCCGGCACCAATCTGTGGCGCGAGGGTGAAATTTCCTGACCGGTGTGCCTGTCCACCAGCATGGGCTCGACCAGTTCGCCCGTCTGGGCATCTCTCAGCTGGATGCTGGCCCCCTCGGGCGCCAGGTGGTTGTTGCCCCAGGTGAGCAGCGCGATCAGCACGGCGCTGAGATCCTGGCCGCGGGGGGTGAGTGCATATTGATAGCGAGGGGGGCGCTCGGAGTAGAGCCGCTTCTCCATCAGGCCCCCCTCGACCAGGGCGGTCAGGCGTCGGGTCAGTATGTTGGGGGAGATGCCAAGGCTCTTTTGAAATTCATCGAAGCGCGACAGGCCATGCATGGCATCGCGGATAATCAGCAGACTCCACCATTCGCCGACGTGATCCAGGCTGCGGGCGATGGGGCACTGCTGTTCACTCAGACTCTTCTTGCGCATGTTGTGTCATCAGGTTACTTGCATAATGGAAGTAACCATACGGTCCTTACTTCCATTATGCAAGTGACTCGTGCCGCCCGGTGGCGGGCGACATCCTGGGGAGCGGGAAAGCTGGGGCATCCACTCTGTTGGATAGGCCATGGAGACCAGATAACGGGGAGATGGCGCGAGCACATCTCAAAGAAACAGATGGGAGTCAGAAACCCGGCCACCGACAGGGCGCGGCGGCCGGGTGAATTGTAAAGAGTAGGGTGACGGAAAGCGGGATCAGCCTAGTCTAATCAACTCGATGGGAGCGTAACGCTTCTGGCTGTTCGCCAGCAACACGCACTTCTCATGCTCCGCCTCATAGGGGGTCAGGTTGTCGGTGTGCGCCTCCTTCAGGGTGTCGACCGCACCGGTGGCGGCAATCATCACCCGCTGGCCCAGGGTCAGCACATTGCGGTTTCGATCGTAGATCTTCATGGCATTCTCCTTGTGGGATTGGCGCCCCGGCCCGTGCCGGGGCAACGGGCTCCAGACTACGCCCATCGAAAAACGAGATGCCTGTCACAGATCAAAAAAAGGGGAAAGAGGGACTCGGGGTGGCGGGCAGCCCGGGTGCGCTGGCAACGGGTGCCTCGCCGAGGCCGCCACTGCCTGTCGCAGGGCGGGGAGGGTGCCCCCGCTTTTCATCTCTCCGGGCTCGAACTGCAAGGGGGATGCGCTATAGTGGAGCCGCTCGTTTTACCGCCTTCAACCAACCGAGAGTGCATTATGAATCGTGATATCGCCGCCCAGTTCATCAAGATGCTGACCAACCTGGACCAGTGTCTGGCCAAGGCCGAGGCCCACGCCGAGGCGAAGAAATTCAATGTGGAGAACTTCTTCAATGAGCGCCTCATCGTCGACATGCTGCCGCTGGCCAAGCAGGTGCTGATCTGCTGTGACAGCGCTCGCGCCGTGGTCGCTACCGCCAGCCTGAGCGAGCCGCCGGTGCTGGGGGATGATCCCAAAACCATGGCGGATCTGCGCGCCCACGTGGCCAAGACCATCGTCTATCTGCAGAGCAAGCTGGAGGCTGATTTCAGCCAGTATGCGAGCGGCCACTACTACCCCTACTGGGCCGGTGGCAAGGGGATGGACGGTCACAGCTGCGTGCACGAGTACGGCATCCCGAACTTCTACTTCCACCTGACCATGACCTATGCCCTGCTGCGCCAGGCCGGGGTGGATCTGGGCAAGCGGGATTACCTGGGCGGCCTGAACCTGCAATGAGTGCTGGGCATTGCACATGAAAAGAGCCTGCCATCCGGCAGGCTCTTTGCTTTTTGCGGGCCCGACATCCCCGGGATGGTGCCGGGTTATTCGTTCGGGATCTCGGGTTCGACCAGGGCGGCGAGCTGGGTCAGGGACTCCTGCCAGCCGAGGTAGCACATCTCGACCGGGATGGCTGCCGGGATCCCTGCCTGTTCGATGGCGAGATCGGTGCCGCACAGCACCTGGGTGAGGGTGATGGTGACGTGCATCTCCCCCGGCAGATTGGGGTCGTCGAAGCGATCCGTATAGCGGATGCGCTTGCCCGGTTCCAGATCGAGATACTCGCCGCCGAAGGCATGGCTGTGGCCGTTGCCGAAATTGAAGAACGCCATCCTGAAGGTGCCGCCGACGCGGGCCTCCAGCTGCTCTACCCGGCAGGTGAAGCCATGGGGCGGCAGCCACTTGGCCAGGGCGTCCGCCTCGATAAAGGCTCTGTACACCCGCATCGGCGGGGCCTTGAGTACGCGGTGCAGGGTCACAATTCCTGTCGTCATGAGGGGCTCCTCCTCGGTTGGTCCGCAGCAAGAATAGTTGCCCATGCCGAAGTTGGCCGCTGGCCGGATGGGGAACAAGGGGCAAGCCTCCCGCCGCGCTTCTCCTCAACCGCCCAGGGCGATGGTGAGCAGTACGATGGCGACGCCCGCGACTGCGAAGATCACGCCGATAAGCCAAGGGCGTGGTGAACCGGCATAGCGGGCCAGCCCATAGCCAATTCCCATCAGCATCAGCAGGGCGATGGTGTGTGAGAGGCGCAGGGCCGGAACGGGGTCCTGCATGAAGAAGAAGGGCAGCAGCACGGGGAAGGTGGAGAGGAACACCATGAAGAAGACCCCCAGGCTGTTGAGCAGGTCATTCCAGCGCCAGATGCCCCCCTGGCCCAGTTCGGGGTGTTGCTGCAGACGCACCTGCCAGTCCCTGAGCTCAGGGTCGCGGCAGATCGCCGCCAGCGGGCCGGGCAGGGCGTCTCGCAGCGCCGTTATGCCCCTCTCATCACCGGGTGTCAGCAGGCGCAACTGCTGCAACAACCGCAGGGCTCGGCCCCGCTCGGTCAGGGTGGTGATGAGGTAGACGATGGCATCGATAATGCCCCAGGCGATGTTGCAGCCGATGCCGGCGATCAGCAGATCCCTGACCTCGGCGCGTCCCGCCTCGAACGCATTGAAGCAACCGGTGAAGGTGAGCACCATCAGCAGGCCGAACAGGATCTCCGAGTAGCGGGAGATGGGATCTATGGGGGAAAAACGGGGTGAGTTCATAGGAGGTTCTCTGGATGCACGTTGAAACATGAGCATGGAAGCGGCCCAGGGCAAGATCAAGGAGACCCGATGCGCCAGTCAGCCACCGTCAAGTCTGGCACAGCGGAGCGTTCTCAGCGGGGACAAACGGCGTAAGGTGACAGGGGAGGGGGGGACGTTTCGGGCTCTGGCCTTGCCGTGGCCATGATCGCGGTCCTGCGTCGCACTTCTTCGCTAACACAGTGATTTTTCAGCGTATTGGCAAGGAGTTGATCAAGGTTGAGGTTATTGTTGCCGTTCGCTCATATAATCGCCGCCATGCAAGCGACTCGGAAGGATTCGATGACAAAGCTGATGGTGGCCCTGCTAGGGTTGTTTTACGCCTGCCTGGTGTGGGCCAACCCCGTTCCCTTCGTGGCCAGTCCGTCACCGGTGCAGGGGAAGATGGAGCCGCTGCTCTCCTGGTTCACCGGCGAGTTCTCCAGCCAGGAGCAGGCCGGTTACGACCCGCGTTTCACCAGCGCCGAGCTGCGGCTGGTGGAGATCTGGCCCGGGGAAGGTCCCTTTCGCTGGGTCTATGCCGAGCAGTTCCTGAGCGAGCGGGCGGTGCGCCCGTTCCGTCAGCGCATCTACCGTTTCTCCCCGCTGCCCGATGGCCGCATCCTGATGGCCGAGCTGACCATGCCGAGGGCCACCGACTTCGCCGGCGCCTGGCGTCAGCCCGAGCTGCTCGACTCCCTCACCCCGCAACAGCTCTCCCTGCGCCAGGGCTGCGAGATCTGGCTGACCCGCCAGGTCAGCGGGGAGTACGCGGGCCACAGCAAGGTCGGCAGCTGTGCCACCGACTTTGGCGGCGCCACTACCCTGGTGCAATACCTCTGGATAGGCCCCAACAGCGTCAGGCTGCTGGACAGGGCCTATGACAACGGCGCCCGCCAGCGCTGGGGCAGCCCGGGAGAGGGGTATCTCTACCTGCGCAAGGTGAAGCAACGGGGGGAGTGAGCAGGGCGGCGTGTCCAGCGTCTGGCGGTGCAATTGGCGGGATAAAGGGGAGGGAGATTGACGGGATGGCGTCTACCGCGCCATCCCGTTACTGCATCAGAGTTTGAACAGCGGCCGCAGACGTATGCCTATGATGCTGCCCGCCAGGGCCATCAGCATCCAGACCCAGCCGTGCAGGCTGCCCGACGCCGTGCCGTCGAAGAAGCCGCCCAGGTTGCAGGCGCTGTACATGGCCCCCATCCCCATCAACAGACCACCTATGATGGCCGCCAGGCTGTTGCCTATGCGGATCGGGGTGTGATTGCCGCCGCCGCTCAGGCAACGGGCCAGCGCCGCCCCCAGGATCCCCAGCCAGAACATGCCGACCATGGGGTTGATGAAGAGCGGCTGGGCCAGCTTGGGGTTACCCTCGAACAGGCCGAACAGGGAGGCGCCGCGCAGCGCCATGTCATAGACGGCGCCCGTGATGGTCCAGGCCGAACCGTGCAGGGCCACCACGGCGGAGTTGAGCAGGGCGATAAGGATGCCGCCGGTCAGCACCGTGAAGCGGCCGTCGCGCCAGAACAGGTTGCCGCCGCCGAAGATGGGCTTCACCTCACCGGTGCGATTGAGTTCGCTCTTGCGAAACAGCAGGAAGAGCAGGGTGACCAGTGCCAGGTTGAGCAGCATGCCGCTCCAGAGATTGCCGGTCAGATCCCGGGCCAGCACCACCTGGCTGGAGAAGCTGGCCTCCAGCTCGGGACGAAACTGGTTGCTGATGAGGGTGCCTATGCCGTAGCAGACCAGCACCAGCCAGAAACGGGGTTGCCCCTCGCCACAGCAGTAGAGGGTGCCGGTGGCGCAGACCCCCGCCAGTTGCATGCCGATGCCGAACAGGAAGGCACCGACGATGAAGGGGACGCCAATGGCCATGACGTTGCCCACCATGGCATCGCCAAAGAGGGCGTGAGTGAAGGAGAGGAAGGTGGTGAACAGCAGGATCTCGATGGCGATGGTGAGCAGGTGCACCCGCACGTAGTAGCTGTTGCGCCTGGTCAGCATCTCGCGCCAGCCGAATACAATGCCGAAGCGGCTGAAGGAGAGGGTGAAGCCGAAACCGAAGCCGATGAGGGCCATCAGGGCCCACTTCATGCCGAAGGTGGTGCCGAGCCAGAGCAAGGCTCCCCCCGCGAGTGCCACTATGGGAAGCGACCATTGTCGAGTCATGCCGATACATCCGTAACGTTATTGTGGTGAAGGCGTGCATCCTAATCCCACAATGAGTCCGATACCACCCCGCTTGACGGCGGGCTTGGCCCGCATGGCTCAGATGTAGGCGCTCACCTCCCCGGCCAGTTCCTCCAGGATGGAGAGACTGGGCCGGTGATACCGAACAGCAGGCCGTTGTACTCGGCCGAGCCGCTGCTCGCCCCGCTCGGGGATGGGGGTGGCTTGCATTGCTCAGATGTAGGCGCTCGCCTCACCGGCCAGCTCCACCAGGATGGAGAGGCTGACGGCGCCGAACAGCAGCCCTGTGACCAGGTTCAGGGGCCGTTGCACCCGGCTTAGCAGGTGCTGAGCCCGGGCGGTGGAGAGGCTCCAGGCCAGCAGCCCGAACCAGGCCAGGGAGAGCAGGAAGAGCTCCAGGATCAGCAGGCCCCGGGTCAGGCCATCCACCTGGGGTGTCACCATGGCCGCCAGCAATCCCATGAAGAACAGCAGCGCCTTGGGGTTGAGCAGGTTGGTGGCGATCCCGGCTCTGAGCCCCCGGTTCCAGCCCTGCAACTCACCGCCAGCCCGCAGTGCCTGGGTGGCGGAGTTGCGGCGCGCAGCCTTGATTGCTCCCCAGCCGAGCCAGCCCAGATAGAGGGCACCCACCACCTTCACCGCCAGGAACAGCCAGGGTTGGCTCGCGATCAGCAGGCTGATGCCGGTGAGGCTGAGGGTGGCGTGCAGCAGGATGGCGATGGCGATGCCAAGCGCGGCCCCGAGCGCCGTGGGCCTGTGCAGGCTGGTGCGCAGGATGAGCGCGAAATCCGGGCCCGGGCTCGCCAGAGCGATCAGGTGGATGAGACCTATGGTCAGAAACAGGCTGGTGAACATGGCATACCTCGCTACAAAGATGAGGCAGCAGCATGGGGGATGGGGGCAGGGTCTGGCTTGTAAAAGATTGCAGTGGGGTTGGTCAGCTGGGGAGCATCTGCTGACGGTAGTCCGCCGGGGTCAGCCCGAACGCCTGGCGAAAACCATGGTGGAAGTGGCTCTGATCGAAGAAACCGACCGCCAGTGCCACCTCGCTCACCGGCAGGCCACGGGCGAGCAGGAGCTTGCCGCGCTCGAGACGCAGCCGCTTGAGCCAGGCGTAGGGGGTCATGCCGGTCTTCTTCTTGAACTGACGGAGGAAGGCGAAGCGATCCAGCCCGAACAGGGCGGCCAGATCCTCCAGGCTGTGGTGCCCGTCCAGCTGGCCCAGCAGATGGTCGCGCAGGAACCTTATCTGGGGATCCGCCAGGGCATGGCGCTCCGGTGCCAGGTGCAGCAGCTCGCCGAGCAGGGCCAAGAGCTGGCTCTCCGCCAGCAGGGCATCGGGCTCGGGTTGATCCAGATACATGTGCAGCCGGGCGAAGCCCTGATAGAGGTCGGGTCGGCGCTGCAAGCCCTGATCGAAGAAGGGCTCCGGGCTGTCTGGCAGCCAGCGGGCCAGCTGCTCAGGGGCGATGGCGAACACCCGTACCTCGTACCCTTCCGGCAGCAGGCTGAGGCCGTCGTGCATCTCGTCAGGGTTGACGGTGGAGAGCTGGCCGCGCACCAGGTTGTGGCTGCTGCCCTTGTGGATGAACTTCTGGCCGCCCTGCTGCACCAGACCTATGTGGTAGTCCAGGTGCACGTGGCGGCCATAGCTGAACTCCCTGTGATGGGAGTGGGAGAGTTCAACTCCCGGCAGCAGCCGGGATTGCCAGTAATGGATGCGGGATGGAGAGGCGCTCATGGCCTATTGATAACCCGAAAGCCGACTCTTGGCTTGTAGATTATTGCAGTGGCCGGGCATTCGGCTGCTCAACCGGCCCCCTGACGCCGCTTGCCGCTGCGCAACCCGTCCAGGCTGAACAGCATCAGAGCGCTCCAGATGCAGCCGAAGGTGATCATCTTGTCCAGCGCCAGCGCCTCCCCGTAGAGGGTGACCGCCAGGATGAACATCAGGCTGGGGCCTATGTACTGGAAGAAGCCCAGGGTGGAGAGCTTGAGCCGGGTGGCGGCGGCGGTGAAGCAGAGCAGGGGCGCCGTGGTCACGACCCCGGCGGCGATCAGCAGCAGGTTCAGGTGCCAGTCGTTTTGCGTGAGGTGGCTGGTGGGGCTGTCGGCGAATCCCCAGAGGTAGATGGCGGCCGGCGGCAACATGATCATGGTCTCGATCAGCAGGCCGGTGAGGGCATCCAGGGCCAGCTTCTTGCGGATCAGGCCATAGATGGCGAAGCTCGAGGCCAGCACCAGGGCTATCCAGGGCAGGGAGCCGAAGGCGATGAGCTGGACGGCAACCCCTATCACCGCCAGTCCCACCGCCCACCACTGCAGGCGACGCAGCTTCTCGCTCAGAAACACCATGCCGAGCAGCACGTTGAACAGCGGGTTGATGTAGTAGCCGAGGCTGGCATCCAGCATGTGACCGTTGTTGATGGCCCAGATGAACAGCAGCCAGTTGCCGCCGACGGTGACCGAGGTGAAGGCCAGGGTGAGCAGCACCCTGGGTTGGCGCAACACCGCCTGCACCTTGTGCCACTGGCGGCCGATCAGGGTCAGCACCATCAGCAGGGCGCAGGACCAGATCATGCGGTGGGTCAGGATCTCGGCGGCCGGGACGGCGGAAATGGTCTTGAAATAGATGGGCGCCAGGCCCCAAAGGGTATAGGCGCACAGGGCATAGATGATGCCCTGGCGCTGGATCTGTTGCTGCATGCGGATAACCTTCACTGGAGAGTCGGATGTTGGAAAACATCGCAAAAAGTCAGTGTAGCGATCCTTTTGGGGGGAAAGAAGTTAATAAATGCCGTTTGGCGAGATTTTTACAGCATGGAATCGACTCAGCGCCGACCGCCGCGGCGGATCTTCTCTACATCCATGAGCAGCCACAGCATGAGTGCGATGGCGGAGATCCAGGGACCCCAGGTCACATAGGCCTCACCCTCGCCCAGCATGAAGAAGAGCAGCGGCAGGCCCACCACCAGAAACAGTACACTTCCCAGAAAAAACAGCATTTTTATCTTTATATTTAAGGGCTTGTCTATTTGATGATTATATCGATTGAAGCTGTTGAGGAAAGGGTAAAAATGAAAAAGGGGGATTTCTCCCCCTTTATTGCCTGATCTCGTCATATTCGACGTTAATCGAGCTGGATCCAGTTACTTTTCAGCTCGGTATATTTCTCCAGGGCGTGCAGTGACTTGTCGCGACCGTTACCGGACTGCTTGAAGCCGCCGAACGGCATCGTCATGTCGCCCCCATCCCAGTTGTTGACGAACACGGTGCCGGCGCGCAGGGCGCGGGAGCCTTTCACCGCCTTGTTGAGATCCGCCGTCCAGATCGCGGCGGCCAGACCGTAGTCGGTGTCGTTGCCCAGCGCGATGGCTTCTTCCAGCGTGTCGAAGCCGGTCACCGCCAGTACAGGGCCGAAGATCTCCTCTCGGAAGATGCGCATCTGCGGGGTTACGTCGTCGAAGATGGTGGGCTCGATATAGAAGCCGCCGCTCTCTGTGTGGGTGCGCTTGCCCCCCAGCAGCAGTCTGGCGCCCTCCTGCTGGCCGATGGCGATGTAGTTGAGCACCTGCTCCATCTGAATGCCGTCCACCATGGCGCCGATGCGGGTGGCGGGATCCAGCGGGTTGGCGGCTATCCACTCGCGGGCATGGGCCAGCAGGCGCTCCATGAATTGCGGCTTGATACTGTTCTGCACCAGCAGGCGGGAGGCGGCGGTGCACACCTCGCCCTGGTTGTAGAAGATGGCGCCCACGGCACTCCTGGCGGCGGCGTCCAGATCAGGCGCGTCCGCCAGCACTATGTTGGGGCTCTTGCCGCCACACTCCATAAAGGCGCGTTTGAGGTTCGACTTGCCGGAGCACTGCACCAGATGCTTGCCGATCTTGGTGGAGCCGGTGAAGGTGATGCAGTCCACGTCCATGTGCAAGGCCAGCGCCTCGCCCACTGTGTGGCCAAAGCCCGGCAGCACGTTGAAGACGCCGTCCGGGATGCCCGCCTCTTTCGCAAGGCCGGCGATGCGCAGGGCGGTGAGGGGGGACTTTTCAGACGGCTTGAGGATGACGGAGTTGCCGGTAGCGAGCGCCGGGCCCAGCTTCCAGCAGGCCATCACCAGCGGGAAGTTCCAGGGCACTATGGCCGCCACAACCCCGAGCGCCTCCCGGGTCACCAGGGCCAGGGCGGACTCTTCCACCGGGGCGACCTGATCGTAGATCTTGTCGATGGCTTCGGCGTTCCAGGCGATGCAGTTGGCGGCGGCCGGGGCGTCATAGCCCATGGCATCGCCGATGGGTTTGCCCATGTCCAGGGACTCCAGCAGGGCCAGCTCCACCTGGTTGAGGCGCATCAGTTCGGCGAAGCGCTGCATGATCAGCTTGCGCTGTTTCGGGGAGAGCCCGCTCCAGCGCTTGTCATCGAAGGCAGCGCGGGCGGCCTGCACCGCCAGCTCGGCGTCGGCGGCGTCGCAGGAGGCCACCTTGGTCAGCAACTGGCCGTTGGCCGGGTTGATGCAATCGAAGGTGGCGCCGTTGACGGCATCCCGGTAATTGCCATCGATAAAGGCTTGCGAGGGCAGGGTCAGATGGGCGGCCTTGTGTTGCCACTGGGCCAGGGTCAGGTCACTCATGTTCACTCCTTGAACCGGCAAAAAACGTCTTCGCGTATCAATATGCTAAACATCCTGCCGCTTGTAAATCCATCTTGTAACAATTCATTAAACACTTGCCGCTCCGTGCCCGAGTCCAGACCCCGATCTGCGGCTGACCTTACCCAGGCTGCAGGGCCGCTTCGTGGAGGGGCGAGCGGCCCAGGCTACCCATGGGGATCAGAAGCTGGCCGGCGTGTTGGCAGAGATCAGCACGCACTCCTGCTCCCCCACGTTGCGGAAGCGGTGCGGGGTGCGGCTGTCGAAGTAGTAGCCATCCCCTGGGGCCAGCAGATGTACCTGCTCGCCGACGGTGACCTCCACCTGTCCCCTGATGACGATGCCGCACTCTTCCCCCTCGTGACTCAGCATGTCGTCGCCGGTGTCGGCCCCTGGGGGCAGCACCTCCTGCATCATGCCGATGGCGCGGTTGGCCCGGCTGTGGCCCACCAATTTATAGCTGATGGGGTGGGTGCCGAGATCCGGCATGTCATCCGCGCGGAAGATCACCTCGGAATCCATCTCCGTCTCATCAGTGAAGAAGCTGGCGAGCGACATGGGGATGCCTTCCAGCACCTTGCGCAGCGACGCGACCGAGGGGCTCACCTGATTTTTCTCGATCTGGGAAATAAAACCGTTGGTCACACCGGAGCGCTTGGCCAGCTCGCGCTGGGAGAGGGCCGCCTTGGTGCGAACCGCCTTGAGGCGGTGACCGATATCCATCGATAGACACTCCTTGACTGTTTACTATTATTAAAATTGTGTTAAATATCTTATACCACCCCGAGGGGGTGACACCAAGCAGGGGCGATAAACCGCCCCTTTTTAGGAACTCAGGTGTTTAATTTAATAGGCATCAGCCAAGTGTTACTAAACGCCTTAAGGATGAGGTGACCATGAAACCGATTAGCGACATCAATACCCCCGACATGTCCGCCTTCTGGATGCCCTTCACCGCCAACCAGCAGTTCAAGGCGGCGCCGCGCATCCTGAAGTCGGCAGAGGGGATGTATTATCACTCAGAGGATGGCCGCAAGATACTGGATGGCACTGCCGGGCTCTGGTGTTGCAACGCGGGCCATGGTCGACGC
Organism: Aeromonas media; assembly: GCF_000819985.1. Taxonomy (GTDB): domain Bacteria; phylum Pseudomonadota; class Gammaproteobacteria; order Enterobacterales; family Aeromonadaceae; genus Aeromonas; species Aeromonas media. The sequence continues at coordinate 21,310 of NZ_CDBZ01000193.1, read as the reverse complement.
GAGATTGCCGAGGCGGTCTCCCAGCAGATCTCTCACCTCGATTTCGCCCCCACATTCCAGATGGGACACCCTCTGCCGTTCGAGCTGGCCAACCGGCTGGTGGAGATAGCCCCCAAGGGCTTCGGCCACGTCTTCTATACCAACTCTGGCTCCGAATCCGTCGACACGGCGCTCAAGATAGCGCTGGCCTGGCAGCGGGCCCGCGGTCAGGGCACCCGCACCCGGCTTATAGGTCGTGAGCGCGGTTACCACGGGGTCGGCTTCGGCGGCATCTCGGTGGGCGGCATCCCCGGCAACCGCAAGTGGTTCGGCTCCCTGCTTGGGGGGGTGGATCACCTGCCCCACACCCTCAACATCGGGAAAAATGCCTTCACCAGGGGCTTGCCCGAGGAAGATCTCACCCTGGCCGACGAGCTGGAGAAGATCGTCTTCCTCCATGACGCCAGCAACATAGCGGCCGTCATCGTCGAGCCCATCGCCGGCAGCACCGGCGTCATCATGCCGCCAAAGGGCTACCTCAAGCGGCTGAGGGAGATCTGCACCAAACACGGCATCCTGCTGATCTTCGACGAGGTGATCACCGGCTTCGGCCGTTTGGGCTCCGCCTTTGCCGCCCAGGAGTTCGACGTCATCCCCGACCTTATCACCTGCGCCAAGGGGCTCACCAACGGCGCCATTCCCATGGGCGCGGTGCTGGTCCAGAACCACATCTATGACGACATGATGGCCGCAGGCAAGGGGGCCATCGAGCTGTTCCACGGCTACACCTATTCCGGTCACCCTGTGGCCGCCGCCGCGGGTCTGGCGACGCTCGAGATCTACCGCAACGAGAATCTGCTGACTCGCGCCGCCGATCTGGCCGGCTACTGGGAGGAGGCGGCCCATTCCCTCAGGGGCTGCAAGCATGTGAAGGATGTGCGCAACTACGGTCTGGTGGCGGGCATAGAGCTCGAATCCCTGCCAGACGCGCCGGGCAAGCGGGCCTACGAGGTGTTCGTACGCTGCTTCGAGAAGGGGGCACTTATCCGGGTGACCGGCGACATCATCGCCCTGTCACCCCCCCTCATCATCGAGCGCAGCCAGATTGACGACCTCTTCACTCTGCTGCAGGACGTGTTGCAGACCCAGGAATAACGTTTCACCCGATTGCATGGCGCCCGTCGGGCGCCCTCTTCCTGTGCCTGATGCCCACGGCCGCGCGCAGGAATGACGCGAATGACCCATCACGGAGGATTTATGAGTTACAGGATCGACAACTTCATCGACGGTGAAACCATAGAGAGCCGCAGCGAGCGTTTCGGCGCCATCTTCGATCCGGCCACCGGCCAGCAGCAGGGCACTGTGGCCCTCTCCACCGCTGCCGAGTGCCTCGATGCCATCGCCAGTGCCGAGCGCGCCTTCGCCGACTGGTCCCAGACCCCGCCGCTGGTGCGGGCGCGGGTGATGTTCCGCTTCAAGGAGCTGATGGAGCAGCACAGGGACGAGCTGGCCCGCCTCATCAGCCGCGAGCACGGCAAGGTGTTCTCCGACGCCCAGGGGGAACTAACCCGGGGTCTGGAGGTGGTGGAGTTTGCCTGCGGCATTCCCCATCTGCTCAAGGGGGAGCACTCCCTCAACGTGGGCCGGGGGGTGGACAGCCACTCCATGATGCAGCCGGTGGGGGTCTGCGCTGGCATCACGCCGTTCAACTTCCCGGCCATGGTGCCGCTCTGGATGTTCCCGGTGGCGCTGGCCTGCGGCAACAGCTTCATCCTCAAGCCGTCAGAGAAAGATCCCTCTCTGGCCCTGCGCATGGCCGAACTGCTCAAGCAGGCGGGTCTGCCGGACGGGGTGCTCAATGTGGTCAACGGCGACAAGGAGGTGGTGGATGTGCTGCTGACCGACCCACGGGTACAGGCGGTGTCTTTCGTCGGCTCCACCCCCATCGCCCAGTACATCTATGCCACCGCCTCGGCCCACGGCAAGCGGGTGCAGGCCCTGGGCGGTGCCAAGAACCACATGCTGGTGATGCCGGATGCGGATCTCGATCAGGCGGTTTCCGCCCTGATGGGGGCGGCCTACGGTGCGGCCGGCGAGCGCTGCATGGCGATCTCGGTGGCTCTGGTGGTCGGCGATGCCACCGCCGATGCGCTGGTCGCTAAACTCTCGCCTCTGGTGGCGGCCCTGCGGGTCGGGCCCGGTCTGGGTCAGAGCCCGGAGAACGAGATGGGGCCGCTCATCAGCCGCGAACACCTGGCCAAGGTGCGCGGCTACGTTGATCAGGGGGTGGCAGAGGGGGCTGAACTGGTGGTCGATGGTCGCGGTGTCAGTCACGGTGAGGGCTACTTTATCGGCGGCAGTCTGTTCGACCGGGTCGGCCCCGAGATGCGCATCTACCGGGAGGAGATCTTCGGCCCCGTGCTCGCCATAGTGCGGGCGCCGGACTACGAGACGGCCCTGCGCCTCATCAACGAACACGAGTACGGCAACGGCACCGCCATCTTTACCTGCGACGGGGATACCGCAAGGGACTTCACCACTCGGGTTCAGGTCGGTATGGTAGGGGTGAACGTACCCATACCTGTGCCCATGGCGTTTCACAGCTTCGGTGGCTGGAAGCGGTCCATCTTCGGGCCGCTCAACATGCACGGGCCGGACGGGGTACGCTTCTATACCCGGATGAAGACGGTGACTGCACGCTGGCCCCAGAGCCTGCGGGCCGGCGCCGAGTTCTCCATGCCGACCATGAAATGATCAACATGCAGCAGCTAGCCCTGGCATGGCCCGGCGGAAGGAGTCCGCCGGCGTGTCCCGCTATCCCTGTGAAGGAGTAACAGATGCGACTGGGAATTCTCGATTGTGACCGGCTGGACCCCGACTTGGTTGGGAGTTTCGGCCCCGTTTACTCCGAGATGTTTATCAAGGGATTCCGGGCGCTGGCCCCGGCGTTGGAATACAGGGTCTGGTCGGCGCTCGATGGGGAGCTGCCGAGCGACTTGAACGAGTGCGATGCCTGGCTCATCACAGGATCGCGCCACGATGCCTACAGCGACATCCCCTGGATCCTGGCGCTGCGCGACTGGATCCGGCGGGCCCACGATGCCAACGTCAAGCTGGCCGGCATCTGCTTCGGCCATCAGGTGATCGCCCAGGCGCTGGGGGGGGAGGTGGTGAAGTCCACCAAGGGCTGGGGGCTCGGCGTCTCCGTCCACCCCATGCAGGAGGCGAAACCCTGGATGCAGCCGGGGCTGGAGACCATACGGATCCTGGCCAGTCACCAGGATCAGGTGGAGCAGCTGCCCCCGGGGGCGACCCTGCTGGCGGGCAACGATTTTTGCCCGAATTTCATGTTCCTGCAGGGGGATCACATAGTCGCCATCCAGGGTCATCCGGAGTTTTCGGTGGAGTACAACCGGGCGCTGATCGAGCGGCGGCGGGATCGGCTGCCCGACGAGCACTACCAGAGCAGCCTCTCCTCCCTGGAGGGAGAAGTGGACTCGGCCACCATGATGCAGTGGTTGCTGCAGTTCCTCGGCATGCTGCCGGTCGGCCCCGCCGTGCGCTGAGCGTCCGTTTGTCATATCCCCCCGGCAGATGCTAGATTTTGTAGCAAAATGAAGGATCAAGCGGTGATATGCCGAGTTCGGATGGTACACTGGCCGCCATTTGTGGCGGCCTTGTCCATCTGATGACAGCCGCGCCAGCCTGTGAGGGTGCAACCTTGAAACTACAGCAGTTGAAGTATCTGATCGCGGTGCGGGACCACAATCTCAACGTCTCCGTCGCTTCCGATGCGCTCTATACCAGCCAGCCTGGGGTGAGCAAGCAGATCGGCTTGCTGGAGAGCGAGCTGGGGGTACGCATCTTCGAGCGTCGCGGCAAGCACCTGCACAGGATCACCCCTGTGGGGGAGGAGATCATCAAGTGTGCCGAGGCCATGCTCAACATAGAGAGCAAGATCAAGGCCATCTCCCGGGAGTACCTGGACCCGACGGTGGGCACCCTCAACATCCACACCACCCACACCATAGCCCGCTACCTGCTGCCGAAAAGCGTCACCTATTTCACCAAGAAGTACCCCAAGATCTCGTTCCACCTGCACCCCGTGATGTCGGCTACCAAGGAGCAGATCAGCAAGGGTTACTCGGATTTTTCCATCGTTGCCCACGAGATAGGCTTCGACAAGGAGCTGATCGCGCTGCCCGCCTACCTCTGGACCCTGTCACTGGTGGTGCCCCAGGATCACCCCCTGGCCAAGGTGAAGAAACCGACCCTGGAGCAGCTCTGCCAGTACCCCATCCTCAGCTACGAGAGTGGCGCCACCGGGCGTCAGGTGCAGGACAGGGTGTTCCAGGCGGCCGGCCTCAGCCCCAACTACTACATGACGGTGATGGATGCGGGCGTCATCAAGCGCTACGTGGAGCTGGGCTTTGGCATCGGCATCATCTCGTCGCTGGTGGCCAACGACACCGATGCCCCCGGCCTGGTGGCCATCAATCTGGAGCACCTGTTCGAACCCTGCCCGGCCCAGCTCTGCTTCAGCAAGAGCATCCTCTTGCAGAACTACATGTATGACTTCATCAGCTCCTTCTCCCCCCATCTCACCAAGGAGATGATCCAGAACGTGATGCAGCAGCCGACCCAGGCGCGCATCGACGAACTGCTGGTCGGGGTGGAGCTGCCCGTCTACTGAGTCGTCTTCCGTGACAGATCCGGTGCCGCTGGGTGCCGGATCCTGCCCGCCCTGCCGAGGTCCCCATGTCCCGCATCCTGCTGCTTGCCAATCTCAACTGTGATCATGTGCTCTCCCTGGCCGAACCCCTGGTGGCCGGGGCGCGCCTGCAATACGTGGATCAGGGGCGCAGGCTCGGCGGCGGCGCCGCCAACACCGGCATAGGGCTGGTGTGGGCTGGGCACGAGGTCATCATTGCCTCCCGCATCGGGCTGGACGAGACCGGCGACTGGCTGCTGGAGCAGGCGGCGGGCCATGGGCTGGACTGCTCCCACGTGGAGCGCTTCGGCGGCGAGACGGGGGAGCTGCTGGTGCTAGTGGACTCCACCGGGGAGCGTACCATCTTGCGCCGTCCACGCCGCCCGGACCTGCCCGGCGACATGCCGACCGAGGGGGTGGACTGCCTCTATGTGAACTACCCCGGCACCGCCATCATCGGCTACATGCGCCAGATGCTGGGCAAGAGTTTCGTGGTGGCCCAGTATCCCAAGGGCGGGCAGGCTCGCCGCCCCTGCCACGTGCTGGTGGCCTCCCGAGCCGATCTTGCCGAGGTGGGCGACCCCTGGCAGCATGCCCGCCAACTTGCAGGGGATCAGCTCGAATGGCTGGTGCTGACCGAGGGCAAGGCGGGGGCTGTGGCCATCCACGGTGAGGAGCAGGTGCGGGTGGCGGCGCGGCCTGTGTCCGTGGTCGACACCACGGGGGCGGGGGATGCCTTCGCCGGCGGCCTTATCCACGGTCTGGCCCGCGGCATGGCGATGAGGGATGCCCTGCAGTGCGCGGTGGACTGGGGCGCCTTCGCGGTGGCCTCCGAGAGTTCCATCCCCTCCCAGGCCCTGAAAACCTGGCTGAAACATCCCCACTGACAGCCCGCCCGCCACCCTGTGGCCCCGTGCCTGCCGATGGAATTTAGCCGCCGGAAATGGCCAAAACCCCGCCCCGAGCCGGCAAGTTTGCGATCAATCAAAGAAAGTGTCGATTTATGTACATCTTCGTCGACACCCGCCAGAGCTGCTCTTAACCTTGTCACTCCACGACCCGGCTGAAGACGCGACACCTGTGCGGGCGCACGTGCAGTCTCACCTCTCTGGCCACTGGCTGTCGTCCTGATTTCTGGCTTGTAGTAAGAGGCAAGTGCGACCATGCAACTGACACGATTTACCGACTATGCCCTGCGTACCCTGACGTTTCTGGCGATCCAGCCCGGTGATCGCCTGTCGACCATCACGGAAGTGGCCGACACCTTCGCCATCTCCCGCAACCACGTGGTCAAGATAGTGCATCAGCTCGGCATCAAGGGGTACATCGAAACGGTACGTGGCAAGCATGGCGGCATCCGTCTCGGCCGCTCCGCCGTCTCCATCAACCTGCGCGATGTGGTGATGGACATGGAGCACGTGCTCTGCCCGGTGGACTGCAAGCGCGAGAACTGCCGCCTCTCCGGCGGCTGCCGCATTCAGGGCATCTTGCGCCGCGCCATGAACGCCTTCCTCGAGGTGCTGGGGGAATACACCCTGGCGGATGCGGTGCGGGATCCGACCCGGCTGTGCCACCTGCTGGGGATAGAGCAGGACAATATCCTGACCATGGCCTGAGGGTCATGACGGTGAAAGGGCCCCGAGGGGCCTTTTTGCTGTCTGGCATGTATGCTGGGACGGATGTGGGGGCGTCGGGATGCCGGAGCCGTCAGAGCTGGGGGATCAGGGTGATGGCACCGTGCAGGCAGGCGAGGCCGCAGGCGCCGCAACCATCGCAGGCCGCCATGTTGACGCTCACCCCCTCGCTGCTGGCCTTGATCGCCTGCTGGGGGCATGCATCCTCGCACAGCAAGCAGTAGAAGCCTTTACGGGCCTGACAGCTCGCCTCTATCCGCACTCGGGTCTGCACCTGGCGGCCGAGCCGCAGATCCAGCGCCCCGGTGGGGCAGGCTCTGGCGCAACTGCCACAGTAGCTGCACTGGCCACAGGTGAGATCCAGCACAGGGGTGCCGGCGATGGGGGTGCCTGCATATTCGGGCTGGTCGGCAGGCTTGAGCAGGCCGTTGGGGCAGGCCTTGAAACACTCGCCGCAGCGGCGGCAGAGAGAGAGGAATTGCGACTCTTCGATGGCCCAGGGCGGGCGCGCCTCGTGGCAAACCATGTCCGGTTTGCTGGAGCCCCCCAGTGCGTGCGTCAGCCAGCGACAGAAAAAATGAGTCATGCCCACCCCTATACCTATTAGGGGTTAATTTTAGCCAGTTTTCCGCCAGCAAGCCAGAGAATAGCGCTGGCCAAGATCGCAAGCCGGGTTGCCCTTGTGTAAGCTAGGCGAGTCTTTTTGCGGGATCTGATGAACTCATGTGGTTATTTCTGTGGCGTGCTTCTCTGCTCTATGTCTTCCCCCTGCTGATGTGGGCCTACTGCCGCATCAAGGAGATCGAGTTCGCCGAGCTCGACACCGGGGTCAATAGTCACAAGTGGGTGGTGCTGGCCGCCTATCTCATCTATGTCCTGTTCTGGTTGCTGCTCAACCGTTACCTCGAACTCTTTCTGCGTCAGCGGAGCCGGCGATGATCCCGATGACGACCTGGCTGCCTGCATTGCTGGCGGGTCTGCTCGCCCTGCTGCTAGGCTGGCTGGCGGGGCGTCGCACGGCCCGTGAGGAGACCCTGCTGATCGAGGAGCGTCATCAGGCGCTGCAGGACAGGTTCGACGAGCTGCAGGATGAGAAGATGCTGGGCCAGCAGAAGCTGGAGCAGCAGCAGGCCTTGCTGCTCAAGCTCACCGCCCGCCTCAAGGATGCCGAAGCCACCCTGCGCAGCGAGCGCATCGCCAGCGCCGAGAAGCTGCAACTACAGCAGCAGGCGGAGGCTCGCCTCAGCCAGCAATTCGAGAACCTCGCCAATCGTATCTTCGAACAAAACTCAGGTAACTTCCGTGAACTGAACCAGAACAGCCTGGATCTGTTGCTGACACCGCTGAAAGAGCAGCTCGAGGGCTTTCGTCGCCAGGTGGGGGAGACCCATGCCCAGGAGACGGCCCAGCGTCACAGCCTCAAGTTCGAGCTGGAGCGCCTCGCCGAGCTTAACGCCCGCATGACCGAAGAGGCGGCGGCCTTGACCCGGGCGCTCAAGGGGGACAGCAAGCAGCAGGGCAACTGGGGGGAGGTGGTACTGGCGCGGATCCTCAGCGAATGCGGCCTGCGGGAGGGTCACGAGTACCACACCCAGGTCAACATCGAGGTGGACAAGGGCAAGCGCTATCAGCCGGACGTCATCGTCCACCTGCCCCAGGACAAGGACATCATCATAGACGCCAAGGTGTCGCTGACCGCCTATGAGCGCTGGTACAACTCGGACGACGAGCTTGAGAAGGCGGTGGCGCTCAAGGAGCACGTCACCTCGGTGCGAAACCACATCCGCGAGCTGGGCCGCAAGGATTACCAGCAACTGCCCGGGGTGCGCACCCTGGACTATGTGTTGATGTTCGTGGCGGTGGAGCCTGCCTTCCTCACCGCCCTCGAAGCGGACCCCTCCCTGGTGCGCTATGGGCTGGATCACAACATCCTGCTGGTGAGCCCCACCAACCTGATGGTGGCGCTGCGCACCATAGAGAACCTGTGGCGTTACGAGCGGCAGAACCAGAACTCGCGCCAGATAGCGGAGCGGGCCGGTCGCCTCTACGAGAAGCTGCGGCTGTTCGTGGAGGAGATGCAGCAGATGGGGGGCAGCCTGCACAAGGCGCAGGAGAGCTACGACAAGGCGATGGGGCGACTGGTCAACGGCCGTGGCAACCTGATCGCCCAGGCCGAGCGTTTTCGCGAGCTGGGAGTCGAGGTCACCAAGCCCCTGCCGGAACCTATGATCAACCGCGCGCTGGAGCGGGAAGAGTCTGCCGATTGAGGCGACCGAAAGCAGACAAAAAGGGCAGCCTGCGGACTGTCCTTTTTGTCGTCCCGTACCGGTGAGGTCCTACTGCTTCCAGAAGGAGGGGAAGAAGATCACCGCCACGGTCAGGATCTCGAGCCGTCCCAACAGCATGCCGAACGACAGTATCCACTTGGCCGAATCCGGCAGGCTGGCGAAGTTGGTGCTGGGACCGATGACGGGGCCCATGCCGGGGCCCACGTTGGCCACCGCCGTGATGGAGCCCGAGATGGCGGTGAGGGGATCCAGGCCGATGGCGGCGAGCAGGGCGGCGATCAGCAAGATGATGGCGAAGTAGGCCAGCACGAAGGAGATCATGGAGCGGATGATGGCGTCGTTGACCGGGCGGCCGTTGTATTTTTGCGGGAACACGGCTGAGGGGTGCATCAGCTGGCGCATCTGCTTCTTGAACAGGGCGAAGGCCACCTGCACCCGGAAGATCTTGAGGCCGCCGGAGGTGGAGCCGGAGCAGGCACCGAGCGCCAGCAGGATCATGAAGATGATACTGGTGAGGGGCCCCCAGGTGCCGAAGTCGCCGAGGCCATAGCCCGTGGTGGTGAGCACGGAGACGATGTTGAAACTGCTGATGCGCAAGGCATCCATGAAGCCGTAAATATCCCTTACCCAGAGATAGAAGGTGACGACGACCGTCACCCAGACGATGAGCCAGAAGAAGCCCTGCACCTGTGCATCCCGCAGCAGGCTGTTGTCACGGCGGGAGAGGGCCTGCACATAGAGCAGGAAGGGCAGGCCGCCGAGGAACATGAAGAGGGTGCCGATCCAGTGCGCCGAGTTGGAGAAGTGGGACATGGACTGATCCGAAGTGGAGTATCCCCCGGTGCTCAGCGTCGTCATGGCGTGGTTGACCGCCTCGAACAGCGTCATGCCGCTCACCCAGTAGGCGAGGAAGCAGAGCATGGAGAGCACCAGATAGACCACCACTATGTTGTTGGCGACCGTCTTGGCGCGCGGCGCGCTCTTGTCGGACCAATCGGAGCTCTCGGTCTGGAACAGCTTCATGCCGCCGACGTTTAAGTAGGGCAGCACGGCCACCGCCATCACGATGAAGCCCACGCCCCCCAGCCACTGCAGGATGGAGCGCCACAGCAGTATGCTGTGGGCCATGCCGTCCAGCCCTGACAGCACGGTAGATCCCGTGGTGGTGACGCCGGACATGGTCTCGAAGTAGGCGTCGGCAAAGTTGATGTGCGTGATGAAGACGAACGGCAGAGCGCCGAAGATGCAGGCAACCACCCAGACCGAGGTGGTGAGCAGGAACATCTCCCGTACCCCGAGATGAAACTCCACCTTGCGCCCGTAGTGCAGGCAGATCAGGGCGGCGCCATGGGTGATCAGCACGGATTTGAGAAACTCGACGAAGCCTTCTGAGCCGGTGAGCAGTGCCAGCAGGGTGGGCAGCCACATGAACAGGGCCAGCTTGGAGAGCACCAGCCCGAGGGTGAAGACGATGGGACGCAGCTTGATCATGCAAGATAACCTGGTCGTTGATTGAAAAAAGACCCGGACCTTCCCTCTGGGAAATGTCCGGGTCTGAATGTCGTTGCCTGTTGCATGTAGGGCTTACAGGAAGAAAGGGCTGGGTTGGAACAGGCGTTCCACTTCCGGGATGTACTTCTTGTCCACCAGGAACATCACCACGTGGTCATCCTGCTGGATCTGGGTGCGATCGTGGGCGATCAATACCTCATCTCCGCGCACGACAGCGCCTATGGTAGTGCCGGGCGGCAGTTTGAGCTCACCCACCGTCTTGCCCACTACCTTGGAGGTGTTCTCGTCACCGTGGGCAATGGCCTCGATGGCCTCGGCGGCGCCGCGGCGCAGACTGTAGACGTTGGCGATGTCGGCACGGCGCACGTGGGTCAGCAGGGCCGAGATGGTGGCCTGCTGGGGCGAGATGGCGATGTCGATGGAGCCTCCCTGCACCAGGTCAACGTAGGCGCCGCGCTGGATCAGCACCATTGTCTTCTTGGCACCCATCTTCTTGGCGAGCAGGGCCGACATGATGTTGGCCTCGTCCTCGTTGGTCACGGCGATAAAGACGTCGATCTGGTCGATATGCTCCTCCGCCAGCAGCTCCTGATCTGCCGCGTCGCCACAGAAGACGATGGTGTTCTCCAGGATCTCCGAGAGCTGCTCCGCCCGTTTCTGGTTGCGCTCTATCAGCTTGACGCTGTAACGCTTCTCCAGCTGGCGGGCAAGACCGGCACCGATATTGCCGCCACCGACGATCATGATGCGACGGTAGGGGCTCTCGAGGCGTTGCAGCTCGGACATCACGGCGCGGATGTGACCGGCGGCGGCGACGAAGAACACCTCGTCATCCGCTTCGATGATGGTGGTGCCCTGGGGGCGGATGGAGCGGCCCTGGCGGAAGATGGCGGCCACCCGGGTCTCGATGTTCGGCATGTGATCCCGCAGAGTGGAGAGGGCATTGCCCACCAGCGGGCCGCCGTAGTAGGCCTTGACGGCCACCAGACCCACCTTGCCACCAGCAAAGTCAACTACCTGCAGCGCGCCTGGATACTCGATGAGGCGACGCACATAGTCGGTCACCAGCTGCTCGGGGGCGATCAGGTGATCTACCGGCACGGATTCCGGCAAGAACAGGCGATCCCGTTCCACCAGATAGGCGGGGGAGCGGATGCGAGCCACCTTGTTCGGGGTGTTGAACAGGGAGTAGGCCACCTGACAGGCGATCATGTTGGTCTCGTCACTATTGGTGACGGCGACCAGCATGTCCGCATCCTGGGCCCCCGCCTCGCGCAGCACCCTGGGGTGGGCGCCGTGGCCGTTCACCACCCGCAGGTCGAACTTGTCCTGCAGCTCCCGCAGGCGGTCGCTGTCGGTGTCGACTATGGTGATGTCGTTGTTCTCGCCGGCGAGGTTTTCCGCCAGCGTGCCACCCACCTGACCTGCGCCAAGAATGATGATTTTCATAGAGAAATCTTGCCCAAGGTTGCTTCGAAACGAGGGCGCCAGATACGGCGCCCCGACCCCTTATCTGCAGCTTACTGCTTGATCAGCTTGGCATAATAGAAGCCGTCCATCTCCGTCTCGCCGGGCAGGAACTGGCGACCCGGGCAATCCGGGTTGTCTTGCTGGTGCAGCGGCACCAGACGGGCATCCTTGGTGTCAGCCAGGAAGGCGCGGATCTGGTCGCGGTTCTCTTCCGGCAGCACCGAGCAGGTGGCATAGAGCAGGGTACCGCCGCTTTTGAGCTTCGCCCAGAGGGCGTTCAGAATGCGGCGCTGGAGCTCAGCCAGCTCGCGGATGTCCTGATCCCGGCGCAGCCACTTGATGTCGGGGTGGCGGCGGATGACGCCGGTGGCGGAGCAGGGGGCGTCCAGCAGGATGCGGTCGAACTGGCCCTCGGGCCACCACAGATCCGGTGTACTGGCATCCCCGTGGATCACCCGGGCGGTGAGGCCGATGCGATCCAGGTTCTCCTGCACCCGCTTGAGGCGGTTCTCGTCGGCATCCACGGCGACCACACCGGCGAGGGCGGGCTGCAGCTCCAGCAGGTGGGCGGTCTTGCCACCGGGAGCGGCGCAGGCATCCAGCACCCACTCACCCGGCTGGGGATCGAGCAGGCGGGCGGCCTGCTGGGCGGCGCCGTCCTGTACCGAGCAGTCACCGGTTTCGAAACCGGGCAGCTTGGTCACATCGCAGGGGCGCTCCAGCAGGATGCAATCCTCCCCCTCTTCGCCAGCCACCGCATTGATGCCCACGTCGGCCATGCGGGCCAGCATCTGTTCGCGGCTCTGGCGCTGGCTGTTGTTGCGGATCCACATGGGAGGGCGCTGGTTGTTGGCCTCCATGATGAACTCCCAATCCTCGGGATAGGCCTGACGCAGGCGCTTGGTGAGCCACTCGGGGTGACCAAGACGGATGCTGGGCACCCGGTCGATGCGCAGCAGTATGACTTCGGCGCTGCGCTGGAAGTTGCGCAGCACGCCGTTGATGAGGCCGCGCAGTGAGGTGCCCTTGAGCAGCTTGACGGCATTGACGGTCTCGGCCACGGCGGCGTGAGCCGGAATGCGGGTGTAGATGAGCTGATAGAGACCGACCAGGATCAGATAGTGGAAGATGCGGCTCTTGTTCTTGAGCGGCTTGTCCATCATCTCGCTCACCGCCGCGTCGAGGCGGGGCAGCCAGCGCAGGGTGCCGTAGCAGAGTTCTTGCAGGAGGGCGCGATCGCGAGGCGCCACCTTCTCCTGGGCAGCAGGCAGAACAGCGGAGAGGGATTGGCCCTGATCCAGCACCTGTTGAATAACGAGAGCAGCCTGTGCACGTGTTTTCATAGCGTTACCTTAGATGCGCAAGTCGGGGCCTGGGCCCCGCTTGTGTCAATTCAATCCAGTTCAATGCAATTGCGTGCCGGGTTCAAACCAGTCGCGGCGAGAGTTGAGCAGATCCGGGACGGACATGGCCTTCTTGCCGGGCGGTTGCAGGGTCAGTAGACGCAGCACCCCCTTGCCGGTGGCGACGTCGATCCCCTGCTTGTCGGTCTTGAGCAGGGTGCCGATGGGTTGGCCATGGTCGCTGTCGATGACCTCGGCCTGCCACACCTTGATGGTCTGGTCCGCGACCTCGAACCAGCTGATGGGCCAGGGATTGAAGGCGCGAATGCAGCGTTCGATGGCGACGGCCTCCATGGACCAGTCGATGCGGGCCTCTTCCTTGGAGAGCTTCTGGGCGTAGTTGGCCAGCGTATCGTCCTGCGCCTCGGCAGTCGTGTCACCGGCGGCCATGGCATCGAGGGTGTCGACCAGCGCCTGCGGGCCCAGCTCGGCCAGCTTGTCATAGAGGCTGGCGGAGGTTTCATCACTGGCGATGGTGCAGCTCACCTTGCGGATCATGGCGCCGGTATCCAGCCCCACATCCATCTGCATTATGGTGACGCCGGTTTCGGCATCGCCCGCCCAGATGGCGCGCTGAATGGGGGCGGCACCACGCCAGCGTGGCAGCAGGGAGCCGTGCACATTGAGACAGCCCAGCCGCGGGGTGTCGAGTACCGCCTTGGGCAGGATCAGGCCGTAGGCCACCACCACCATGAGGTCGGCGCCGAGGGCGGCCAGCTCGGCCTGCGCCTCTTCATTGCGCAGGGACGCCGGCTGGTAGACAGGCAGAGCGTGGGCCAGCGCCAGTTCCTTGACCGGGCTGGCGGTCAGTTTCTGGCCACGGCCAGCCGGCTTGTCGGGCTGGGTGTAAACGGCAACGACCTCGTGGTCGGAAGACAACAACGCCGCCAGGTGACGGGCGGCGAAGTCGGGGGTACCGGCAAAAATCAGTTTCAGCTTATTCAATGGGGCAGATCCTCAGAGGACTTTGCGATCTTCACGGGCCATTTTTTCCAGCTTCTGACGGATGCGCTGGCGCTTGAGCGGGGACAAGTAATCCACAAACAGCTTGCCGACCAGATGATCCATCTCATGCTGTATGCAGATGGCGAGCAGATCGTCCGCTTCCAGCTCGAATGGCTTGCCGTGGCGATCCAGCGCCCGGACCTTGACCCACTCTGCGCGTGGCACCAGAGCCCGGCTGCCGGGCACGGAGAGGCAACCCTCTTCTATGCCGGTGCTGCCTGACTGCTCCAGGATCTCGGGGTTGATCAGCACCAGCTGATCTTCACGGTCTTCAGAGACGTCGATGACGATGATGCGCTGATGAATGTCGACCTGAGTCGCGGCCAGGCCTATGCCTTCCTCCGCGTACATGGTTTCGAACATATCATCTACAATCTGTTGTAACTCGGGTGTAATGGTCTCGACAGGGGCTGCGACTGTACGCAGGCGCTCATCGGGGAAACGCAATACATCTAGAATGGCCATAGTTTTTTCTTTAGTTTCATATAAACGCAGTCAATATTGACGTAATTCTAGTCATTTACGTCGACAAAAAACAGCAACACTTTGCGTGCAGAAGTAACAGGGAGTGTTATGCATCTGAAGCAAATCATCCTCGCCTGCCTGGCGACAGCCCTGGCCAATGGTGCCATGGCACAGCAGTTGACACTGAAATCCGGCTATCCCGAGAGTTATGTGGTGCAGAAGGGGGATACTCTCTGGGATATTTCGGGTCAGTATCTGGCCGAACCCTGGCTCTGGCCACGGCTCTGGAACATCAATCCCCAGATTGCCAATCCACACTGGATTTACCCAGGTGACGTGCTGCAACTGAGCTGGGTCAATGGCGAGCCGCGTCTGGGTAAGGCCAGCCAGGGCGGCAAGCAGGTTATTCGCCTGTCCCCTAGGAATCGCTACGAGAACAAGGCCAACCCCATTCCGACCCTGCCTCTCAGCGAGATAGTGCCCTTCCTGCAGACCGATCACATTCTGGCCGACAGCCAGCAGAGCAAGGATCTGCCCTATGTGCTTGGCAATAACGACAAGCATATCGGCATGTTGGAGGGGGACACCCTCTATGTGCAGGGGGCGCTGAATCTGGGTCAGAGTTATGGTATCTATCGCCCTGGGGTGACTTACAAGGACAAACTGACCGGCGAGCAGCTCGGTCAGGAGGCGATTTTCGTCGGTACTGCGCGCGCGGAGGACCGCTTGGCGAACGACAGCACCAGAGTCACTCTGACGCACAGCAGGCGCGAGGTGTATCAGGGAGACAAGGTCATCCCGTTGCCACCGCAGGAGAGCCTCTCTGCCGTCTTTATGCCAAAGGCGGCGCCGGTTATTTCCCCCGGTTATGTGATCGAGTTGCCGAGCAAGGTGCGCGGAGGAGGCAAGTTTGACATTGTCCTCATCAACAAGGGGTCGCGCGATCAGATAGCTCCTGGCGATGTGCTCGAGATCCTGCGTCCCGGTGCCGAGATGGTGGACAAGAATGGCAAGGTCTCATATCGGGAATATGCTTCCGTCTATGACAAGGCGTTTCACTCAGCTGGCAAATCGACCCTGCCTTCCGAAGCGATTGCCCGGGTCATGTTGTTCAAGGTGTATGACAAGCTGAGTTATGGCCTCATCCTGCAGAGCCAGGATCTGGTCAGCTCGGGTTATCAGGTCAGCAATTTCTGACGTGCCACTTCCACTCGGGCGGCTGTCGCTGTGGCTGACGCTGGATGCGGTGACCGGTATCGGTCCGGTCACCGCCGCCCGTCTGCTAGCGCATTTCGACGGCGACATCGACGCCCTGTTTGGCTGTGATGATGGTGTACTGAGATCGCTTGGCCTGCAATCTGCCCAACTCCGGCAGCTGAGATGGCCGTCACCCGTGGTGGAGCAGGGGCTGAACTGGGCCGAAGCGCCTGGCAATCACCTCCTTTGTCTCGATGACCCCGCCTATCCTGCTTTGCTCAAAGAGATCCCCGCCGCCCCCTTGTTGCTCTATTGCCGCGGGGATCTTGCAGCCCTTTCCCTGCCACAACTGGCGATGGTAGGTACCCGTCATCCCACCTATGCAGGCAAGGACAACGCCGCCCGTTTGTGCGCCGAACTGGTGGAAAACGGCCTGGCGATCACCTCAGGATTGGCGCTGGGTATCGATGGAATCTGTCACCAGCAGGCGTTGGCATCGGACGGTGTGACGTTGGCGGTGCTGGGCTCCGGGCTTGACTGTCTCTATCCAAAGCGCCATCAGGGCTTGGCGATGCAGATCCTCGAGCATGGCGGTCTGCTTGTCTCCGAGCTAGCGCCGGACCAGGGACCGCTGGCTGAACATTTCCCTCGCCGCAATCGCATCATCAGTGGCTTGTCGCTGGGCACGCTGGTGGTGGAGGCGGCCGAACAAAGCGGCTCACTCATCACGGCCCGCTATGCGTTGGAGCAGGGCCGTGAGGTCTTTGCCGTACCGGGTGCGCCGCAAAATACCCAGGCCGCGGGGTGTAATCGTCTGCTTCAGCAAGGGGCCAAGCTGGTATTGAATGCGGCTGATGTCATGGAAGAGCTGCCTGCCCTTGTGCCATTAAAGAGGCTGGCGAACCCTTCTCCCGAGCCATTGCATAATAGCGAATTGCCTTATGCTGATTTGTTGGATAACGTAGATTATGAGACCACGAGCGTGGATACCGTTGCCGAGCGGGCCCAGCTTCCTGTCGAAGTGGTATTGGGCAGGTTGGTAGAGCTGGAGCTGGCCGGTGCAGTGATGGCGGTAGCCGGTGGATACGTCAGAGCGAGGAGGGCGAATCATGTTTGATGTATTGATGTACCTTTTCGAGACCTACATCCACAGCGATGCAGATGTGATGGTCGAGCAGGATGAACTCACCGACGAACTCAGCCGGGCCGGATTCAATCAGGAGGAGATTGAAAAGGCGCTCAACTGGCTGGAACGACTGGCCAATCTGCATGATAGCGAGCGGGAGGTGTATGTCACCGCCAGTGCGCAAGGTTCGATGCGGATCTACGCCCCGCAAGAGCTGGCTCGCCTCAGCACCGAGTGCCGTGGTTTCCTGCTGTTCCTGGAACAGGCCCAGGTGCTTAACGCCGAAACTCGCGAGATCTGTATCGAGCGCTTGCTGGAGCTGGACAAGCCGGATATCGAGCTGGATGACCTGAAGTGGGTCGTCATGATGGTGCTGTTCAACGTCCCGGGCAGTGAGAATGCCTACCAGCAGATGGAGGAGCTGGTGTTTGACGAGTCAGACGGTGTCATTCACTGACAGTCCGGTGCCGCGCTGGTAGAATTCAGGCCATCTGGATTCCAAGGCGCGGCCCATGTCAAAAATCGATCATCACCTCTTTTCTGCCCACGAACATGCATTCGAGCGCGAGCCGTGCCCGCAGTGTGGTGCCGAGCTGGTGATCCGTCAGGGCAAGCATGGCCCCTTCCTGGGCTGTTCGGCCTACCCCTCCTGTGATTTTATTCGTTCCCTGACGTCCTCCGGCCGCGACATCGAAAAGGTGCTCGAAGGATCGGCCTGCCCAGATTGTGGCCAGCCACTGGCAATCAAGAAGGGGCGCTACGGCCTGTTCGTGGGCTGTACCCTGTATCCGGCCTGCCAGCATATCGAGTCCCTGCAGGAGAGCGACGATACCCAGATCCTCTGCCCAGAGTGTGGCAAGGGCCATCTGGTGAGCCGCACCTCCCGTTATGGCAAACAGTTTTACTCCTGTGATGCCTATCCTCACTGCAAGTACGTGGTAAATGACAAGCCTGTTCCCATGCCCTGCCCAGAGTGTGGCTGGGGCATCATGATTGAGAAGAAAGTGAGAGGGAGTCTGCGCTGGGTCTGCCCGCAAAAGAAATGCTGTCATCAGATTGAGCGGGTATAATCCTGCCGCCATAAGCCCGCAGGCAGCTTGCTGGCAAGGGAGTGTTTCATCTGGATTTATCACCTTGCCGTGAACCGCCCCTTTACGGCCGTGTCGTTGGGCGCCGATCCTCGCCGCCAGCCTCTTGGCCTGCGCATGTGGCTCGGTATCACAGGCGTTGCAGTGGCCGGTGATGAGCTGGCGCTCTGGCGGGTCAGACGTCCGAATGTACTGAAGAGGTGAGGGCACCAGGGTGCCCTCATGTCGGTTCAACTTACAACCTAGTGATGAGAGGTGGCAGCCCGGCTGTCGCATTTTTTCTATGCCAAACGAATTTGAACAAGCGATGGCCGCCCTGCACCGCGAAGGGGTGATCGCCTATGCCACCGAGGCCGTCTTTGGTCTGGGATGTGATCCCGACTCCGAGGCTGCGGTACGGCGCCTGCTGGCCATCAAGCAGCGTCCGGTGGAGAAGGGCCTGATCCTGATCGCCGCCGATCTGACCCAACTGCAGGATTACATCGACCTGAGTCAGCTCAGCAGCGAGCAGCTTGCTCGTGTGCAGGCGAGCTGGCCCGGCCCCTTCACCTGGATCATGCCTGCCCGTGCGACCACGCCGGCCTGGCTGACGGGTCAGTTCGATACCCTGGCTGTGCGCGTTACGGCCCATCCTCAGGTGCAGGCCCTGTGCCGTGCCTTTGGCAAGCCACTGGTTTCTACCAGTGCCAACCTGACCGGCGAGGAGCCTGCCCGTCGGGTCGTGGACATTGGTGATGCGTTGGCAAGTCAGCTGGCCTATATCCTGCCCGGTGAGGTAGGGGGGCAGGCCAATCCATCCGAGATCAAGGACGCCCGTACCGGCGCCATCATTCGTCCCTCCTGAGGGGCGGCAAGTGCCTGATTTGCAGTCATGACGGGCGATGTGCTCATGGCGTGACACCACAATATAAAATGGACGGGACGATCAAGATCCTGCCTGACTGGAGACAAGATGAGCAAACCGGATGTAGCCCAGGTCAAGGCCTTCCTGCTGCAGTTGCAGGACGAGATCTGTCGGGGACTGGAGCAGGCTGACGGCGCCGGACACTTTGTGGAGGATGCATGGCGCCGCGAAGGCGGTGGTGGAGGCCGTACCAGGGTGCTACGCCATGGTGCTGTGATCGAGCAGGGCGGGGTCAACTTCTCCCATGTCTATGGCGATGCCATGCCGGCGTCGGCGACCGCTCACCGCCCCGAACTGGCTGGCCGCAAGTTCGAGGCCATGGGGGTCTCGCTGGTGATCCATCCACACAACCCCTATGTGCCGACCAGCCATGCCAACGTCCGTTTCTTCATCGCCGAGAAAGAGGGCGAGGCGCCCATCTGGTGGTTTGGCGGCGGTTTCGATTTGACACCCTTCTATCCGTTTGCCGAGGATGTGCAGCACTGGCATCAGGTCTCCCGTGATCTCTGCCATCCCTTTGGTGCGGAGATCTATCCCGAGTTCAAATCCTGGTGCGATCGCTACTTCTTCCTCAAGCATCGCAACGAGACCCGGGGGGTGGGGGGCCTCTTCTTCGATGATCTGAACCGCTGGCCCTTTGCCGACTGCTTCGCCTTCATGCAGGCGGTAGGTCGGGGTTATCTCGATGCCTATCTGCCCATCGTCGAGCAACGCAAGGCGCTGCCCTATGGCGAGCGAGAGCGGGCCTTCCAGCTCTATCGCCGCGGCCGTTACGTGGAGTTCAATCTGGTGTATGACAGGGGCACCCTGTTCGGGCTACAGACTGGTGGACGCACCGAGTCGATCCTGATGTCGATGCCACCCCTGGCCCGCTGGGAGTATGACTGGCAGCCGGAGGCGGGCAGCCCCGAGGCCTTGCTCTATACCGACTACCTCACACCACGAGAGTGGCTGTGACTCAAGGGGCCATGACGGGTCCCTTTTTACTGGCCGATATTCGGCTTGTTCCCGATTGAGAAAACCCGTTAAATCGGGTGATGACCCTCTGATGGAACTCTTTGATGGATCGTTATCTGGTTTTTGGCCACCCGGTGCGCCACAGCAAGTCCCCCTTCATTCATACCCTGTTCGCCAGACAGACCCAGCAAGAGCTGGAGTATGGGCTGGCCGAGCCCGCCGTCGACGAGTTTGCTGCTACCCTGCGCAGCTTCTTTGCCCAGGGAGGCAAGGGGTGCAATGTCACAGTGCCCTTCAAGGAGCAGGCATTCGCCCTGGTCGATCGACTCAGTCCAAGGGCCAAGCGGGCAGGAGCGGTTAATACCATCAAGCTGACGGATGATGGTGTGCTGCTGGGGGACAACACCGATGGCGCCGGGCTGGTAGCCGATCTCAAATCCCATGGGGTGACGCTGGCAGGCAGCCGGATCCTGTTGCTGGGGGCTGGCGGTGCGGCTCGCGGTGCACTGGCGCCACTGCTGGCGGAGAAGCCGGGCGAGTTGGTCATCGCCAACCGCACGCACGCAAAAGCGGAGCAGCTGGCTGCCGAATTTCACGATCTGGGGCCCGTGACCGCCCAGACCTATGAGCAGTTGGCTGGGCCGTTCGATCTCATCATCAATTCCACCTCCGCCAGTCTGCAAGGGGAGCTGCCACCGCTGGCGCCTGCCCTGATCCACGCCGATATCGCTATCTACGACATGATGTACGGTGCGACGGACACGGCCTTCATCGGCTGGGCCAAGCAGCATGGTGCCCGTCAGACCATGGATGGGCTCGGCATGCTGGTGGAACAGGCCGCCGAAGCATTTACCGTGTGGCGTGGCATCCGGCCTGGTACCAAGCAGGTGTTGAGAGAGCTGAAGCGCAACCTGGGCACCTTGTAGGTCGGTTCGCTTATCAATCCGGTGGGGAGTGGAACAACCGTAAATGTGCAGTCCGGCAGACGGGCTCTGGCAACTTCACCCTCTGGTTTCTGAACAGAACATCTCTCTTCCTCGGGGAAAGTGCTCCCCGCAGGTAGGGGCGTGAAGTTGTCACCATTTTGAAGTGGGATTTAAATCGATAAATAACAATGAGTTACTGTCATTTCAAGCTTGTATCGTTCGCGGTTATCAAGTTTTTTCTCAAAGCAGCGGAACTTGTGCGAAATGGTGCTGACTAACTAGATAGTTGAGGAAGTGCTAGCTAGTCACCTTTATAACTCCCCGGTATTTATACTGGGGATTTTTTTATCCATTTGAAAAATATAGAAATTTATCTCTCTCATTTTAAGTGAAACTAAATTACATAAATTACTTTCACTTTCTGCTGCTTTGCTGTACAGTTATCAGCGTAGGGTACAGAGGTAAGATGTTCTATCTTTCAGACCTTTTATTTCACGTAATTGAATGTGGCTGAATAGCAGCCCCGATGAGTCATCGTCGGGGTGTTTTTTTATGCAAAATATTTAGAGTAAATGCTTTAAATCGAGTAATCTTTTGTTAGAATAGGGATGTTTCTTGAGGAAAACCGTAAGCGCCGCTAAATCG
>NZ_CDBZ01000192.1:9636-9955 GCF_000819985.1 Aeromonas media | reverse complement strand
GCTGCTGGGCCAGCTTGTCGGCCCCCTGGCGGGTGCGGCTGAAGATCAGGGCCGGAGCCCAGCCCTTCACGGTCAGCATGTGTTCGACCAACGCCAGCTTGCGATCCCCATCCACCGCATAGACCCGCTGCTCCACCTCGGCCGCCGTGGTGTTGCGCGGTGCCACTTCGATCAGTTCAGGGTCACGCAACAGCACCTTGCTCAAGGCAAACAGGTTGTCATCGCAGGTGGCCGAAAATAGCAGGGTCTGGCGATCCGCCGGGATTTGCTTCAGCAGCGCCTTTATCTCGTCCATAAAGCCCATGTCGAGCATGCGATC
>NZ_CDBZ01000192.1:0-9366 GCF_000819985.1 Aeromonas media | reverse complement strand
CCCATGTCGAGCATGCGATCCGCCTCGTCGAACACCAGATGGCTGAGACTCCCGAGGCGCAAGGCCCCTTGACGCAGATGGTCGAGCAATCGACCCGGGGTGGCGATCAGCAGATCCACCCCGTTTTTCAGCGCCTCCACCTGGGCAGCAATGCTGACCCCGCCGTACACCAGGGCGCTGGTGAGATCCGTGCCCTGCCCGTAGCGCACCACGCTCTCAAAGACCTGCACCGCCAGCTCGCGGGTCGGCACCAGCACCAGGGCGCGGATGGGGCGGGGCGACTCGCCTTGCGGCTGCTGCATCAGCTGCTCCAGCAACGGCAGCACGAAGGCGGCGGTCTTGCCGGTGCCGGTCTGGGCCCCCGCCAGCAGATCCCGCCCCGCCAGAATGACGGGGATGGCGCTGGCCTGAATGGGGGTTGGCGCGGCATAACCCAGCTCACAGAGGGTCTGTTGCAGACGGGGAGAGAGGGCCAGTTCGGCAAAGGAGGCAATGGACATAGGGCACCAGTATGGGGTTATCGCGGCCAGGGCCGTGACGGAAGCGGACAGTGGCCGCCATGGTAGCAGAAGCGCCCCGCACAGCAGAAGGTGATGACTGTCGGCGGGGCGGCGAGGGTCCTGCTGTTGCGGGATCAGTCGGCCGCGGTCTGCTCCCGGATCAGTCTGATCTCCTGCCCCTGGTAATAGGCGATGTTGTGCTTGCCATGCTGCTTGACGTGGTAGAGCAGCGTATCGGCCAGGTCGGTGGCTTCGGCGACGGTCAGATAATCACGGATGCGAATGATGCCTGCCGAGAAGGTGATGGGGGCGGACAGTTCCTCCATCTGAAGTTGTGATGCCAACAGACGGGCCACGGTCTGGCGCATGCTGGCCTCGTCGCCGAGCCTCTTGTAGAGGACGATAAACTCCTCGCCGCCCCAGCGAATGGCCTTGTCCCCCTTGCGCATATTGGCCGTCAGATGACGGGCGAAGGCGGCGAGGGCGATGTCTCCCACCCCGTGGCCATAGGCGTCGTTGATGGACTTGAAGTTGTCGATGTCGAGGAGCATCAGGTAGTCGTGCTCCTGCAACTGGGCCTGATCCAGGATGTCCCGTCTCGGCAGCCGGGTCAGGTGATCGGTCTGTGCCAGGGTGCGCAGGCGGCCGTAGATGCCCCGTCCCGTCAGTATGAGCAGCAGCAGGGCGATCAGATAGAGTTTGAAGGCGGGGCCATAGAGCACCGCTCGCATGAAATCGCCGTAGCTGTATGACCATTTGAGATAGAGGTCGACGCTGGCCTTGGCCCGCATAAAGCGGGTATTCAGGCAGAGATGCCAGGGGCGACAGGGCTCTATTTCATCGAAAGAGAGTGTGGTTCTGGTCGGATTGAGGCTCTCGAAGGGGCGAAGTACATCCTTGAACGCCTCGTCGACGGCGATGTCTATGCCCGTCAGACCATGGCGGTAATCCGCTATCACCGGGTCGTAGAAGACAAAGGGGAAGTACATGGTGATGGTCTGCAACCCGGTGAAGGTGTCGGTGTAGATGTCGGACACCCAGGCCTCATCCGTGCTGCAGGGCACATGGGCGGAGGCGAAGAGGGCGCAACCGAAATAATGGGTCCAGGGTTCGATGTCATTGAGGTCGCTGTTGGTCGGCATCAGCCGGTTCGGGAGTGTCAGTCGGTCGGGCACCATGCCAAGCAGGCGACGATCGTCATAGAAGGCGTAGAGGTTGATGACCTCGGGGTAGGAGAGGGCATATTGGTAGGCGATGAGTACCGGGTTGGATGAGGGGAGTATGGGAATGACAGCCATACGGGTCAGGGTATCGAGGTCATAAGCATAGGCATAGGCCGTCGCATCCCTGTTCTCGCTGAAGATGGGCGCCTTGATGCTGCTGTTGTCGACGAACCGGGCCAGCGCGTCTGGCGCCAGGATGCGGGCCCGCTGATAAAACACCTCGAACACATTCTGCTGTTTGGCGGTGATGAGCTGCATGTCGTGCCGGATGCTGAGGTAGGTGTAGTTGAACACCAGCCCCAACCCTGCCAGTGCCAGAGAGAACAGTGTGAATTGAATCAACCACTTGCGGGGGATGATCCGCAACAGTGATCCCGCCATGCCGTGATGCTCCCGGGTAGTGACAGAAGACTTTTTTGTAACTGATTCTGCTCTGCATCACCAGACGAAAGTTGGCGGGGGCAGGCAGCGCAAGGAAAATGAGCCTCCAATATCAACAAGATAGACGTTCACGATTCGATGGCAAGGGAAGGGCGAATCGATGGTGGTCGCGGAGTAAGAGGGCATGGCGCCCCTGACTGGCGCTGCCATCACGGGAGCAGTTGCACCCGTTCGGCACCCAGGTGGTGCATCCATTCTCGCAGGATCAGCAGGGTGGCGGCGAAGCGGCGATCTCTGGGCAGCTGGGCCGCAGCCAGCGGATCTCCCTCCACCATGGCGACCAGCTGGCCGAACAACCGTTCGATGCTCTCCCGGTTCAGCTCGTGGCTGCCGAGTCCGCCTGCCAGCGGCACCGGGCTGTGAAGCTGTATCAGGGGGTGGGGTTGGATATGGGCCGCGAGGGGCATCAGTGCATCTTCCACCACCATGATGGCCTGCTCCAGCTCGAGGGGGGTTGGCGGGTCCCGGCGAAAGGGACCGGGTGTCATGGCATTCAGGCCCAGGGCCAGTGAAAAGGTCTGGCTGACGCCATCCGCCCCGGTGATCTGTACCCGGCTCTGGCTGTCACCCAGGCTCAACAATAGGGTTTCGTGCCCTTGCTCTGTCATACCGTCGTCTCCTGAATTTGACTCGTCCATGGATACACCCGGCGGAGCACTCTGGCGAGTGCTTTCCCCCCATTCGGGCAAGGGGGCTTGCAAAGGTGTCATCAAATGGCATTCTGGACGTCTAGATTTCTGTTTTTCTGTTGCATTCCCCACAAGGAGTCCTGATATGGCTATTCGTACCCTTCCCCGCGCCCTCGTCCTCGCCCTCTCGCTGATGGGGAGTAGTGCCTTCGCAAACGAGGCGCTGGTCTTCCAGACCGATTTTGGTCTCAAGGACGGAGCCGTCTCCGCCATGAAGGGGGTCGCCTTCGGGGTGGACAGGACACTGCCGCTGCAGGATCTGACCCACGAGATCCCGGCCTACAACATCTGGGAGGCCTCCTACCGCCTCTACCAGACCCTCAACTACTGGCCCAAGGGCACCGTCTTCGTCAGCGTGGTGGATCCCGGCGTCGGCACCGATCGCCACTCGGTGGTGCTCAAGACCAAGAGCGGCCACTACATCGTCAGCCCGGACAACGGCACCCTGACCTTGGTGGCCGAACACTTCGGCATCGAGGCGGTGCGCCAGATAGACGAGAAACGCAACCGCCTCAAGGGCTCCGAGAAGTCCTACACCTTCCACGGTCGCGACGTCTACGCCTACACGGGGGCGCGGCTTGCCTCCGGCGTCATCAGCTTCGAGCAGGTGGGGCCCCTGCTGCCCGCCGAGGTGGTGACCATCCCCTACCAGCCGGCCGTGGCGGAAAAAGATGGCACTCTCAAGGGCACCATTCCCATCCTGGACGTGCAGTATGGCAACGTCTGGACCAATATCGACGATGCGCTGCTGACCAAGGCGGGGATCAACAAGGGGGACAACGCCTGCATCAGGATCAGCGAAGGGGATGCGCTGAAATACGAGGGCAAGGCCCCCTACGTCAGCAGCTTCGGCGATGTGCCGGAAGGCCAGCCGCTGGTCTACCTCAACAGCCTGCTGCAGGTCTCGGTGGCCCTCAATATGGACAGCTTCGCCACCAAACATCAGGTGCAATCCGGCGCCAACTGGCATGTCAGCCTGAAGAAGTGCGGCTAGAGGCTGCCAGCGGGTGCAATCCGGTACAAACGGGCATATCAGCCTGAAGAAGTGCGGTTAGGACTCAACCCTTCTGTCGGCGATACGTCTTTCGGGGTGGTGGGACTCGTGTCCACCGCCCCTTCTCCTGGGCGGTGGCGCCTTGCCGGGCCAGCCGGTTATCTCATCGTTTGTCATCATCGTTTAATAAAGTGCCGCCATGCTGTGGCCGGACGCAGTGATTACGCAATGATGCCAGCAGAGAGAACAAGGAAAAGCCGATGAGCCGTTTTGACGAGAGAGACAGTGTCAACCATCCCCGGGAACATGAGCCAGAGTTCAACCGCCTGATCGAGGCTGGCCTCAGCCGCCGGGGGTTTCTCAAGGGAGTCGGCGCCGCCAGCATGGTGGCCTTCTTCGCCGCGAGCCCGGTAGCCCGCGCCGTGGCCGCCGCCACCCAGCCACTGCTGGGGTTCCAGGCCGTGCCCGCCTCGGTGGCCGATGCCATAGTGGTGCCGCCAGGTTACAAGGCCGAGGTGCTGATCGCCTGGGGTGATGCCCTGTTCGCCGATGCCCCCGCCTTCAGCCAGAGCAATGATGCCAGGGCCCAGGCACGCCAGTTTGGCGACAATAACGACGGCATGAGCTTCTTCCCCCTGGGCCCTGATCGCGCCCTGCTCGCCGTCAACAATGAGTACACCAACTACGAATACCTGTTTGCGGATGGCGGCAAGGTGCTCAGTGCCGAGGCCGTCGCTAAGGCCCAGGCGGCCCACGGTGTCTCTCTGGTGGAGCTGGTACGCATCGATGGCAAGTGGCAGGCCAACCCCAGGGGGGCACTCAATCGCCGCATCACCGCCACCACCCCCATGACACTGAGCGGCCCGGCGGCGGGCCACGCCCTGCTCAAGACCCATGCCGACCCTGAGGGGCGCACGGCTCTTGGCACCTTCAACAACTGCGCCAACGGCCAGACTCCCTGGGGCACCTACCTCACCTGCGAGGAGAACTTCAACGGTTACTTCGGTAGTGCGGGCAAGCCGGTGCTGGACCAGCGCGCAGCCCGCTATGGCCTGGCCGCCGAGGATGCGGGCTTTGGCTGGCACAGGTTCGACGAGCGCTTCGATCTCGCCAAACACCCCAACGAGCCGCACCGCTTCGGCTGGGTGGTGGAAATCGATCCGCACGATCCCGCCTCCACCCCGAAGAAGCGCACGGCGCTGGGCCGCTTCAAGCATGAGAATGCCGCCTTCACCATCAATAAAGATGGTCGCGCCGTGGTTTACCTCGGTGATGACGAGCGGGGCGAGCACATCTACCGCTTCGTCTCGAAGAACAAGGTGGCGCCGGGCAAGGACCCTGCCAACCGGGATCTGCTGGATGAGGGCACCCTCTATGTGGCCCGCTTCGAGGCCAAGGAAGGGGAACTGAAGGGCACCGGCCAGTGGTTGCCCTTGGTGCACGGCCAGCACGGCCTGACCCGGGAGAACGGCTTCGCCGATCAGGGGGAGGTGCTCATCTTCGCGCGCGAAGCCGCGACCCGGCTCGGCGCCACCACCATGGACAGGCCTGAATGGGTGGCCGTGCATCCCCACAGGGCCGAGGCCTACTGCACCCTGACCAACAACAAGAACCGCGGCCTCAAGGAGAACCAACCCCTGGACGGCGCCAACCCCAGGGCCGAGAACCCCTATGGCCAGATCATCCGCTGGCGCCCGGCCGGTGGCGATCACGGCAGCGACAGCTTCGAGTGGGATCTCTTCCTGCTGGCGGGCAACCCCGAGGTCAATAAAGAGGGGTTGATGGCGGGCAGTGCCAACATCAACCCGGACAACATGTTCAACAGCCCGGACGGCATCGGCTTCGACGAGGCGGGACGGCTCTGGATCCAGACCGACGGCGATTACTCCAACGAGAAGCAGTTTGCCGGCATGGGCAACAACCAGATGCTGTGCGCGGACCCGACGAGTGGCGAGGTGCGCCGCTTCCTGACCGGCCCCATTGCCTGCGAGATCACGGGCCTCACCTTCAGTCCGGACTGGCGCACTATGTTCGTCGGGGTGCAGCACCCGGGGGAGGAGCTGGCACCCTCCCACTTCCCGGATGGCGGCACCGCCATTCCCCGCTCCGCCGTGCTGCGTATCACCCGGGACGACGGCGGTATCATCGGGGCCTGATATTCCGACCCGCTGCCCCTTGTACCGCATGAGGGCGCAGCCTGCGTGACGTGAACCCCGAAAGTTGGGCACCCAACGAGTAGGGGTTCTTTGTTTTGAGGGCTCGAGCGGGAGAGATAAAGAAGAGGGGATGCCAGCGCCATGGTGGCGTGCCCGGTCGGGTCAGGATTGCGTGCAGAGAAAAGGGGCCGCGTGGTGCCCCTTTTCTGCTATGACATGGCGGGCATCAGAACTCGTTGGAGAGCGCCTTGTAGCCCTTGACCAGGTCGATGTTGGTGTGGGCCACGTCTTCGGAGAACTCGGTGGCATCCACGGTGACGCGGGGGATCTGGGCCAGATCGCTCTGCTGGTTGATACGGGTGGTGGACGGCACATAGAAGCCCGGGGGCAGATCGCAGCCGTCGATCACCGAGTTGTGACGTACCACGGATCCTTCGCCGATATGGCAGTTGAACAGCACGCTGTTGAAGCCGATGAAGACCCGGTTACCCACCTCGCAGGGGCCGTGCACTATGCTGCGATGGGCGATGGAGCTGTATTCGCCTATGGTGACGGCGGCGCCGGACTTGGAGTGGATCACCACACCGTCCTGAATATTGGAGTTGGCGCCGATGACGATGGGCTCCATGTCGCCGCTCTCGTCCACCTCGTCGGCGCGGATCACGGCATAGGGGCCGACAAACACATTCTCCTTGATGATCACCTTGCCACAGATGATGGCGGTCTTGTCGATGTAGGCGGATTCGTGGATGACGGGCAGGTGACCTGAGGGATTCTTGCGGATCATGTTACGTCCTGTTGCAGCTGAATTCGGGGATAAGGTGGCGGGACGCGGGGGCTCGCCGGAGAGTCAGCTTACGCCTCTGATCCGGGAGGGGAAACCCTTTACTGGTCTGACCCTCCTTTAGTAAGGGCATTTCACATAGTTGTTCTTTGACTCCCTTGTATGGGAGCATGGGGCCTGATAAACGGGCGTATTCCTCGCCGGAAGGGGGCGGCCTGACTGCGATGACGGAGACGATGACATGAAGAAGATGATGCTACTCCTGGCTGCTTTCTTGCTGTGTGCCCAAGTCGCGCAGGCTAAGGGGCGGCCAGGTGAGTTTGACTACTACGCCCTGGCGCTCTCCTGGTCACCGCAGCACTGCGCCATCAAGCCGGCCGATAGAGAGCAGTGCAGCCGCCAGTTGGGCTTCGTGCTGCACGGGCTCTGGCCCCAGTATCAGCGCGGCTATCCCGGCAACTGTACCCGAGAGCGACTGGATCCCGCCATGGAGCAGGATTTTGCCGGGCTCTATCCCAGCCGCTTCCTCTATGGTCATGAGTGGGAGAAGCACGGCACCTGCTCAGGCCTGAATCAGGAGGCATTTCACCAACTGGCCAGCGATCTGCGCCAGAAGGTGAAGATCCCGGCCGCCTATCAATCGCCGGCAGAGCCCCTTCGCAAGAGTACCTTCGAACTGAAGGCGGATCTGGCCATTGCCAATGAGTGGCTTGCACCCGACACCATCACTGTGGCCTGCGCCGACGGCGGTCGTTTCCTGCGGGAGATCTACATCTGCATCAACAGGGAAGGGACGGATGCCGTTCCCTGCTCGGACGAGATGCAAAAGCGGGAGCGCCGCTCCTGCGGCCAGCCGGACTTCCTGCTGCGCAGCGTGCGCTGATCCTCGTTATCTTCATCAGGCCTCTTGGGGGCCTGATGTGCAACTGCAGTCATCGGAAAGGAGCTCTGCAATGACCGACGTGAAACAGTTTTCGGCACGGGAGCGCAGCCTGCTGCTCGGGGTGAAAGGGGTGGGCCCCACCGTCATCGGGCGGCTCGAACAGCTGGGCTACCACAGCCTGAGTGAGCTGGCCGAGGCGGATAGCGGCCACATAGTCCGGCTGGTGGCCAGCATGCTGGGCTCGACCTGCTGGCAGAACAGCCCACAGGCCCGCGGCGCCATCGACGGCGCCATCGCGCTGGCGCGCAGTCATATGGCAGCCTCAGTCGCAGAAGGAGAGGGTGTCGCATGAGCCTGTTTGCCGATCTGGGGATGCGCTACCCCATCATCCAGGCGCCCATGGCCGGGGTGCAGAACGCTGAGCTGGCCATGGCGGTGACGGGGGCGGGTGCCCTGGGATCCTTGCCGGCGGCCATGCTCGGCACGGCCGAGCTGCGCAAGGCATTGGAACAGCTGGCGGCCAGTGGCCCAGGCCCTTTCAACATCAACTTCTTCTGCCATCGACAGCGTGAGCCTGATCCGGCCGAAGAGCACCGCTGGCAACAGGCGCTGGCACCTTTTTATGCCGAGTTCGGTGTGAGTACCGATGCTGTATCGAATGGGCCAAGTCGCGCCCCGTTCAACGCCGAGCATGCAGCCATCCTGGCCGAGTTCAACCCCGCCGTAGCCAGCTTCCACTTCGGCCTGCCGGCGCCCGAGTTGCTTGCCAGGGTAAAAGCAACGGGAGCAAAAGTCTTTGCCAGTGCGACCACGGTAGCAGAAGCGAAGTGGCTGGCCCGCCATGGCGCCGATGCCATCATAGCCCAGGGGCTGGAGGCGGGAGGACATCGCGGTCACTTCCTGAATCAGGATCTCAGCTTGCAACAAGGCACCTTTACGCTGTTGCCACAGATAGTGGCGGCAGTGGATTTGCCTATCATTGCTGCCGGGGGCATTGTCGATGGCAAGGGGATCAAGGCCGCCCTGGCACTGGGGGCCAGCGCAGTCCAGATGGGAACGGCATTTCTCTGTTGCCACGAGGCGACGACCTCGCCCCTGCACCGTGCGGCGCTCCTGGGGGCGCATGGCCGGCACACCGCACTGACCAATCTGTTTAGCGGCCGTCCGGCGCGGGGGATAGTGAATCGCTTGATGCGGGAGCTCGGCCCTCTCTCGGCACTGCCCCCTGACTTCCCCCATGCCAGCGGCGCATTGGCCCCGTTGCGCGCCGCGGCTGAAAAGATGGGAAAGAGCAGCTTCTCGCCACTCTGGGCCGGACAGAATGTCTCGGGTTGCCGCTCCCTCGCCGCCGCCGAGCTGATCTCAGCCTGGGTCGCCGAGGCCGATCTGGCCTGATGACCTCTTTTTACTGCCTTCCTTTATATAGGTATCTGTATAGGCATCGGCTTTTGGTCAGGATGGCGTCGAGACGCTGCCGGATTGGGGAGCACCGAGTATCAATCAGAGCTCTTTTTAACGCCCGCCTGTGGATAAGTTTGTATAAAAGCTGTGTTTTGATATGAATAACTAATAAATGGCCGTTTTTTGCAATTTTATTGCAGTCAGCACTTGCCAATGTGATCAATGTCTCTATAATGCACCACATCGACAGGGCAAGCGGCAACGCAGAAAGCCAAGTCGATAACCTCGAAAAGCC
>NZ_CDBZ01000191.1 GCF_000819985.1 Aeromonas media | reverse complement strand
TGATAGCAATGCCATCTGTTAATACATATTCAGTCCGTTCAGATGTCGCCACCCTTGTCACCCAACCATTATCGACACATTTTTTTATGTAATTTTTTGCCTGCCGTTCTTTTACAGAGAAATACTGGCAAAACCTCTCGGTCAATGTGGTGGCAGAAATCGCCTCCAGGCCTTCCAGTGCCTCCAGCAGCCCATCCATCAGCCTGTCGCGCTCCTCCCCGATGGCACTGACTAATGTCAGCCCAATACGATTAAGGAGTATTTCGTCAGGTGTTTCAACAGCCCTCGCACTGAACGTCAGGTTGTAGCGAGCGCCCTGACCCTCTCGCGTCCCCAGTGAGATGACACCATCGGCCTCACCATGAATCGAAGAAGCTCCCCGCATGCTCATTACGCCAGCGTTAACCCCACCTGCATTAGGCGAAGCCTTTCTGGCGTGATGAACGATGATGTGTGCAGCTGAGCCGCTGATTTTTCGAATGGCTCGCATCACCTGACCCATTTCGCCATTGTTGTTTTCCTCTGCATTATGCATCCGAGCGAGGACATCCCAGATGATCAAATCCGGTTGAATGTCGTTGACAATATCTATTATTGCCTGTGATGCCATAGGATCTAATACATCAGTCGATTTATAATCGCCGCACCGCAAGAATGTTTTAATGTTTTTTGCATCTCCCAAGTTGGTCTGTGCCGACATGGTGTAGTACCGCTGCCAAAACAATCTGTCATTGACCTCAAAATCCATATACAATACGAGCGCTGGCCTTTTAATTTCCCAATTTAAAAATACACTACCGCTGGCTACAGCCAAGCCCAACTGCGTTGCAAGCATCGATTTACCCGTTTTGGGCGAGCCATTAATAATCCACTGTTCGCCTTTTTCAATCAGATTATCCACCACCCAATTAGGGCGTTGCTGGCTGGAAATTAATCCAGCAGCAGGACTGAAATTATAATGTTTTTCATTATTCATAAACATACCTATATTATTGTGGTGACTTAGTACTATGTTGATATGTCTCATCGTTTACATATATGCATAAGCTAATCATGCGTATATGTATAATTAACTACCCCGTGTTGTTGCAGATACAGTGTTTTTATGTCTGATATTGCGCTATCAGTATGAAGGGCATGGATAATCAGGTATAAAAATGCCACCAATAATGGTGGCATTGGTCGTCTGTCCTCGATCAGCAAATGAGCCCGAGCGCCCGAAGGCGTTGGAGCGCCCGATCCTGTGCATCGTTCGAATAATCGGCTTCCAGAGTGATCCGAGCAAGGCGCTCAACCAGCCGCCTGCCACTTTCATCGAGCCTCACAGACACATCGAGCAATGACACTGTGTATTGAGTGTTACATGCCGATGCCAACGCAGCAGCCAGCACCCTGCTAGATCCGGTGCGCGGGTGTTCTGAAATGATTGCCAAAATTTCGTTTAGAATTTTCATCTATTTCCTCTATGTTGTTAAACAATATGGTGCCTTTTCGGCTGTCATAAATTCTGCTGGTTAGATACTGGTTGTGATGTAAACGCCCTCGATTGATCAGCACCAAGCGATGTTATGGCTGCGTTTTGTGTAATAACAAATAATCATCTAAACATTTTTTATGTCTGGTATTTCGCCATCAATATGGATGACCGTCACCGATATATAGGCATCAAGGTAGTTCCTCCTCGTGCCTCGTCAGACTCCACCTTGACCCCTATATTCGGCTCCTTTGTCATGCCATATTAATCGCTTCATACCCTCCATAAAAATGGGTTCTCCACCCCACTCCGGTCGCTGCGCAACCTACGGGGGTTCCGGTCTCGTAACCTCGACACACCCACATTCTTACGTTCGTAAGAATGTTTTACCCCGCGTTCTTACGCTGTGTTGGCTCTGCGTTCTTACGGTTGCGACGAAGGCGTTCTTACGGTTGCGCCCCAGGGGGATTTGCCATGCAGTGATAGCAGCAAGGCTGTCCCCCTGTAGCCGCTCCCTTATCGGGATAAGTCGTCATCGGCATCGCGATGCCGATTGATGAATGCCGCCATGCCTCTCGGCGTTGTTGGGGCAGTTGAATCTGCGCTCGGCGAAGGCTCAGCCACTGTTGTGGGTGTAGCTACCTGGCGATGAGTTTTGTTATCCACAGAAAGCTCGGCGTGCGTTGTCCTGATATGGCTCAGGTCAGCATCCGCTGGGCAAGTGGGTAACACGTTACCATTAGCGGATTTACGATTGCCGTATTTGTCCACAGAAGACGTTGCCTGATGACCCATGATGTAGGCAATGCGCTGCCGGTCGAGCCCAGACGCTTTGAGCTCAGAGCCCATCTGATGGCGCCAGCTGTAAAAGGTCGGCAGCGATTTTCGCGCCGGCCAGAGGTTTTTGCCCGCCGCACGCAGCTTGTCCTGCAATGAGCCAATTTTTGCTTTCTTTGCCTCGGTCACCATGAGTTGCAATTTCTCTGGCGACATCGTGTCAAACTGTAAGACCCTATCTGCACCACGTTTGCCATCATGACTTTTTTTGGCTCCGATAACGGTGAGCCGATTACCCTGCGCAGTTATGGTGGCTAGTTCAGCAGGTCTTATCCCCGCGCGCATAAACAACAATATGGCCGCCAACATAGCGCTGTCATTACGCGCCTTAAAATACTGAATCAGTGCAACGAGATCATCATTATCGACCTTTTTAACTCTTTTTTGTTTTGCCTTAACCGGTATATCTGGCCTACTCAGGGCCTGAATTCGCTCGGCCGCGTCGGGAAAATTCAACAATTGTTGATGATATACCAGTGCACAGCGCAGTTTTCGCCAATAGCCAGGACTGCATTTTGAAGCGCGAGCCAACAATTCATCCGCAATGTTTTTTGCTGTGATATTAAGGCCCTTTTCCTTTAGGATTTCATAATGATTTTTTGCCAGTCTTTCATATTCCTTTTCCGTTGCCTGTGTAGCCATTCGGTCATCTCCCAGAGCGCTTGAATAACGCCTTCTTTAGATAGTGGGCAGGATTTCCCCACCCACGACGTGGATCCCTTTATTAAAGGTGCGATTTAGTTTTAAATTAATGCTGAATGCGTGATGTAGACAGTGATTTACTGCGCCACAGAAATTCGCTGCATTAAAACACTCATCAATCTCTGCATGACAGCAGGAGTTGCCAGTAATGCGTCGACATCGAATTCGCTTTCTGTGTTTTTATCTTCAGTTTTTTGATTACAGCTCGGCACAGTAACTTGAGCCTGCTGACCAGCCATACAGGCATTAAATACCGTGTCAGCCCTACCCCTATAATCAGGGGCGTCCTCCATCAACCACTTGCCATAATGGCGTACCACCATTTCTGTACCGGTGTGCCCCATCTGACGGGCTATCCACTCGATGCTGATCCCCGCCGAGAGCAGTTGGCTTGCATAGGTGTGCCGAAATTGAGATGGCCCCCGATAACGCACCCCAGCA
>NZ_CDBZ01000190.1:14531-23300 GCF_000819985.1 Aeromonas media | reverse complement strand
TAGGCTGATTCAAGGCATTTACGGGAGAAAAAACGGCTCAAACATGAAGAAATGAAATGACTGAGTCAGCCGAGAAGAATTTCCCCGCTTATTCGCACCTTCCCTTGGGTAAAGAATATGCAGAGCTGGGCATAGACGCAGCTTTAGAGTCGGGAGCACTTAAAGAAATTCCTTTTGTAAGCACAGTCGTAAACATGTGCAATAGTATCAGCATGGTTAAAGACCATATATTTGCAACCAAACTAATTAAGTTTATTAATCAGTTATCAGACGTACCACTGCACGATAGAATGATAATGGTTGATAAGTTAAACGAAGATGATAAGTTCGCTGGAAAAGTAGGCACAGCACTAATTGAAATACTCGACCGCATGGAAAGTGAAGCAAAGCCAGAATTAGCAGCAAAGTGTTTTTCCGCTTACGCCAAAGAAATCATTAACTATAATCAACTTCGTCATATGCTTCATGCACTTGAAAGAATACCAACATTTGAAATAAATGGGATTGCACTATTTTCTCAATCAACGATAAGAGACTCACTCAACATGGATGAGTCGACTCTATTGGCGTATGTAAATACGGGGTTAGGTGTTAATAATGGTGGTTTAGATGGAGGCGCAATCATTCCAACAGAGCTTTGCCGCTTATTTATAAGCAGCGAAATTATTCCAGCACAATCTAAAAAACAAGCCTAACAAACGTTATCAGCTATCTTTTGGATATTATGACACCCACCCTTTTGAGTACCACGTAACCTGCAGCCTTCAAGCGAAGATCCGCTGACGACAAAGCGCATAATCGGAATACAGTAAACAAAGGGGCAAACGCCCCCTTGTTTATCAAAACTTTGTGCTGACAATCCACCTTAGTCGATCAGCTCTCGCTGCCTCAGGGCAGTCAGCAGTTCATCCACCAGCATCTCCACCGGTTTACCGGCGTTGAGCAGATGGATTTCCGGCTGCTCCGGCGCCTCGTAGGCGGAGTCGATGCCGGTGAAGTTGCGGATCTCCCCGGCCCGCGCCTTCTTGTAGAGCCCCTTGGGGTCGCGCTCTTCGCACACGGAGAGCGGTGCATCCACAAACACCTCGACGAACTCGTCGGCTCCTAACAGATTTCGCACCAGATCCCGCTCGGTGCGAAACGGCGAGATAAAGGCGGTGAGCACGATAAGGCCCGCATCCACCATGAGTTTCGCCACTTCGCCAACCCGTCGGATATTCTCCTGGCGGGCGGCGTCGTCGAAGCCGAGATCACCGCAGAGGCCATGGCGCACATTGTCACCATCCAGCAGATAGGTGTGCTTACCCTCGGCCGCCAGCGCCTGCTCCAGCGCCCCCGCCAGGGTGGATTTGCCCGCCCCGGAGAGCCCGGTGAACCAGATCACCAGCGGCTTTTGCCCCTTCTGCTCTGCCCGGCTCTCTTTGTCGACAGCATGGTCGTGCCACACGATATTGCTCATTCAAACTCCTTGCGAGGCATCAGGGCCCCAAAACGAAGAGGGTTGCGCCTTAAAACGGAAACAGCAGGGGCACCATGACGATCACCCCGATGCTGTAGGCCAGGGAGACAGGCACCGCCAGCTTGAGATAATCCGGCATATTGTAGTTGCCCGCCGCATAGACCATGAGGTTGGTCTGGTAGCCGTAGGGCAGTATAAAGCTGGAGCTGGCCCCGAACAGCACCGCCAGGATGAACGGCATGGTGGAGACATCCATGCTGAGCGCCAGCTGGTACCCCATGGGGAACGCCAGGGCCGCGGCGGCGTTGTTGCTCATCAGCTCGGTCAGCACCAGGGTAAACAGGTAGATGCCGATAAAGGCGATGATGGGGCTGGAACCGTTGAACTCCCCCATCAGCCAGTCGGCAATCAACCTGGCCAGCCCGCTCTTCTCCAGCTGATCCGCGATGGCCAGCGCCCCGCCCACCACCAGCCAGATGTCGAGCGGAAAGCGGCGGCGGATCTCATCCAGGGTCAGGATGCGGGAGAAGAGCAGCACCACCAGCATCACCAGCAGCCCCTTGAAGAGCGGCACCAGATCGAACACCGACAACGCCAGCACCCCGAGAAAGCCCAGCACCACGGCGGCGCTGCGCTTGCCATCGAGTCGGGTGGAGGCTTCCAGCCCGCTCACCACCACGAACTCCCGGGAGAGGGACTTGTTGCCCGCAAACTTGGGGCCTGGGGCCAGCAGCAGGGTATCACCGGCGTGCAGTTCAATCTGGCCGAGGCCGCCAGTGAGCTGGGTCTCGCCCCGGCGCACCGCCAGCACCACCGCATCGAAGTGGGTGCGAAACTCCGCATCCTTGATGGTCTGCCCCACCAGCCGCGAGCTGTGGCTGACGATCACCTCCACCAGATGCTGCCCGTTGAGACGGTGCTGGCCGTAGAGATCCAGCCCCTTGAGCTCCTGCAACACGCCGACACTCTCCACGTCGCCGCAAAACAGCAGCATGTCCCCCTCGTGCAACTCATGCTCCGGCTGCACCGGGCAGATCACCTGATCGCCCCGGATGATCTCGGCGAGATAGAGGCTTTTCAGACTGCGCAGGCCGTTCTCCTTCACGCTGCGCCCGGCCATGGGGGAACCGGGGCCCACCTTGGCCTCGAGAAAGTAGCCGGATTCCCGGCTCATCTCGGTGTCCTGCTCCGGCAGGTGGCGGGCAAACAGCAGCACGGCGACCAAGCCGGTCAGCAATGTCCCCGCTCCCACCATAAAGAAGTCGAACATACCGAGCGGCGGCGCCCCCATCTTGATGAGGAAGCTGTTGACGATGAGATTGGTGGAGGTGCCGATCAGGGTCAGCACGCCGCCAAAGGTCGCCGCGAAGCACATGGGCAGCAGCAGCCGGGAGGGCGCATGGTTGGGGTTGCGTTTGACCGCCCCCAGCATGGAGGCCACCACGGCGGTGTTGTTGACGAAGGCCGACAGGAAGGCGGTGGAGAACCACACCTTCACCAGCACCTTGTTGAAGGAGCCGGTGCCCACCAGGTTGGCGAACCAGCTCATGACCCGGGTCTTCTCCACCGCCAGCGACACCAGCAGCAGCAACACCAGGGTCAGCAGGGCGCTGTTGGTGTAACCCGCCACCACGGCGTTGATGTCCGCCAGGCCGCTCAGATAGGTGATGAGCACGGCGCCCGAGAAGAGCAGCGCCGGCCGGAGTTTGCCCTGGATCAGCAGGGCGACGAGGGCAGCCAGCAGACCCAGCACCAGGGATTGTTGCCAGGTCATGGGCTTACTCCTTGCCGGAATCGTTGCTGATGGTCAGCGCCTGCCAGTGGGGGAAGTGCTTGCGCACCAGGGCGTTGAGCTCCACTTCGAACTCGCTGTATTGCCCTTTCACTGCCTTGGCCGCCAGCCCTTCCACTATCATGCCCGCACCGACGGTGACGTTGGTCAGCCGATCGATCAGGATGAAGCTGCCGGTATCGCGGATCTCCTTATAGGGGTCAAACGCCACCGGGTCGGTCAGGCTGAATTCGCACAGGCCGATCTCGTTGAGCTTGAGCTCGGAGGCGGGCAGCTCGTCCAGCTTGTTGATTTCGATGCGGTGGCGGATCGCCTCCACCTGACCGCGACTCTTCTTGGTGGCCAGCTTGACGTCATAGACCCGGCCCGGTTGCAGGGACTCTTCCCCCATCCAGACGATGTGA
The DNA here is from genome assembly GCF_000819985.1 of Aeromonas media. Taxonomy (GTDB): domain Bacteria; phylum Pseudomonadota; class Gammaproteobacteria; order Enterobacterales; family Aeromonadaceae; genus Aeromonas; species Aeromonas media. The sequence goes on along the minus strand of NZ_CDBZ01000190.1, from coordinate 19,645 downwards.
GCCAGCACGTTCTGGGTCACCTGGGGCTTTTTCGCCGCATCCACCAGCAGGTCGCCCCGGCTGATGTCGATCTCGTCCGCGAAGGTGACCGTGATGGCCTGACCCGGCAGGGCATATTCCAGATCCCCGTCGAAGGTGACGATGCGGGTCACGGTGCTCTCCTTGCCGGAGGGCAGCACCGCAAGCCGGTCGCCAACCCGCAGGATGCCGGAGGCCAGGGTGCCCGCGAAGCCGCGAAAATCGAGGTTGGGGCGGTTCACGTACTGCACCGGCAGGCGCACCGGGTGACGCTCCAGCTCGCGCTCCACCTCGGCGCTCTCCAGCAGGGAGAGCAGGGTCTCGCCTTCGTACCAGGCCAGCTTGTCGCTCGGGTTGACCACGTTGTCACCGTCCAGGGCGGAGACCGGCACTATGTGGATGGTGTCGACGCTGAGCTTCCTGGCGAATTCGCGGTACGCGGCACTGATGCGCTCGAACACCTCCTGGCTGAACTCCACCAGATCCATCTTGTTGACCGCCACCACGAACTGCTTGATGCCAAGGAGGCTCGCGATAAAGCTGTGGCGACGGGTCTGATCCAGCACTCCCTTGCGGGCGTCGATCAATATGATCGCCAGATCGCAAGTGGAAGCGCCGGTGGCCATGTTGCGGGTGTACTGCTCGTGGCCCGGGGTGTCCGAGATGATGAACTTGCGCTTGGCGGTGGAGAAATAGCGGTAGGCCACATCAATGGTGATGCCCTGCTCGCGCTCCGCCTGCAGGCCGTCCACCAGCAGTGCCAGGTCCAGCTTCTCGCCGGTGGTGCCGAGCTTCTGGCTGTCGGACTCCAGCGCTTTCAACTGATCTTCATAGATCTGCTGGGAGTCGTGCAGCAGGCGGCCGATGAGGGTGCTCTTGCCGTCGTCCACGCTGCCGCAGGTGAGAAAGCGCAGCAGGCTCTTGTGTTGCTGGGCGTGCAGGTAGGCTTCAATGCCCTGTTCGCTGATGGCGGTCTGAATATGGTTGTTCATGTTGCGATTCCTTAGAACATTTTTTTAGAAATAGCCCTGACGCTTCTTCTGCTCCATGGAGCCGGCCTGATCGTGGTCGATGAGCCGCCCTTGCCGCTCGCTCGAGGTGGTGATCAGCATCTCTTCGATGATCTCCGGCAGGGTGGTGGCATTGGAGTCGATGGCACCGGTCAGCGGGTAGCAACCCAGGGTGCGGAAGCGCACCAGCTCCTGCTTCACCTCGTCTTCCGGGCCGATGGGCATGCGCTCGTCATCCACCATGATCTTGATGCCATTGCGCTCCACCACTGGGCGATGGGCGGCAAAGTAGAGCGGCACTATGTCGATGTTCTCGAGATAGATGTATTGCCAGATGTCGAGCTCGGTCCAGTTGGAGAGCGGGAAGACACGGATGCTCTCCCCCTTGTTGACCTGGCTGTTGTAGACGCGCCACAGCTCGGGTCTCTGGTTCTTCGGATCCCAGCGGTGGGACTTGTCGCGGAAGGAGTAGACCCGCTCCTTGGCACGGGATTTCTCCTCGTCCCGGCGGGCGCCACCAAAGGCGGCATCGAAGCCGTACTTGTTCAGCGCCTGCTTGAGCCCCTCTGTCTTCATGATGTCGGTGTGCTTGCCGCTGCCGTGCACGAAGGGGTTGATGTCCATGGCCAGGCCGTCCGGGTTCTTGTGGACGATGAGATCCAGCCCGTACTTTTTGGCGGTCTCGTCCCGGAACTTGATCATCTCCTTGAACTTCCAGTTGGTGTCCACGTGGAGCAGCGGGAAGGGGATCTTGCCCGGATAGAAGGCCTTGCGGGCCAGGTGCAGCATGACGGAGGAGTCCTTGCCGATGGAGTACATCATCACCGGGTTTTCAAATTCGGCAGCCACCTCGCGGATGATGTGGATGCTCTCGGCTTCCAGCTGTTGCAGGTGTGTCAGTCTTTCACGGTCCATGTCTGGGTCCTCGGTTCATTGCTATCGCGCCTGCTCGGGGCGCAGTTCTGGTTCAGTTCGGTGCCGCCTTGGCCGCACCGTCAAATCGGTTGCTGTCGCAGCCTGCCCTCAGGCCAGGCTCACCAGCTTCAGTTCGTGGCGGCTCGCCTCTGTTTTGGCCTGTTCGCCACCCTGCTCGCCAAACCAGGCGAGCTGCTTGCGCAGAGCCACCACCTCGCCGATGACGATGAGCGACGGGCTCACCGCCTGGGCTGCCAGTTCGGCCAGCTCGTCGAGGGTGCCGGTCAATACCCGCTGCCGCGCCGTGGTGCCGCGCTCTATGATGGCGATGGGGGTGGCGCTGCTTCGGCCATGGCTCACCAGCTGCTGCTGGATGTGCTCGGAGCGCATCAGCCCCATGTAGATCACCAGGGTCTGGTTGGTGGCGGCGAGCTGCTGCCAGTCGGGCTCCTTGCCATCCTTCTGGCCCCCTTGCTGACAATGCCCGGTGATAAAGACGGCGCTCTGGGCATGGTCGCGGTGGGTGAGCGGTATGCCCGCATAGGCGGTGGCGCCGGCGGCGGCCGTGATGCCGGGCACCACCGAGAAGGGAATGCCCTCCTCTGCCAGCACTTCCAGCTCCTCGCCGCCGCGGCCGAACATGAAGGGATCCCCCCCCTTGAGCCGCACCACCCGGTTGCCCGCGCGAGCGTATTCCACCAGCAGGCGATTGGTCTCCTCCTGGGGCACGCTGTGGGCGCCAGCCTTCTTGCCGACCGACACCAGGGTGGCGTCCCGGCGCACCAGGTCCAGGATCTCCGGGGAGACCAGCTGGTCATAGAGCACCACTTCGGCCTGCTGGATCTGTTGCAGCGCCTTGAGGGTCAGCAGGCCAGGATCGCCGGGGCCCGCCCCCACCAGCACCACTTCCCCCACCTCGGTCTGGGCCTTGTCCAGCCCCTCATTGAGCCAGCGCTCGGCCCCCTGCCAATCGGCTTTCTCAATCAGACCGGCCAGGGTATTGGAGGCAAAGGCGCGCTCCCAGAAGCGGCGGCGATCGGAGAGGGAGGCCAGCACCTGCTTGGCCCGGCGGCGCACCCGGCCGGAGAGCTCGGCCAGCCCGCCGAGATGGCGGGGCAGCAGGCTCTCGAGCCGCTCGCGCAGCAGACGCACCAGCACGGGGGCCTTGCCGCCGCTGGAGACGGCCACCATGATGGGGCTGCGATCGATGATCGAAGGGAAGATAAAGCTGGAGCGCTCGGGATCGTCCACCACGTTGACGAACAGCCCGAGCTGGTTGGCGCTCTGATAGACCAGGGCATTGTCCTCGAGGCTGTCGGTGGCGGCCACCACCAGGATCTGGCCGGCCAGATGGGCCGGGTCGAAGCGCGCCGCCACATGGGTGAAGCGACCGGCAAATTCATGGAAGTCGGGGTCGATCTCGGGGGAGACCAGGGTCAGCCGGGCTCCTGCCGCCAGCAACAGGCGCGCCTTGCGCAGGGCAACCTCGCCCCCGCCCACCAGCAATACCGGGCGGCCTTCCAACCTGGCAAACATAGGTAAATAATCCATCAGGGCCCACTCCTCGGCATACGACGACATCTGGGGCGACTATAGGCAGGAGTCCTTATCCCTCAAAATAATAAAAAATGCTCTTTAATGCGTTTTAGTAATTAGCAAAACCATGTCGTGGCAAAGGGGAGCGAATGTCCTTGTGGTGGTTCGCACCAGACCCTAGGCTAGTGAAAGTGTTTCATAAGGAGCTTTACCATGAATGAGTCATTGATTGTGCTGGGGATCTTCGTGTTCCTGGTGCTGGCCACCCTGAGCGCGGGCATCAAGATAGTGCCACAGGGTTTCAACTGGACCGTGGAGCGCTTCGGCCGCTACACCCGTACCCTCTCCCCCGGTCTCAACCTGCTGATCCCCTATGTGGACAGGGTCGGCCACAAGATCATCATGATGGAGCAGGTGCTGGACATCCCGGCCCAGGAGGTGATCTCCCGGGACAACGCCAACGTCACCATAGACGCCATCAGCTTCGTGCAGGTGGTGGATGCCCGCAAGGGGGCCTATGAGGTCAACGACCTCACCAGCGCCATCCGCAATCTGACCATGACCAACATGCGGACAGTGCTCGGCGCCATGGAGCTGGACGAGATGCTCTCCCAGCGCGACACCATCAACGAGAAGCTGCTGCGCACCATGGATGCGGCCACCGCCCCCTGGGGCATCAAGGTGACCCGGATCGAGATCAAGGATGTACGCCCGCCGCTGGCGCTGGTGGAAGCCATGAACGCCCAGATGAAGGCAGAGCGCCAGAAACGGGCCGAGGTGCTGGAAGCCGAAGGGGTGCGCCAGTCCAAGATACTGAAAGCCGAAGGCGAGAAGCAGTCCCAGATCCTCAAGGCCGAAGGGGAACGCCAGGCCGCCTTCCTCGCCGCCGAGGCGCGGGAGCGGGCCGCCGAGGCGGAAGCCAAGGCGACCCATATGGTCTCGAAAGCTATAGCGGAAGGGGATATGCAGGCCATCAACTACTTCGTGGCCCAGAAATACACCGAGGCCCTGGCCCGCATCGGCGAGGGCCCCAACAGCAAGATCATCATGATGCCGCTGGAGGCGGGCAGCCTGATTGGCTCGGTGGCGGGCATGGCCGAGCTGTTCAACAAAGATGGCAAGGTCGGCAAGTCATGACAGCCCTGTTCGAGGGGTTGACTCACTGGCACTGGCTGGGGCTCGGCTTCGTGCTGCTGGCCATCGAGGTGCTGGGGTCGGTGGGCTTTCTGCTCTGGACCGGCATCGCCGCCCTGGAGGTAGGGCTCTTGCTGCTGCTCTGGCCCTTCGGCTGGCAGGCACAGCTGCTGCTGTTCGCGGCGCAGTCCCTGGTGACCACCTGGGCCTGGTGGCGCTGGCAGCACAAGCGCGACCGCTCGAGCCGCGATGCGGCCGCCCCCATCAACGAGCGGATGCAGAGCTATCTCGGGCGAGAGCTGACCCTGCTGGATGAGGTGATCCAGGGCTCCAGCCGGGTGCATCTGGATGACACCGTCTGGACGGTGCGCTGCCCTGTGCCGCTGCCGGCGGGCAGCAAGGTGCGGGTGACGGGATATGACTCCCACATTCTACTGGTGGAGCCGCTGCCCTGACTGGTGAGCATTTGCCCCGCAGTGGCCATAAAAAAACGGGCCCGGC
>NZ_CDBZ01000190.1:0-14400 GCF_000819985.1 Aeromonas media | reverse complement strand
GCCGGGCCCGTTTTTTTATGAGGTGCAGGCTTAGTTGGCCTTGGCATCGCTCACAGCAGCTTCTGCCTTGGTGGCCACGTCAGCAGCAGCCTTCTCGACGGTAGCAGACGCTTCGGAAGCGGCCTTCTCTACGGTAGAGGCAGCTTCGCTAACAGTTGCAGCAACGTCGGCGGCCGGAGTAGCAGCCGGAGCGGCGGCTTCTTCTTTCTGACCACAGGCGGTCAACATCAGACCCAGGATACCGGCTACCAGTACTTTGTTCATGTGCATACCCTCAAAAAAAGATGGAGAGATGGTGTCAATGACCATCACTGTGCGTCTTCGCTCCCGGTAAAAAAAACCAGCCACCGAGAGTCGGGAGGCGCGCGAAATATATCCCCATATGCGGCCAATGAAAACGCGTATCACAATGATATTTTCTCGTTGGCTAGATAAAAAGAACTACTGCAACGACAAATATTAATACAATACGCCTTTATTGACGCAAGACAGCACAATTAAACACCAACAAGAGGACGGTTGTCAGTCAATCGTTGCCATTTTGGCTGTCATCATCCGTGACGGGAAAGAGTCCTCAGTCAGACAGCTTCTGACAGCTCAGCCGCCGCCCCTGGCTGTCGCTCTCTCTGGCCAGATCCAGCAGCGCCATCACCGCCAGAGCCTCCACCGCAGGCACCGGATTGCCGGCTTCCCCCCTGATGGCGGCGCAGACACCGCGGTAGTAGGCGCCATAATCCCCGGCCTCCCCGCTCACCGCCTGCGCCCGGGACTGCCCCTCCACCATGCGGCTGAGCTGGCCGGGCTCAGGATCCAGGCCCCAGTTCGCCGCAGGCGGGCGCAGACCGAGCTTGAGCTGCTCCTCCTGCACATCCATGCCGAACTTGATGAAGGATCCTTCGCTGCCGTGGATGACGAAGCGCGGCATGATGGCAGAGACCAGGCAACTGCCGTGCAGCACGACCCTCATTTCGCCATAGCCCAGCACCACGTGGAAGTAGTCATCGCTCAGGGCGCCGGGGCGCTGGGCAGCCAAATCAGCCTGGATCCAGTCCGGCTGACCGAACAGCTGCAGCGACTGATCGAGGATGTGGGGACCGAGATCGAACCAGAGCCCGGAACCCGGGCCGCCCGCCTCGCGCCAGCGTTGACGCACCTCGGGGCGATAGCGATCGAAGTGGGATTCAAACTGGGCGATCTTGCCCAGTGCCCCTTCTGCCAGCAGGCGGCGTACCGTGAGGAAGTCGCCGTCCCAGCGCCGGTTGTGGAAGATGCTGAGCAGCCGCTGCTGCTTCTCGGCCAGCTCGACGAGCGCCTCGGCTTCGACCAGATCCAGCGCGAACGGCTTGTCGATCACCACGTGCTTGCCCGCGAGCAGCGCCTGACGAGCGATGGGGGCATGGGTATCGTTGGGTGTCGCTATCACCACCAGATCGACAGTGCTGTCGGCCAGCACCTCGTCCAGCGAGCCGACGCGGCAGCCGGGCAGCTCGGCCTGTACCTTGGCGGCATCCCGGCTCACCACCCAGCGCAAGGCAAGCCCGGGAGTGCTGGTCAGGAAGGGGGCGTGGAAGGTCTGGCCTGCAAAGCCATAGCCCACCAGGGCGGCGTTGATTGTCTGACTCATGGGATTCTCCGCTGAACTGTCCAATATGATAGGCACCTGGCAACTGTGCGCCCAAAAAAGCAAGGGGGCCAGAAGCCCCCGCTTGCGCTCATCAGAGCACAGGATTTATTGCAAACACAAGCGGCGTCCCTGCCGTGTCATCAGCATCAGCAAGGGGGGCAACAGCAGCCACATGTGCAGCGCCAGCTGGCTCAGGGGATCCGGCATCAACCATCCGGTGATCCCCACCAGGGCGCCGGAGCCGCTCATCTGGAACAGGCCGAGCAGGGCGGCGGCGGTACCGGCGCAGTGACCGAAGGGGGCCAGCGCCATACCGGCCGAAGCCCCCAGTATCATGGCAAAGCCGATGCTGGAGAGGAACACGGGCCCCATCATCGCCAACGGATGCGCCAGGTGCATGGTCAGCGTCAGCAGGATGGCCGACAGCAGCAATACCAGCAGGCCGATGCGCAGGGTACGTCTCGGTCCCACCCTGGCGATGAAGCGCGGCGCCAGGAAGCAGGCCAGGATGTTGAGCGCCGCATTGGCGGTGAACCAGTAGCTGAACCCGTTCATGTCCAGACCCAGCTTCACCATCAGCTGTACCGGCGCCGCCGTGACATAGGCCAGGATCACCGCCATCGCCAGCATGCAGAGCGCCGCGTTGAACAGGAAGCTCGGGGAGCGCAGCACAGGGCTGTAGCGGGACCAGCTGATGAGCGGGCCGCTGCTGCTGGTCTCTTCTGGACGGGTCTCCGGCATGCGCCACAACAGCCAGCTGCCTACCACAACGGCATAACCCGCCATAAACCAGAAGTTCGCCGACCAGCCCGCCTTGGCGGTGAGCCAGCCACCGAGCAGGGGCGCCAGGGCGGGAATGAAGCAGATGGCGCCGTTCAGGTAGGAGATCATCTGGCCGCTCTTCTTGGGGCCATAGCTGTCACGCACCACCGAGAAGGCGGCCACCGAGGTGGCACAGGCACCGAAGCCCTGCAGCACCCGCGCCAACATCAGCTCACCCAGGCTGGCGGCAAAGCCGGCTGCCAGGGCGCTCAGCCCGTAGAGCAGCACGCCCCCCAATGCGATAGGTTTGCGGCCATAGCGATCGGCGAGCGGCCCCACCAGCAGTTGGCCCAATCCCATGCTGAACAGGAACCAGGTGATGGTGCCCTGCATCAGGGTCACCTCGGCTCCCAGTTGCTCGGCCATCTGCGGGATGGCAGGCAGATAGATGTCGATGGCCAGCGGGCTGAACAGCACCAGGAGTACAAGCAGAAGAATCAATGGCATCAGTCACCTCAAGGCCTAGGGGGAAAATCGATTGGGGCGCGAGTCTACTGACTCACAGTAATGAATTGAAATGGTATTTAATCACTTTGGTTATTCCTTCCTGGAAACATGTATCCATTCTACCTCTCAGGGGGTGGAACCCGGATCGTCCGTCGGCACCGGATCCCGGGCAATTGGCGCTTTTCCTAAACCCCTGCCCCGCATAGAATGCGCAGATTATTTTTGCGGAGGTGTGTGATGAACAAGCTTGTCCTGGCAACAGGGAACCAGAAAAAGGTGAAGGAATTGGCCGCCATGCTGGCCGATATGAAGATCCAGGTGATCCCACAGAGCGAGTTTGCGGTCTCCGATGCCGACGAGACCGGCACCACCTTCGTCGAAAATGCCATCATCAAGGCACGCCACGCCGCCCGCATCACAGGCCTGCCCGCCGTGGCCGACGACTCCGGCCTCGAAGTGGATCTGCTGCACGGTCGCCCCGGTGTCTACTCCGCCCGTTTTGCCGGTGCCGGTGCCAGCGACAAGGAGAACATCGACAAGCTGCTGGCCGAGCTGCAAGGCGCCCCCGACTACCTCAAGAGCGCCCGCTTCTGGTGCGTGCTGGTCTACATGCGCCACGCCGACGATCCCACCCCCATCATCTGCCAGGCGAGCTGGGAGGGGATGATCATCGACGAACCCCGCGGCCAGCATGGCTTTGGCTATGACCCCGTGTTCTTCGTGCCCGACCACGACTGCACCTCGGCCCAAATGCCGGCAGAGCTCAAAAACCAGCTCAGCCATCGCGGCCAGGCTCTGGTCAAGCTCAAGGCGGCGCTGGCCGCAGCGCACTGAGACCCGACCGGGCGCCGGGATACGCCGGCACGCATTTCATCTACAATGGGGGCCAGCCCGACCGGCCCCCATTTTGATTTTTTGAATACTGGAAACACCATGCTGCAACTGCCGCCCCTCTCCCTCTATATCCACGTGCCCTGGTGCGTCCAGAAGTGCCCCTACTGCGACTTCAACTCTCACGCCCAGAAGGGGGAGCTGCCCCACCTCGAGTACGTGGCCGCCCTGCTGGAGGATCTGGATCAGGATCTGCACTGGGCCCAGGGGCGTCCCCTCTCCTCCATCTTCATCGGCGGTGGTACGCCGAGTCTGCTCTCCGTGGAAGCCATGCAAGCGCTGCTGGACGGGGTGCGCGCACGCATCGCCCTGACCCCGGATTGCGAGATCACCATGGAGGCCAACCCGGGCACGGTGGAGGCGGACAAGTTCGCCGGCTTCCAGCGGGCCGGCATCAACCGCATCTCCATCGGGGTGCAGAGCTTCCAGCAGGGAAAATTGACCCGCCTCGGCCGCATTCACGGCCCGGAGGAGGCACGCAAGGCAGCCGAGCTGGCCCACGCCATCGAGTTGCCCACTTTCAACCTGGATCTGATGCACGGCCTGCCGGATCAGAGCCTGGAGGACGCCCTCTATGATCTGCAGCAAGCCATCGACTGCGCACCGCCGCACCTCTCCTGGTATCAGCTCACCATAGAGCCGAACACGGCGTTCGCCTCCAAGCCCCCCAAGCTGCCGGAAGATGACACTCTGTGGGACATCTACGAGCAGGGTCACGCCATGCTCACCGCCCAGGGTTATCAGCAGTACGAGATCTCGGCCTACGCCAAGGCGGGCTATCAGTGTCGCCACAACCTCAACTACTGGCGCTTTGGTGACTATCTGGGCATCGGCTGCGGCGCCCACGGCAAGGTGACGGTTCTCGCGAACCAGCAGATCCTGCGCACCGCCAAGGTGAAGCACCCCAAGGGGTATCTGGACCCTGCCCGCCCCTATCTGGACAGCCAGTGGACGGTGACCGAGGACGATCTGCCGCTGGAGTACTTCATGAACCGCTTCCGGCTGTTTGAACCGGCTCCCAAGGCAGAGTTCGAGGCCTATACCGGGCTGCCCCTGGAGCGGGTGGAGACTATGCTGGCGATTGCCCAGACCAAGGAGCTTATCGAGGATCTCGGCGACAGCTGGCAGTTGACGTCCCTCGGCCATCGCTACCTGAACGTGCTGCTCGAGCTCTTTATGGACGAATAAGCCGACGGGGCATCAACATCTGGCTTCACCGCCAAAACAGAGAGGGTGCCCATGGCACCCTCTCTGTTTCAGTCATGCCTCGCGGCAGAAACCCGCTCAGCAGCAGACGCGCATCATCTGCTGTTGACCGGGCTCCCACCGCTTGCCGTGCTTGGCCTTGCGCTGGTAGCTGCCCTTGCCCTTCTTGCTTGGCTCGACCCTGGCCTGAAACAGGGATGAGGTCACCAATGCCTTGAGGTGGTTGTCCTGGATGACCCCGCGCTGATGATCGTGGACGGGGTCAGTGGTGGCGAGGGCCACCTTCTTCTTGGCCATGCTGGCTCCTTTGCAGTGATGGTGATGAATGGCACTTTGCCGAACGAGAGGCCGGGGCGGCAGCTCAGGACGGCGAAAAAACGCACCGATTGTGCGCCTCTTGCCGCACGCCTGCAAGGGCTCAGGCCGGGTGATAGACCACCCGTACCAGGCCGCTCGGCAGCACTGTGCTGGACACAGGCACCAGGCGCCCGGGCAGGGCGCCGGCAAACAGGGAAACGCCGCGTCCCAGGGTGACCGGCACCCAGAACAGGATCAGCTCGTCCACCAGCCCGGCCTGCAGGCCCTGCCTCACGACCTCACCACCATCCAGATAGATGTGGCGCGCCCCCTCCTGCCACAACTCCCCGAGCACCTGCGCCAGCGCCCCCTGCCGAAAGGAGACGTGAGGCCGAGGCTCGGCTGGCCTGTGGGTCAACACCACCACGGGTTTGTCGCCGTAGGGCCACTCGGGGAAGGTGCGCACTATGTCATAGCTGTTACGCCCCATCAGCAGCAGATCGGTGCTGGCCATCAGGGCGCTGTAGCCGGTCTCCTCCTGGGAGTCGCTGTTATAGGGATCCAGCCAGGCAAGATCGTTCCCCTCCCCCGCGATAAAGCCGTCGAGGGAGAGGGCAAGGAAGGCAGAGATCCGGGGGCGATGATGTTCAGTGTTCATGGTCGTGATGCTCGTGACGGGAAGGGGCGCCGGATTCCAGGGTTTCCAGGATGGCGCAGTGCTCCGCCGAGCGCGGGCCGCCGCAGCAGATGTCGGAGAGCGACTTCAGGTTCTCGCGAAAACGGGTCAGCTCCACTATCTTCTGCTCCACCTGTTCAAGCTTGGCATCGGCCACCGCCTTCACCTCCTGACAGGTCACGCGCGCCTTGTTGGTGTCGAGCGAGAGCAGTTCACCGATATCCGCCAGGGAGAAGCCCACCGACTTGGCGCGGATGATGAACTCCAGCCGCCGCCTGTCCTGCTCGCCGTAGAGGCGATAGCCCGACTCGTTGCGGATCCCCGGCGAGATGAGTCCGTTCTTCTCGTAAAAGCGCAGGGTGTCCGCCTTCACCCCGCACGCCTTGGCCAGTTCCCCGATCCGATACATCCTTCCTCTCCCGCCAGACATGGTACTCAATATAAACCGGCTTCCACTATCGCCCCTTTGCCCGGCGATTGCCAGCCAAAGGCAGGAAAGCAGTAGACAACCCGGGCCATCCCGACCCATTACCCTCAAAACACTGAAAAGACAAACGTTTCGCAAAAATCCACCAGAAAACGTTTAACACCGCACCACACAAGGCTTTGTCTCTTTAAAAAATCCACCACAGCTCACATTTTTTGTGTAGAATACGCGCCCACAAGAGAGCGTCGCGTCAAGCGGGCATTTCCTAAAACGCTTTTGCCGGCTCGCCGGACGAGAGTGGTTTGCGAAATCCCCCACTTCCATTTATTTGGGGACTCTCTGTGTTGAGCCTCGCCTCCCATGGAACGGTCCCCGTTATGCTGAGGACGATAGTGTGATGGAACAAGCTCGACCCATTCGCCGTGCGCTGCTGAGTGTGTCTGACAAGACTGGCATCCTGGAATTTGCCAAGGCACTCAACGAGCGTGGCGTGGCCCTGCTCTCCACCGGCGGAACCGCCAAGCTGCTGGCCGACGCGGGCCTGCCGGTGACCGAGGTCTCCGACTACACCGGCTTCCCCGAGATGATGGATGGCCGGGTCAAGACCCTGCATCCCAAGGTACACGGTGGCATCCTCGGCCGCCGCGATCGGGATGACGCCATCATGGCCCAGCACGCTATCTCCCCCATCGACATGGTCGTCGTCAACCTCTATCCCTTCGCCGCCACCGTGGCCAAGCCCGGCTGCACCCTGGAAGACGCCGTCGAGAACATCGACATCGGCGGCCCGACCATGGTTCGTTCCGCCGCCAAGAACCACAAGGACGTCACCATCGTCGTCAAGGCGGCCGATTACGGCCGGGTGATCGCCGAGATGGATGGCAACGGCAACAGCCTGACCCTGGCTACCCGCTTCGATCTGGCCATCGCAGCCTTCGAGCACACCGCCGCCTACGACGGCATGATCGCCAACTACTTCGGCACCCTGGTCCCCTCCTACGGTGACAACAAGGAGGGTGACGAGGAGTCCCGCTTCCCGCGCACCTTCAACGCTCAGTTCATCAAGAAGCAGGACATGCGCTACGGCGAGAACAGCCACCAGGCTGCCGCCTTCTACGCCGAAGAGCAGGCCGCACCGGGCTCGGTGGCAAGCGCCGTCCAGCTGCAGGGCAAGGCACTCTCCTACAACAACATCGCCGACACAGACGCGGCGCTGGAGTGCGTGAAGGAGTTCGCCGAGCCGGCCTGCGTCATCGTCAAGCACGCCAACCCCTGTGGCGTCGCCATAGGTGACGACCTGCTGGGTGCCTACGATCGCGCCTACCAGACCGACCCCACCTCCGCCTTTGGCGGCATCATCGCCTTCAACCGCGAGCTGGATGGTGCCACTGCGGCGGCTATCGTTGCCCGTCAGTTCGTCGAGGTGATCATCGCCCCCAGCATCAGCCAGGCGGCCCGCGAGGCGGTGGCAGCCAAGCAGAACGTGCGTCTGCTGGAATGCGGCCAGTGGACTGCCCCGGCCCAGGGTTTTGACCTCAAACGCGTCAACGGCGGCCTGCTGGTGCAGGAGCGGGATCACGGCATGGTCACCTTGGGGGATCTGACCGTGGTCAGCCAACGCCAGCCGAGCGAGGCCGAACTGAAAGACCTGCTGTTCTGCTGGAAGGTCGCCAAGTTTGTCAAGTCCAACGCCATCGTCTACGCCAAAGACGGCCAGACCATAGGCGTGGGTGCCGGCCAGATGAGCCGGGTCTACTCCGCCAAGATCGCCGGCATCAAGGCCGAGGATGAAGGGCTGACCGTCGCGGGCTCCGTCATGGCCTCCGACGCCTTCTTCCCGTTCCGCGACGGTATCGATGCCGCCGCGGCCGCAGGCATCTCCTGCGTCATCCAGCCAGGTGGCTCCATGCGTGACAACGAGGTGATCGAGGCCGCCAACGAGCACGGCATGTGCATGGTGTTCACCAACATGCGCCATTTCCGTCACTGATGAGTCAGGGCCGCCACTGGCGGCCCTTTTGTTGTCTCTTTTCAACTGACTATTTTCAACCGCTACCCCAGGCGGTGATCACAAATAGAAGCGAGCGATACGATGAAAGTACTGATCATTGGCAACGGCGGCCGTGAGCACGCCCTGGCCTGGAAGGCCAAGCAATCCCCCATGGTGACCCGGGTGTTCGTCGCCCCCGGCAATGCCGGCACCGCCCACGAGGGCAGCATAGAGAACGTCGCCATCGAGGCGACCGACATCCAGGGCCTGCTGGCCTTCGCCAAGGCCCAGCAGATCGGTCTCACCATAGTCGGGCCGGAGGCGCCCCTGGTGAAAGGGGTAGTGGATGCCTTCCGTGCCGAAGGGCTCGCCATCTTCGGCCCGACCGCCGCCGCCGCCCAGCTGGAGGGCTCCAAGGCCTTCGCGAAGGACTTCCTGGCGCGCCACGCCATCCCCACCGCCGAATACCAGAACTTCACCGAGGTGGAGCCCGCTCTGGCCTACCTGCGCGAGAAGGGTGCCCCCATCGTCATCAAGGCTGACGGTCTGGCGGCAGGCAAGGGCGTCATCGTCGCCATGGAGCTCGAAGAGGCGGAAGCGGCAGTGCGCGACATGCTCTCCGGCAATGCCTTCGGCGACGCCGGTGCCCGTGTGGTGATCGAGGAGTTCCTGGACGGGGAAGAGGCGAGTTTCATCGTCATGGTGGACGGCGAGCACGTGCTGCCCATGGCCACCAGCCAGGATCACAAGCGGGTCGGCGACGGCGACACCGGCCTCAACACCGGCGGCATGGGGGCCTACTCCCCGGCGCCCGTAGTGACAGATGCGGTGCATCAAAAAGTGATGGAGCAGGTGATCATGCCGACAGTGCGCGGCATGGCGGCCGAGGGCAACGTCTACACCGGCTTCCTCTACGCCGGTCTGATGATCGATACCCAGGGCAACCCCAAGGTGATCGAGTTCAACTGCCGCTTTGGCGACCCCGAGACCCAGCCCATCATGCTGCGGATGCGCTCCGATCTGGTGGAGCTCTGCCTGGCCGCCTGTGCCGGCAAGCTGGATCAGGTCGAGGCCATCTATGATCCCCGCGTCGCCATCGGCGTGGTGCTGGCGGCGGGCGGTTACCCCGGTGACTACCAGCAGGGCAAGCCCATCAGCGGCCTGCCGGTGGAAGAGGCAAGCGGCGAGAAAGTATTCCATGCCGGCTCCCAGCTGGCAGGAGACACCATAGTCACCGCCGGTGGTCGCGTGCTGTGCGCCACCGCGCTGGGCCACACCGTCGCCGAGGCGCAGCAACGCGCCTACCAGCTGGCGGGTCGCATTCAGTGGGACGGTGTCTTCTACCGCAAGGACATCGGCTGGCGTGCCATCGAGCGCGAGCAGGCCAAGTAAAGGCTGCCTCTCCACACCGAACACAAGGGCCTGCGGGCCCTTTTTGCTGCCCGGGCCACCGGGAACCGCCCTGCCGGCCCAAGACTTCCCCCCAAGCCCGGCATGGTAGTGGCCGGCGGCATCCATCCCCTTCGCACCTCTCGCCGCCTCGGGTCCACGGCCCCGGGTTGCCGCCCTGTTTCCGCCCCCGGCTCATCTCCTTCTGACTACATATGTACAGCACAATGCACACATTTCGTCACAATTGGTCGCACTTTCCCCATACAATTGCCCCGCTTTCATGGCATCATGCTGTATGATACCGCACTCAAATGAGTGCCATAAGAACCTGCAATGTTGTCGTCTCATAAGGAAATCCCATGTTGAAAACTGTGCGTCCCCTGCTGCTGCCCCTGATGTTTGGTCTGATGACCCTGCCCGCCATGGCTGGCGATCTGGAGCAGCCGATGAAGAAGATCGGCTTCAACTACAAGCAGGCCGTCAAGGCAGATGATGCGGCCACCATGGAGAAGCACATCAAGGAGATGAAGGCTCAGCTCGATGTGGCCAAGGAGAGAAACATGCCGACCGCCAAGAAGGAGAAGTTCCTCGAGGGCATGAACAAGGTGCAGAGCGAGCTGGATGCCAGCCTGGCGGCCCTGCAGGCCGGTGATCAGGAGAAAGCCCAGGCACACCTGGCCAAGGTCAATGACCTGAAGAAGGAGTACCACCAATATGCCAAGCAGAAAGGCTGACCCCTTCCACTGGGATGGTCTGGTCCGCCTCACCCATTGGGGGGTGGCGGCAGTCTGCATCGGCAACCTCTGGCTCAACGAGGCGGGTGAGGAGTGGCATGAGTGGCTGGGCTATGGCGCCATGGCCCTGATCGGGTTGCGCCTGCTGTGGGGGCTCACCCTGGCACGGGGCCATGCCCGCCTGCGCGCCCTCATCCCGAGCCGGGACGATTTCCGCCAGCAGGCCGTGGCACTACGCGAGCGCGCCCCTGCGGCGCCCGGCCATCACGGCAGCGGCAAGCTGGCGGTCTGGGTACTCTGGCTGCTCGTGCTGGCGACCGCTGGCAGTGGCTGGTTCCAGAACACCGAGATCGGCTTCGAGCTGGGGGCGGACGACTGGCACGAATGGTGTACCTGGGCACTGCAGGCCATGATAGCCCTGCACCTGTGCGCCATCGTCTACACCTCCTGGCGCCAGCGCAGCAACCTGGTGATCCGCATGCTGCCCCGCCGTCGGCGCCAGGTATCGCAGCACCAGCAGGAGCCCCATTTCTGAACCAGACGGGCATCATTGTGCCCGTCTTTCCTTACCCGCTCATCCGTCTGCAGACCGCCCCTTTCCGGTGGCCACAGTTGCTTTAGCCCCTCATCGGCCACGACGCTTCCCCTCTTGCCCTCCGCTGTCATGAAAGCATTTTCATTCACAATTCTTAACTAATCTCCGCTGTTCGATTTTCAATCGCCTCGATTTCATGAATGCTACAGAGCCGAACGAGGTTGTTTGTGGTCCGTTCGAAATAAAGACAGTGACACGTCAATTACAAGATCGAAGGGAAAATCGTCATGCACAACACAGTGTTTCGAACCGCCATGCTCGCCGCGGTGCTGGGCTCATTCAGCCACACAGCCGCCGCCGAAGGCGTCATGGTCCATCTGTTCCAATGGAAATTCAACGACATCGCCACCGAGTGCGAGACAGTGCTCGGTCCCAAGGGATTCGGCGGTGTCCAGATCACCCCCCCCGCCGAGCACAAGCAGGGCAGCCAGGTCTGGTGGACCGTCTATCAACCCGTCAGCTTCAAGAATTTCAACAGCTTCGGCGGTAGCGAGGCGGAACTCAGAAGCATGATCGCCCGCTGCAACGCCGTCGGGGTCAAGGTCTACGCCGATGCCGTCTTCAACCAGCTGGCCTCGGGCACCGGGACCGCCACCGGCGGCGGCAGCTACAACTCGGGGCAATATCAGTATCCCCAGTTCGGCTACAACGACTTCCACCACAGCGGCGACATCACCAACTACGGCGACAGCAACAACGTCTGGAACGGCGCCCTCTACGGCATGCCGGACCTCAATACCGGCTCTCCCTACGTGCAGGATCAGATTGCCACCTACATGAAGACCCTGCTCGGTTGGGGCGTGGCGGGCTTTCGTATCGATGCGGCCAAACACATGGCCCCGAGCGAGGTGAAGGCCATCCTCGACAAGGCAGGCAGCCCCAAGGCCTACCTGGAGGTGATCGGCGCAGGCGGAGAGTCCCCCGACATCCAACCGGGCCGCTACACCTACATCGACACCGTCACCGACTTCAAATACGGCACGGATCTGGCCGCCAACTTCAACAGCCAGATCAAGAATCTCAAGACCCTCGGCGAGAGCTGGGGTCTACTCCCCTCCAACAAGGCCTTCGTCTTCGTGGTCAATCACGACCGCGAGCGCGGCCACGGCGGTGGCGGCATGCTCACCTTCATGAGCGGTGCCCGCTATGACTTGGCCAACACCTTCATGATGGCCTGGCCCTATGGCTGGAAGCAGGTGATGTCGGGCTATCGCTTCGAGAACATGGGCACCTATGAAACCGACAAGGGGGCACCGGGCAGCACGCCTTGCACCGATGGCCAATGGAACTGCGAGCAACGTCGCCCGACCATCATGAACATGGCCCTGTTCCACAACAGGACCGAAGGCCAGCCAGTCAGCAACTGGTGGGATAACGGCAACAACCAGATAGCCTTCGGTCGGGGAGACAAGGGCTTTGTCGCCATCAACAACGAGAGCGGCAGCCTGATAGCCTCGGTGCAGACCGGCCTGCCAGCGGGCGAGTACTGCAACCTCCTGGGGGGAAATGACTACTGCAGCGGCGGCTATGTCACCGTCGACGGCAGCGGCAAGGCCAGCCTGAACGTGCCCGGCATGAAGGCGGCCGCCATCATTGCCGGTTGCACCAAGGCCAGCCCCTGCGGTGGTTCTGCACTGCCGGGCAACAAGTTCAGCAGCATGAACCTGCGCGGCACCCCCAACGCCTGGGGCAACACCCCCATGACAGTCGATGCCAACCGTGTCTGGTCCGCCACCCTCACCCTGACCGGCAACGGTGACGCAACCGGTGCCCAACGCTTCAAGTTCGATGTCTTCGGCAACTGGGCCGAGAACTACGGCGACAACGAAGGGGATGGCATCGCCGACAAGGGCAGCAGCAAGGATATCCTGGTCAGCGGGGCGGGCAGCTACCGCATCACCCTGAGCGAAGGCGACCTGCGCTATACCGTCACCCCCCTCACCAGCAACCAGGCACCGGTCGCCGCCCTCTCGCCCAAGACCCTCAGCATCAAGACGGGGGAAAGCGTGGTGTTCGATGGCTCCGCCTCCACCGATGATGAAGGTGTGGCGAGCTACAGCTGGTCCACCGGCGGCAGCGCCCCTACTGAAACCGTCCAGTTCGATACCCCGGGCACCCATACCGTCACCCTGACGGTCAGCGATGCCGAAGGGCTGACCGCCAGTGCCAACGCCACTGTGACAGTCACCGACAGCAACGGCGCCTACAACAGCGTGCTGCCCACCCTGCACCTGCGCGGCACCCCCAATGCCTGGGGATCCCTTGCCATGACGCTGGTTGCCGACAACCAGTGGGAGGCAATACTCACCTTCGACGGCCAGGCCAACCAGCGCTTCAAGTTCGACGTCAAGAGAGACTGGACCCAGAACTACGGTGACACCAACAAGGATGGCGTAGCCGAACAGGGGGGCGCCGACATACTGACCACGGTCAGCGGCCAGTATCGCGTGCGCTTCAATGACCAGACCCTGCAATACAGCCTGAACCCGGTCAGCATCGGCTATGCCAAGAACATCGTCAGCCTGAATATCCGTGGCACCACCAATGGCTGGGGCACAACCCCCATGACGCTGGTGAGCGATCACCTCTGGCAAGCCAACGTCAATTTCACCGGGACCGGTGATGCCAGCGGCGGCCAGCGCTTCAAGTTCGACGTCAAGGGAGACTGGACCCAGAACTACGGCGACACCAACAAGGACGGCGTGGCCGAGCTGGCCGGGACAGACATCACCACGGCAGTAATCGGTGCCTATGTGGTGCGCTTCAACGACCAGACTCTGACCTACAGCTTGAGCGCCCAGTAAGCCTGAACACTAGCCCCAGGCTTTCACACTCTCGGACACTGAAACAGGCCTCCTGCCATATCGGCGGGAGGCTTTTTCGTATGACGGGCCCCCACTTGCCGACGGGCAGGCATACTGCGTCTTCATCCCCCGAGACGCGCCTCCCCTATCGGCGCACATGGCGCCCTATGCCTAGGATCTGGACCGGCGCTGGTGAGCGCCAGAAACGACAAAGCCGCTCACGAAGAGCGGCTTTGTCTGAATGTGGTGGCCCCTGCCCGACTTGAACGGGCGACCAATCGATTATGAGTCGACTGCTCTAACCAACTGAGCTAAGGGGCCATGATGTTGGTTTTGCGGCGTGGATTATAGGGGATGCAGGATAAGCCGTCCATAGGCAGATCAACCACTTGGCGAGTTTTTGTCCATCTATCACCCAATCTGTGCTCCGGAGCAACCATAGCGCCAAACCGGATAAAACAAAGCCCCGCGTGGCGGCAATGCTGTTCACTTAAG
>NZ_CDBZ01000189.1 GCF_000819985.1 Aeromonas media | reverse complement strand
GGCACCGCCATTGGCGGGCCAGGAGGCAGCGGCAGGACTACCGTTGCCCGTCCCATTGGCAGACCATGACCCCGGGGCGGCATTGCCGCCCGCCGGGTTGGCCGGGTTGAGCTTCTGCTGGCGTGCCAGCAGGGCCGCCAGGGTATCGGCATAGTATTCGTTCTGCTCCTTGGGGGGAGCCGAGCGCGTCATCTGCTTGCCCGCAGACGAGATATTGACGCTCTCATCGTTCAACTGACGGCGAACCGGCGCATCTTTAGGTCCAGGCACCTGGGACTGATAATCGACGGCCGCGACTATCTCCACCCCACCGGTGACCTTTTTGTTGGACATGATGACGGCATCCGGCCCGAGAGTCTCCTTGACCTCGGCCAGCGCCGTGCGCATGTCTTTGGCAAAAAACCGCTTAATCTTCACCCGTCATCTCCGCTAACTAGCCCTGTCCCACCGCACTGACGATGCGGATCTGCTTGTCATCAGGCACTTCCTGATAAGACAGGACGCGTAATCCAGGAATGGCATTCTTGACAAATTTCGCCAGGGTATTGCGCAATATCCCCGATGTCAGAAGCACGGCCGGCTGGCCTTCCAGTTCTTGTCGTTGAGTGGCTTCCACCAGGGAGCGCTGCATCCGCTCCGCCAGTCCCGGTTCGATACCGGCGCCATCTCCCCCACCTGCTTGCAGGGATTGATGCAATATGCGTTCCAGTTCTGGTGAAAGGGTGATCACCGGCAGTTCGGGCTCTGGGCCGGCAATCTCCTGCACGATCAGCCTGCGCAGGGCGATACGGCAGGCGGCGGTCAGCACTTCCGGGTCCGGACTGCGTGGTGCATATTCCACGAGGGTCTGCAGGATAGTGCGCATATCGCGAATTGGCACACCTTCATTGAGGAGATTTTGCAATACCTTCACCAGGTTGCCCATACTGATCACCTCGGGAACCAACCCTTCCACCAGCTTGCTCTGATGCTTCCCTATCATGTCCAGCAACTGCTGCACCTCGTCGTGACCCAGCAGCAAGGCGGCATGGTTGGAGAGGATCTGGCTCAGGTGGGTGGCCACTACGGTGGCCGCGTCCACCACGGTATAGCCAAGGGTCTGGGCCTGGGAGACCTGATCCTTGGCGACCCAGACCGCCTCCAGCCCGAACGCGGGATCCTGGGTCGCGATGCCCTGGATCTGGCCAAACACCTGGCCCGGGTTGATGGCCATCTCCTTGTCGTGATAGACGGTGGCCTCGCCGGTGCTCACCCCCATCAGGGTGATGCGGTACTGGTTGGGGGCGAGATCCAGGTTGTCGCGGATGTGCACCGCAGGCACCAGGAAGCCGAACTCCTGGGAGAGCTTCTTGCGCACCCCCTTGATCCGGTTGAGCAGCTCGCCCCCCTGGTTCTTGTCCACCAGCGGGATGAGCTGATAGCCCACTTCCAGACCGATGATGTCCACCGGCATCACGTCGTCCCAGCTCAGGTCCTTCGGCTCGAGCGGGGCATCGCCCTGGGCCGGCACGAGTTCACCGCTCGCCACCCTGGCCTTGTTCAGTTTCTCCCGACGCAACAACCACCAGGCTCCGGCCGCTGCCACCGCTCCCAGGCTCAGGAAGGCCAGGTGGGGCATACCGGGCACGCTGCCCATCATCAGCAGGATGCCGGCGGAGATCACCAGCGCCTTGGGGTTCTCGAACAGCTGGCCGAGTACCGCCGTGCCCATGTCCTGATCGGTATTTTGACGGGTGACTATGATGGCGGCGGCGATGGAGAGCAGCAGGGACGGGATCTGGGCCACCAGGCCGTCACCGATGGCGAGCAGGGTGTAGATCTGGGCCGCTTCACCGAAGCTGAGCTGGTGCTGCATCATGCCGATGATGAAGCCACCGATGATGTTGATGAAGAGGATCATGATGCCGGCGATGGCATCCCCCTTCACGAATTTGGAGGCACCGTCCATGGAGCCGTAGAAGTCGGCTTCCTGGGTCACATCCTGACGGCGCTTCTTGGCCTCTTCCTGGTTGATGAGGCCGGCGTTCAGGTCAGCATCGATGGCCATCTGCTTGCCGGGCATGGCGTCCAGAGTGAAGCGGGCGCTCACCTCGGAGATCCGGCCCGCACCCTTGGTGACCACCACGAAGTTGATGATCACCAGGATCATGAAGACGATGATGCCCACCGCATAGTTGCCGCCGATGACCACGTTGCCGAAGGCCTCGATCACATGGCCCGCCGCCGCGCTGCCGTTGTGGCCTTCCAGCAGCACCACCCGGGTGGAGGCGACGTTGAGGGCCAGCCGCAGCAGGGTCGCTATCAGCAGGACGGTGGGGAAAGCGGCAAACTCCAGTGGCCGGCGGGTATAGACGGCCACCAGCAGCACCACGATGGAGAGGGCGATGTTGAAGGAGAACAGGATATCCAGCATCAGCGGCGGTATGGGGAGTACCACCATGCCGAGGGAGGCGAGCACCAGCAACGGGGTCCCGATCCCCTTGCTGAGCAACCATCTGTACTCTTTGAAACGGCTCACTCCAGCCTTGAATCCCATCGTTCTTCTCGATTTACAACTGCCGATGCCGAATTAAAGCAAATATCAAGCCAACTACCCAACCAGTTGATCTATATAAATTTTATTTTGATGCTGTCAGAAGTCCGTCGGAGGACACGTTCGGGTAGCTTGATGGGGAGCGAGGTGTTGCCAGCAAATCCCGTTGGAATGAGCATAGCCGTGGCAAACAGGGCGGGAGCGGGGTTAGTTGCGATAGTCCGGTGGCATGGTGGACAGACCCCGGGCGACGGGAACAGCCAACGTTTCAGAGCACAGACTACTTGCGATAGTCCAGTGGCACAGTGGACAGATCCCTGGCGATCATGGGTAACCAGCCACCCTCAGCTGAACACTAAACTACTTGCGATATTCCGGCGGAATGGGCAGATCCCTGGCGACCGGAGTCGGGCGGCGGCCACGGCCACGGCGGAACTTCTTGAGCTGATAGACGTAGGCCAGCACCTGGGCCACGGCGGCAAACAGCCCCTCGGGGATCTCCTGACCAATCTCGGTGGCGTGGTAGATGGCCCGGGTCAGCGGCGGCGAGGACATCACGGGGATGTCGTATTCCCGCGCTATCTCCCGGATCTTCATCGCCACCTCGTCCACCCCCTTGGCCAGTACCTTGGGGGCGGCTCCGGGCTTGCCCGCGTCGTACTTCAGGGCTACCGAGTAGTGGGTCGGGTTGGTGATGATGACGTCCGCCTTGGGCACATCCCCCATCATCCGGCGCATCGCCATCTGCATCTGCAACTGGCGTATCCGTCCCTTGACCTCGGGCTTGCCCTCGCTGTCCTTGAACTCGTCCTTGATCTCCTGCTTGGTCATCTTGAGCTGGCGATTGTGGTTCCAGGTCTGGAAGGGAACGTCGATGGCAACGATGGGGATCAGGGCGCAGCAGAGGATGATCAGCATCCACAGCAGCAGGTCCAGCGCATCGATGATGCCGCCGGGGAAGCCTTCCAGGGAGAGATTGAGCAGGTGATTGAACTGGCTCGACAGCATCCACCAGGCGAACAGGCTAATGAACACCACCTTGGCGATGGACTTGACGAGCTCCACCAGGGATTGCACCCCGAACATCCTCTTCAAACCACTCAAGGGGCTCAGCTTGCTCCATTTGGGCAGCATGGCCTCGGAGGAGAAGTTCATACCGCCGAGCAATGTGTTGCCCACGAAGGCGGCGATGGTCACCAGCAGGAACAGCAGGCCGAGAGGTTGCAGCAGCTCCCACAGCAGGGTGGGCAGCATGACCCCCATGGCGTTGGGATCGAAGGCCTGATCCCGGTCCAGGGTAAAGCCCATGGTGAGTACCTTGACCATGGCACCGGCCAGACTCTCCTTGATCATCAGCAAGCCGAACACGGTCGCCAGCAGGACGCTGGCGGTCCCCAGCTCCTTGGAACGTGCAATCTGCCCTTTTTCCCGGGCCTGTTGCAGTCGTTTGCCCGTGGGTTGTTCTGTGCGTTCCTGATCGGTATCAGCCACGCTGACCTCCGACTGACTGGCCGCTGTCGATCAGCCAGCCAATAGCATGGCCTGGTTGTTCGGTGCCGTTGACCTGATCGGTATCAATGAGATGCAGTCCCCCGACTGACTGGCCGTTGTCGATCAGCCAGCCGATAGCATGGGCTGGTTGTTTGGTGCCGTTGACCCGATCGGTATCAACCATTCTGCCCCCCCAGGCACTGGACCTGGATAAGCTCGCAGCTGGTCTCCTGCACCCGCTCCCAGAAGGCATCGAAGTGCCCCATGAAGCCGCCTATGGTGAGCCAGAGGATGAAGAGGCCCGACATCATGCTGACCGCAAAGCCGATGCTGAAGATGTTGAGCTGGGGGGCCGCCCGGGTCATGACCCCGAACGCGAAGTTGATGAGCAGCAAGGCTATGATGGCCGACAGCGCCATCACCAGGGAGGCCTGGTACATGACCCCGAGGAAGCTCACCAGGCTGCGGATGGCGGGCAGGCTGAGCCCGCTGTCCGAGACCGGCAAGGTCTCGAAGCTCAGCACCACCATCCTGATCATCAGGAGGTGCCCATCCACCGCCAGGAACACCAGGGTCGCCAGCATCAGGTAGAACTGGCCCACCACGGGGGCAGACTGGCCGTTCATGGGATCCACCAGGGTGGCGAAGCCCAGACTGGTCTGCATGGCGATGATCTGGCCCGCCATCACGAAGCTTTCCAGCAGAAACTGGGTCATGAGGCCGAGCGCTATGCCGATGAGCAGCTGCTGCCCCAGCACCAGGAAGCTGCCGACGGAGAACAGCTCCACCTTGGGCATGGGGGGCAGCAGGGGGGCGATGATGAAGGTGATGGCGAGCGCCAGTCCCATGCGAACGTTCGCAGGAGCGAGCCGGCTGCCGAACACCGCCATCACCATCAGCAGGCTGCTCACCCGGGCAAGCGGCCAGAGCACGGACGCCAGCCACTCCATGATCACCGCCGTGGTATAGCTCATGCCGCCACTCCGGGAGCCATGGGACGGGTCGTCATCGGCAGCCTGAGGGTCGCTAATGCCGACATAGGCATCAGCCGACCACCTCGGGGATCTGGCTCACCATCAGCTGGAAGAAGTCCATCAGGCTCTGCAAGCCCCAGTGGGCGCCGGCCCCCAGGGCCAGCAGGGTGACCACGAGACGGGGCAGGAAGCTCAGGGTCTGTTCGTTGATGGAAGTGGCGGCCTGAAAGATGGCGACCACCAGCCCCACCATCAGGCTCGGCAGGATCACGGCGCACACCATGATGGTCACCAGCCAGAGCGCTTCACGGAATACGTCGACAAAGGTTTCCGGACTCATCTTATCGGCTCCTTTCCATTGACCGGCTTACCCCGCCCCCAGTCCGAAGCTGGTGGCCAGGGAGCCCAGGATCAGGTTCCAGCCATCCACCATGACGAACAGCATCAGCTTGAACGGCAGGGAGACCAGGATTGGAGGACAACCTCATCACCCCGCCCCCAGCCCGAAGCTGGTCGCGAGCGACCCCAGGATCAGGTTCCAACCATCCACCATGACGAACAGCATCAGCTTGAACGGCAGGGAAACCAGCATGGGCGACAGCATCATCATCCCCATGGCCATCAGTATGCTCGCCACCACCAGATCGATGACCAGGAAGGGCAGAAACAGCATGAAGCCTATCTGGAACGCGGTCTTGAGCTCGCTGGTGACGAAGGCCGGGATCAGCACCCGCAGCGGCACATCCGCTGGCTCGGCCACCTGCACGTTCGCTATCTCCATGAAGGTGTTGAGATCCTTGACCCGGGTCTGGGCCAGCATGAACTGGTGGATGGGCAACTCGGCCTTCTCCAGCGCCTCCTTGGGCCCTATGGTCTCCGCCAGATAGGGCTGCAGCGCCTCCTCGTTGATGCGATCCAGTACCGGGGACATGATGAAGAAGGACATGAAGAGGGCGATGCCGATCAGCACCTGGTTGGACGGGCTCTGCTGCAGGCCTATGGCCTGTCTGAGGATGCCGAGCACCACGATGATCCGGGTGAAGGAGGTCATCATGATGACAATGGCCGGCAGGAAGGAGAGCGCGGTCATCAGCGCCAGCACCTGCAGGGTCAGGCTGTACTCCTGACTGCCATCCGCCATGGTCTTGACGGTCAGCGCCGACATGCCGTCCTGGGCCATCGCCAGGGGCGACAGCAGCACGGCCAGCAGGCTCAGGCACCCGATCCAGTTAACTTTTTTCATGCTTGCCCATCAATTTACCGAGCTGCTGGGAGAAGGCCTGGGGCTGACGCTCGTCCAGGGGCTCTTCCAGGCGATAGAGGAAGTTGACCTGCTGCGGCGTCACCCCGATGAGCAGTTGTTGATCGCCCACCTTGACCACCATCAGCTTCTCCTTGTACCCGAGCGGCAGGGTGGCGATGATCTTCATCTGGCCGCCTCCCATCACTTGTGTGAGCTTGCTCTTCTTGAGCAGGAAACCCAGCACCAGGATGAGGCCGATCACCATCAGGCTGGAGAGCAGCCAGGAGGTGATGCTGGGGGGATTGGCCCCCTCTGCCAGCGCCGGGGCGGCGAACAGTATCAGAGCGAGAGCACGGATCATTTGAGTTTCTTAATGCGCTCTATCTGGCTGATGACGTCGGTCAGGCGAATCCCGAACTTGTCGTTGACCACCACCACCTCGCCGTGGGCAATCAGGGTGCCGTTGACCAGCACGTCCAGAGGCTCGCCCGCCACCCGATCCAGCTCCACGACAGAACCCTGGTTCAGTTGCAGCAGGTTGCGGATGCTGATCTGGCTGCGTCCCACTTCCATGGCGATGGTCACCGGAATATCCAGAATGGTGTCCAGCTTGCGCCGCTCCTCGGCGCTGATGGGGGCGTCGTCTCTCAGCTCCTCCAGGGGGGCGGGCTTGGCCTCAGCCGTCACCTGCTCTTCCAGCGCGGCAGCCCAGGCGTCAGCCATCAGATCCTGCTCGTCATCAGTTCCGCTCATCTTCACTTCCTCATGCTGCTTCTTGACCCTGGTCGCAGGCGACGGGTCTATTAGGGCTGTTTATCGGCGATGCTGCGTTCGAGCTCTTCCAGCTCGGCCTCGCCATCGATGCGCACGCCCCCCCGGGTCACCAGATGCATCTCTGTCTTGACTCCGTCAGGGCGCTTGATTTTATCCACTATCTTGAGCGCCACGTTCTCCTTGGTACGCCCCATCTTGGCGTGGAAGGTGGGCAGGTCCTCCACGAAGACCAGCAGGTTCTCCGGCATCTCCACCGGGATGATGTCGCCCGGTTGCAGCTCCATCAGCTCGCGCAGGGTCAGCTCCGTCTCCAGCAGTTTGGCCTTGAGCTCCACCTTGACGTCCATGATCTCGTCGCGCAGGGCCTTGCTCCAGCGCACGTCGGTGTCCCCCTTGTCGCTCTGCACCCCGGCATCGAGCAGCTCGCGGATGGGCTCCAGCATGGAGTAGGGCATGGCCACGTGGAAATCGCCGCCGCCGCCATCCAGCTCGATGTGGAAGGAGCTCACCACTATCACCTCGGTGGGACTGACAATGTTCGCCATGGCCGGGTTCACCTCCGAGTCGAGGTATTCGAAGCCCACGTCCATCACCGGCGCCCAGGCATCCTTGTAGTCCTCGAACACCAGCTTGAGCAGCATCTGGATGATGCGCCGCTCGGTGGGGGTAAACTCGCGCCCCTCGATCTTGGCGTGGTAGCGGCCGTCGCCGCCGAAGAAGTTCTCCACCAGGATGAAGACGAGGCGCGCCTCCATGGTGATGAGTGCCGTGCCCTTGAGGGGGCGGAAGCGCACCATGTTCAGGCTGGTCGGCACGAACAGGGTGTGCACGTACTCGCCGAACTTGAGCATCTGCACGCCGTTGATCGACACCTCTGCGGTGCGTCTCATCATGTTGAACAGGCTGATGCGCATGTGACGGGCGAATCGCTCGTTCACCAGCTCCAGGGTCGGCATGCGGCCACGGACGATGCGGTCCTGGGAGGAGAAGTCAAACTGGGCGATACCGGGATCTCCGGCCGCCCCTAGCTCTTCCTCTTCGACATCATCGACACCGTGCAGCAGGGCATCAATTTCGTCCTGACTTAACAGATCGCTCACGCTTCACCTTTCATTGCATGACAAAGCCGGTAAACAGCACTTGTTCGATTACGGGGGAAGAGACCAGATCCTTCAGAACCCGGCGACACTCTTCCAATGAATCCTGACGCAGCTTCTCCTTGCCCTCGAAGGTCATCAGCTGCTCGGCGGTGGCCGCGCTGAAGACCCGCAGCAGGGTCCCTTCGATCAGGGGAATATTCTGTTTGGCCAGGGTCTCGTCAGCGGCCCCGCGCACCATCAGCTGGATCTTGATCTGCACCAGCCGATCCCGTTGCCCGCCCGCCACGTTGAACACGAAGGGGCGCGGCATTCCCACATAGAGGGAGGGCTGGGGCGCACTGGCTTCGGGCTTGGCCTCGGCCGTGTCGGCCGCCGGCTCGTCCGAACCGGCAAACATGAACCAGGCACCGGCCCCGCCACCACCCAGGAGGATGACGACCAGGGCGACTATCATGATCAGCTTCTTTTTCTTGGTCGCCGCCGGGTCCTTCAGCGTCAGTTCGTTATCGTCTGCCATCCCTTGTCCACCCTAGTCTCAAACTTGTTCGGTATCATAAACTTACTCGGGCAGGCATCAAGCATAGAAATCAATTCCGGCATCGTTTGTCGATTCCACCAGCAGACTCAGGGTACGGGTCGCATGTTCCCCCTCCCCCTGGCCGTTGCCGCCAAAGGATCCGCTCCCCTGCTGCCCCCGTTGCTCCTGACCATTGAAGGTCGACTGACCCTGGGATTGTTGCTGTGATGGCTGCCCCTGGTGCTGCGCCTGTTGTTGTACCTGAGTCTGGCCAAGCTGTATCCCTTGCCCTGCCAGCATGTCTCTGAGCCTCGGCATGGCCTGCTCCAGCATCTCCCGGGTCTGGCCATGCTGCACCACGAAGTGGACATTGGCCTGGCTATCCGCCCCCATCTGGATCTGGATCTTCATCTTGCCAAGGCCCAGGGGATCGAGCTGGATCTCCGCCTGCTGCAGCTTGTCCGCCAGCATCAGGTTTACCTTCTGGTGCAACTGGGCCGGCGCCTCCGGGGTGGCCAGCTTGAGGTGCGGCAGGCTCTGGGGTTCCCGTCTCGTGCTCAGCTCTGCCGCCGGCTTGCCATCGCTGGTCTGGGTCTGCTGCAGTGGCTGGCTTCCTTCGCTCGGCTCGGTGCCCCCGACTTCCATCCCGAGCTGCTTGCCCAGCTCATCGAGCTTGGATTTCTGCGCCGCTGGCTTGAGTTCCACGGCGGCTCCGACGGCCACCGCGGGTTCGGCCTCCATCTGCTGGATGCCGGCCGAGAGCGCCGTCAGCGAGGCTTGCGGCCCCTGGGATTCGTAACGCGCCAGCGTCTGCTGGGGCGCCGTCAGCACGGGTTCCGGGTCCGCAGCCCTGGCCAGGGGAGCGGCACTGTGGGCCGCGCCAGCGCTCGCATCGGGTTTGCTCACCCCCGTCGTCTGCGCTGGGCTGGACTCTTGTTCCGGCTGTTCCGGCGCAGCCATGCGAGGCTTGCTGCCATCCTCAGTTGCGGCATCCGTGCTGGCCTCAACGCCATCAGTCACGCCAGCGTCCATTCTGACCAGCCCTTCACCAAAGGCCTTGGCCGCACCGGCCTGCACGGCATGAGGCGTTTGTGCGCCAACACCATTGACCGCGGCTTCCGAGGCCATCTGTTTCTGGGGCTCGCCTGTCACCTGGGCCGCTGCACTCCGTGGCTCGGTGGCTTGTGAGGTGGCGACCACCTTGGCCAGCAGGGCGGCGCGCTCTTCGCCAGACAAGGGAAGCACCGTCGGTTTCGATGATGCAAGCTCGGGATCGACCGGCGTGCCTGCATCCACGGCTGCGTCTTCCAGCTGGCTTATCGGCAGGGTGTTGGCGGAGGCAGCGTCTTCCAGCCGGCTTATCGGCAGGGTATTGGCGGAGGCAGCGTCTTCCAGCCGGCTTATCGGCAGGGTATTGGCGGTGGCGGCGATGGCCTGAGCCCCCTTGCCGGGTTCATTCGTACTGTTTTCCTTGTCCGCAAGAGCGGACACCTGGGTGCTATTCCCCTCGCCCGCTTGTTGCAACAGCGCCTGCTGTGTGGCGATCTCTCGCCCTGCAGCGCCCGGTGTCGGGGCAGGCTTGCCGCCGTCGGTCAACGACGGCGACTCGGGCGGCAAGTCATTGCCGTCGGTGGCCACGGGCAGTGCCTGCGTCATTGGAGCGACGGCAGGCAGAGTCAGGCTGGTGTCCTGGCGCAGGGAGGCCTGCAGCTGCTGCAGAAAATCGTCGGGGGGAAGATCTGTCTCGCTGGCCTTTGCCTTGTCGGCTTTGTGCTGCGTGCTCGAGGTAGCCTCTTCGGCCACCGCCAAAGATTTGGCATCCAGGGCGAGTGCGGTGAGCGCGTCGTCGCTCACGGGAGTGGCGACGGCGCCCTTGTCGACCAGCTGCGCCAGGGCCATGGCATCGGCAAAGGCAGCCTTGCTGTCCCCCTGCAGCGGCTCGGCCCCTTCCTGGGTGAGGCCCGGGAGGGTGATGCCACTGTCGGCAGGGGTGGCCTGAGTCGCGGCCTTGATCAACTGGGTCTGTATCATGCTGGGATCCCTGACGACAATCCGGTGTGGTGGCCGCACGGCCAGCAGGCAGGTGCGGCGTCTTAGCCTGTGTTGGCAATAGAAAGCAAGTTACAGGCCAGAATGGTGATAGCGTCGCAGGATGGCGTAATCGTCCAGCATCTTCTGTTCCTGACGCTGGGCCGTCAGCTGAGCTCGCCCCGCCTGCTTCTCGAGCAGCAGCTCGACCGCCTTGCGCCGCTGCTGGGCTTCGAGCCACTGGGTACGGCACTGGGCCAGCGCCTCGCGCACCTGTAACACCCCCTGGTACTGCTGGGTCGCCGCATTTTCCAGCTTGTTGATGAAGGCGTGATACTGGCTGTTCTGCTGGGGCGTGATCCCCTGCAGCCCACGATCAGTCCACTGCTGATGGTAGATCTGGCGGTACTGGTTGAGGGCGTTCTGCTGATCCATGAACAGCTTGAGATCCTGCTGGGCCTTGGCCAACGCCAGGGCGGCCTGCTGTTCGGCCTCCAGCAGTCGGCCTGCCAGCAACGTCAATCCTTTACTCATCGGGGCTCTCCACCGGTCAACGCATCAGTGGCATGGCCACCAGTTGCAGGGATTGCAGGCCTTCATCGTAGTGAATGACCTCGCGCATCTTCTGCTGCAAGAACTGATCCAGGTAGGGTTTCTGGATGATGGCCCGATCGATGCGCGGATCCGATCCCTGGCTGTAGGCGCCTATGGTGATGAGATCCCGGTTCTGCTGATAGAGGGAGTAGAACTGCTTGAAGGTGCGCGCCAGCTCCATGTGCTCAGGTGAGGTCACCATGGGCATGACCCGGCTGATGGATTTTTCGATGTCAATGGCGGGGTAGTGGCCCGCATCCGCCAGCTCCCGCGCCAGCACGATGTGGCCATCGAGGATGGCCCGCGCCGCGTCGGCGATGGGATCCTGCAGATCGTCCCCCTCCGTCAGCACGGTGAAAAAGGCCGTGATGGAGCCCTGGCCATCGCTGCCGTTGCCGGCCCGCTCCACCAGCGCCGGCAATTTGGCAAACACCGAGGGCGGATAGCCTTTGGTGGCCGGCGGCTCCCCCACCGCCAGGGCGATCTCGCGCTGGGCCTGGGCGTAGCGGGTGAGGGAGTCCATCAGCAGCAGCACGTTGAGCCCCTGCTCGCGGAAATACTCGGCGATGGCGAGCGCGGTCTCGCACCCCTTGAGTCGCATCAGCGGCGAGGCATCGGCCGGCGCCGCCACCACCACGGCGCGCTCGCGCCCCTCGGCGCCGAGGATCTCCTCGATAAACTCCTTCACCTCCCGGCCACGCTCGCCGATGAGGCCCACCACCACCACGTCCGCCACCGAGCCGCGGGTCATCATGCCGAGCAGCACCGATTTACCGACGCCGGAACCGGCGAACAGCCCCATGCGCTGGCCACGCCCCACGGTGAGCACGGCGTTGATGGCCCGCACCCCCACGTCCATGGGTTGATGGATGGGACGACGGGCCAGCGGGTTGATGCGATGCTGGGCGAACTGCACCGTCTGGGACGAGATGATGGGGCCGAGTCCGTCCAGGGGCTGGCCGATGCCGTCGATGACCCGGCCAAGCAGGTTCATGCCCACCGGAATGCCGTGATCCTCGGTGACGGGCACCACGCGGGCGCCGGGAATGACCCCCTTGAGCTGCTCGCTCGGCATCAAGAACAGGCGATCGCCGGAGAAGCCCACCACTTCGGCCTCCAGCACGCCATCCTGGGTGTCGATACGGCACAGAGCCCCGATGGCGGCGCGGCAGCCGATGGCCTCCAGGGTCAGCCCGACCACCCGGGTGAGCTTGCCCGCCACCGGCGGTATGGGCGCAAGATCGCGGACCCGGTAGCCTTGCAGTCGGCCGAGCAGGGATGTTGTCATCGCGCCTCCAGAGATAAAAGGGAAAGAGGCCGAGCCCCGGAGTCAGCCGGCATGGTCGCGCCGTCGACAGACGGTACGCAGCAGCGGCACGCACTCCCTATGCCAAACCGGGGAAGAGAGTTAGTCGGCATTGTCACGAAGGAAATTGCGCAGTAACTGATCGATGCGTCCCGCCAGGGTCAGATCGATGCTGGAGAGTTCGGTGGCCAGCTGCAGATCACCCGGGGAGAGGGTGGGGTCGCTCTGCAGCCGCCAGTGACGCTTGGCACACTCCTCGGCGCCGAAGGCCTGCTCGACCCGGGCCACATCGTCCGGGTGCAGCATCAGGGTAACCCCCTGCTCGGCGGCGGGCAGCAGGGCAAGGCCCTGCTTGAGGGCCTCGAGCAACAATTTTGGGGAGGTCTCGGCCTCGTGGCGAATGAGGGCGCGGGCCAGCTGCTGCACCAGGCTGATGAGCTGCTGCTCAACCGCCGCGTCCAGCTCGCTCAGGGGCGTGGCGAGGCGGGCGGCGAGCGCTTGCCAGTGGGCAATCTCTTGCTCCACCTGGTCGCGGCCCATGGCGAGCCCCTCTTCACGGCCCTGCTCCAGACCCGCCTGATGGCCCTGCTGCAAGCCCTCCAGCTTGCCCTCTTCGAGCCCCTTGGCAAAGCCGGCGGCTCGCCCCTCGGCCAGCCCCTCTTCCCAGGCGGCCTGACGGATCGCCTCCACCTCTTCGGCGGTGATGCTGGGGGTGGGCTCCTCCGGTGGATCTTCTGGCGGCATCTCGTCCGCCTGCTCCTGGCGATACCAGTCAGGGCCGAGCCCCAGGGCATTGCTCTGGATCTCGGATTCGACCTCCATCTCGGGCCAGCCCCAGGCTTCCACCCGGGTCTCGTCCGCTTCGGGTCTGACATAACCCCGCAGCTTGTTGTTCTTGTTATTCATCTGCGAAAGACACTCCTGGCATGCCGGACGAAAGGACCGATATCATCGCACATTCCATTGCCCATGGCTTAGAGGAACTCTTCGCCACCGCCCGCCCCCAGCATGATCTCGCCCGCGTCCGCCAGACGGCGCGCCGTGGAGAGGATCTCCTTCTGGGCGGCCTCCACCTCGGAGACCCGGATCGGCCCCATGGCCTCCAGATCGTCCGCCAGCATCTCGGCGGCCCGCTTGGACATGTTCTTGAACACCTTCTCGCGCATCTGGTCATCCGAGCCCTTGAGGGCCCGTTGCAGCAGATCCCCCGGCACTTCCCGCAGCAGAGTCTGGATGCCCCGATCGTCCACGTCGATGAGGTTCTCGAACACGAACATCAAGTCCTGGATCTGCTGGCTCATCTCCTCGTCCGACTCGCGGATGGAGTCCATCAGCTGGCCTTCGATGTTGGTGTCCAGGTAGTTCATGATGTTGGCGGCAGCCTTGAGGCCACCCATCTTGGCCGCCTGGGCCCCGGCCGCACCGGCGAACTGCTTCTCCATGATGTCGTTGAGCTCTTGCAGCGCCGCCGGTTGCACCTCTTCGAGGTTGGCGATGCGCATCACCAGATCCAGGCGCACCTGCTCCGGGAACTGGCTCAGGATCTCGGCGGACTGCTCCGGCTCCAGATAGGAGAGGACGATGGTCTGGATCTGCGGGTGTTCATTCTGGATGATGCTGGCCACCTGGCGGGCATCCATCCACTTGAGGGAGTCGAGGCCGCGGGCACCGGATCCCAGGATGATCTGATCCACCAGGTTGCTGGCCTTGTCCTCCCCGAGCGCCGCCACCAGGGCCTTGCGCACGAAGTCTTCACTGCCGATGCCGATGTTGGTGTATTTCTGGATGTCGTCGATAAATTGACGATGCACCGCCGCCACCCGGTCGTGACTGAAATCCGACATGGAGGCCATGGACATGCCGAGCCGCTGCACCTGCTTGGGCTCGAGATGACGGAAGATCTGGGCGGCATCCTCCTCATTGAGGCTCAGCATCAGCACCGCCGCCATCTCCATCCCGCTCATCTGGTCCAGGATTTGGCGCTGGTTATCGGTAATCTCGTTACCGTTGACTTGGTTTTTCTTCTCTTCAGGCATCTCGGTTCGTTACCCATTCTTTGATGACCTGAGCAGCCAGGTCTGGTTCATTCGCTACCAAGGCACGCACGGCCTTGAGCAGGTCCTCGTCACGGTGCAGATCGGGCAGCTTGAGCTGGCCATCCCGCAGACCGAACACCGGCTCGGCCTCGGCCTGGGCTGCCAACAGGCTCAGTTCGTCATCCCCACCCAGCACGGTGTGGTTGTCGAAGTCCAGCTCCCCTTCCGGCTTGGCATCCGGGTAGAGCAGACGCTTGAGCATGGGCCGCACCACGGTGACGATGAGCACTATGATGACCAGCACCGAGGCGGCGATGCGCACCGCACGCCAGAACCAGGGCTGTTCGTAGATGGGCATGTCGGCCACGGCTTCCAGCTCGGGGCGGTTGAACGGAATGGCAACCACCTCCAGGGTATCCCCCCGGGTCACGTCAAAGCCGAGGCCGCCGCTGAGCAGGCGACGCAAGGTATCGAGTTCGGCCTGGCTGCGGGGCTCGCGGGTGACGGCCCCCTCGGCACCGGGAGTGGCCTTGTAATCCACCGCCACCGACACCGTCATGCGGCGGATGCCGCCCTGCTGACGCCGGATGTGGCTGACCGTGGTGTCCAGTTCGAAGTTGCGGGTCGCCTCCTTGCGGGAGCGGCCGGAAGAGCCGGTTCCCCCTTCCCCGCCAGCGGCCTGTTCGGGAATGTTCGACGCGGCGGGGGGCTGGTTGGTGAGCGCACCGGGTACGCCGCCATTGCTGCC
Source organism: Aeromonas media (assembly GCF_000819985.1). Lineage (GTDB taxonomy): Bacteria > Pseudomonadota > Gammaproteobacteria > Enterobacterales > Aeromonadaceae > Aeromonas > Aeromonas media. The sequence continues at coordinate 4,377 of NZ_CDBZ01000189.1, read as the reverse complement.
ATTGGCGCTGTTCTCTTCCACCGTCATCTCGGAACGCACGGCGGGCAAGTCCGGATTGTAGGTCTTGCGGGTCTGCTCCTGCTGGGAGAAGTCGAGGGAGAGATCCACTTCCGCCGTGTAGTTGTCGGCCCCGAGCACCGGGATCAGGATGGCGTCAATTTTTTGTTTGTATTCCAGCTCCTGCTTCTGCTGCATCGCAAACTCCTTGCGAGTCTGGGCAGAGAGCGGATCCTGGGAGCCGGAGTTGAGCAGGCGACCGTTCTGATCGGTCACGGTGACGCGGGTCGGCTCCAGGCCGTGCACGGCGGAGGCGACCATGTCGACGATGGAGTCCACCTCCCCCTGGCCCAGCGCCGCCCCTTTCAGGCTCAGCACCACGGTGGCGCTCGGCTTGCGTTCGTTGCGGGCGAACACGTTGTCTTTCGGGATGGCCAGCAGCACCTGGGCCTTGGCGACGTTCTGGAACTGCTCGATGGCGCTCGCCAGCTGGCGCTCGCGGCTCAGTTTCAGCCGCTCGCTCTCCATGCGCTGGCTGACGCCGAAGCTGGAGTCCTTGAGCAGGATGGCTTCCCCATCGTTGCTGGCCTCGCTGCTGCTGGCGAGGCCGGCGCGGGTCAGGCGCAGCCTGATGTCTGCATAATTCTCGGCGCTGACCAGCACGCTCTTGCCGTCCACCTGATAGGGGATCTTCTGCTGATCCAGATAGTCGAGGGTGGAGACCAGCTCCTGGGTGCTGAAGGTGCCGAGGGGACGCATCTCCGGCTCCTTGCCCCACAGCAGGATGAAGACGGCGATGGCCAGACAGATGGTCAGCCCCAGGATCAAGGTGATCTGCCGCAACACATCGGTGTTGGACAAGAAGCCCAGCGCCGAGCTCTTCTGCTCCTGCTCATCGAGAGCGGCCGCCCCCTCGTTGTTCATCAGCAGATCGCCGTTTGGATCGTTAGCCACGATTTATGTCCTTATTGCTGACATGTTTATGATGCTCGGTCGCCATGGGCCTGAGTTATACCGGCATGTTCATGATGGTCTTGTAGGCATCGACCATCTTGTTGCGCACCTGCACCGTCGCCTCGAAGGCGATGGAGGATTTCTGCCCGGCGATCATCACTTCGGAGAGATCCACCGACTTGTCCCCCAGGTCGAACCGGGTGCGCAGATCGTTGGCGCTGCCCTGCAGCTCGTTGACGTTGTCGAGGGCCTGCTGCAGCATCTGGCCAAAATCCGAGTTGACCTGACGACCGGGCTGGGTCAGCGGCGTGGCACCGGCTTCGACCCTGAGAGCCTGCATCTCTTGCATCAGGCTGCTTGCGCTTATTTCCATCTTCTCTTCCCAGACAAATCGTTGACACTGGCAAGCCTTAAGCAATTAGAGTGCCAATGCATAAGGATCCTGTACCCCACCTGTGCAACGGGCCATCATGCCGGCAGCAGGGATCCCGGGAAGATGCCCGCCTGCTGGCCGCGCGGCGAGCAGGCGGGCACATGAAAAAGGCCCGCATCGCGGGCCAGGCTCAGATTCCGATCTCTATTGCGTCAGATCCTCGTCGATCCAGTATTTGGATCCCGTGATGCTGACGCCGTACAGCAACCCCTTCTCGCCAAGCTGGTAGATGGCCATGCCGCCGTTGTAACCCGAGTCGAGCGACGCGCTCTCCTTGCCGGCGACCACGCCCGCCTCCGAGGTCGCCTCCCAACCCTTGTTCACGAAGTTGTCAAAGGTCTGTTTGGTCTCGAACAACATCACCTGCTGATAGAACTTGCCGCCGAAGCCAGCCGCCATGCCGGCGCCAAACATCTTCATATAGGTATGTTTGCCATTCGAGCGGTTCACCGCCACCCCGGATCCCTGATTGGTGTGGATCATCAGGGAGAACTTGCGCGAGTCGAACACCGCATAACCATAGGCCTTGTCAAACAGCAGCTTGGCGGAGGGTTGCTCGTTGAACAGCCGCACCAGTGCGGTATCGGCCATGGTATCGAGGGCGGTGCGGGCCTCTGTCGGGGTCTTGGGTTCCAGCATGGTATCGAGCTTCTTGTCGGCGGCCGTCAGCCACTCCTTGCCGGTGGCTGCGCTCTCTTCCGTCCAGGCACCCGCCTTGTTGTAGGCATCGGCCCCCCAGGTGGAGACAGACTCCCAGGTCGCCTTCGAAAAATCGGTGATCCCCTGCCACGCCTCCTTGCCGGTGTCGCTCACCGCAGTGCCAAGCTCGGAGGCCGCTTCCTTCAATTTCGCCCAGTCGGCATGGCTGGGGCTAGATGCAAGTGCCAGAACGGCGGCAATCAACCAGGATCGGCTCTTCATTGTGTGCTCCTTAAATATCGCGTCAGCGGACATGTCACCCTATCAGATTTAAGCCAACTCCAAGAAGTCCCGAATGCCTCTCCATTCCGCTCCAGTCAGCAAACACAGACTTCCCATCTCTCGAGTATGGTGTCGCAGCCCTCATCCGGTCTGAGAGAACTGCGGTCCCCGGACGGTCACGACCACCACCATCATGCACGGCTCCCCTTGTCTGCCGATAGCCGACGGGCCCGACCGTAAATATTGTTCGGCCTGACAACCTCGGTTGTATAGTTTTTGGTTAGCCATTCCGGTAAAATCCGCGCCCTTGAATAAGAGCCACCTAAGAGTGATTGAGCGATGTCCAACACAAAACAGGCCCCCAAAGTAGGATTCGTCTCCTTGGGTTGACCTAAGGTCGCAAGACCAATCCACATCTAATACAGTCAGGCTTGTGCTAGCGGTATCCCATCACTTAGCGCCGGTTATAATCCAAAACAAGCTGAGGCTGGGTTAGCATTACTTTACGAGGTCCAGCGACAAATGCATCCACCGCTGCGGCAAACCACGATGAGCGAAGAGCGGCGGTCTTCCGTTGGAAGACATCAAAGTTGAAGCAACTTGGCTCACACAACCTACAAAGATCAATATCGAATCTGTTCAGATAAGTTCAAGGTGCCGGTTAATCAATCCAAAATCAGCAACTGGTTCACACCCTTTCTCTGAAAACATCAGTGCACCTCGCCGCTGCTCTTTCAGATTTGCTATGGCCTGAAAAAAGCAACTCTCGCACAGGTGAACCTCGTAACTTTCGCCATCGTGCTGAGTTCCATAACCCCAGTGGGCACTCAATGTGCCAAACTCGATATTGCTAACAGCCCCCTCCGTTTGGCAACTCTCTTCACAAACATCACAGCGAATATCGCTGATTACCTCGACCTCTTTTTTGGTCATGATTTTCATATCCTGTTACTCCATTCATGCAGCATCTGCGAATCAACTGCATCGAGTCCGCAGGTTGACCACTCCTCTGCATTGATGATTGCGTGTGATGGTCTCTCTAACTTTGCTACTGCCGCTCTATGTGATTCACCCAAGGGCTGTAGACTGACTGTGGAATACCAAGCATTACTAATGATGCCCCTCCGAGATGAAGATCCGTATGAATTCCGACATCCCATGCCAGAGACTTGTTCAGACCTTCCTTAGCTCCTGAAGCTCCTGAGGTATCGGCCATTGCTCCTTAAAATCCATAAATTCGGCAACAAACGAAGCCATAACACCCTTAACAAATTCATCATATGTGGATTGATTAATAGTGACATGTAAGAATGACTCCACTCTCAGAGAATCTCCTACTGCGGCTAAGAAATCCGCGTTTTGAAAAATTAGTGTCACGGTGCTACTTTTTTGATTCTGACTCAAAACGATCTGTTGATTGGACATTTTTCACCCTCAAATGATGCTTATATGCAGTGTCATTATATGAGTGTACTCATAGCCGTGTACAGTGTGCCGTATAATGTAGACCATATCTCCTCTTGTGAGGAGATAACATGGATTCTGACGAGTTTGATCTTGCGGTGCTCGCAACTGCATTCGGTAAAAATGTACGGGAACTGCGGTCTGCACGCGGTATGCAACAGGAAAAACTTGCGCTAATTGCTGGTATAGATCGTGGTCACATGGGAAAAATCGAACGTGGGGAGACTAGGGTAACCTTGGAAAAAGTTTATCTGATCGCCAAAGCTCTTGGGGTCTCGCCTGCATCATTGCTGCCATAACCATAGCTGTTACTCTAACCAAATATTGCACGTTCCAGCATGGGGGGATTTTCTCGCTTGTCTAGGAGCCATAGCACAACGCATCCATCGACTTGAAGGTCAGATGGAGTCCGACGGGATCTGATTGTTCTGGGATTCAACGGGTGCAAGAAAACGATCTGGTTGTGACAACCTGCGACAGGCGCAGCAGAGAAGAGTTTGCATTGGTAAAACAATCATACTCTGCAAAAGCACGTTTTTTATTTCCGCCCAACATGGGCGAATATAGCCATATTTTATTGATACTATGTCGCGAATTCAACTTCGAAG
>NZ_CDBZ01000188.1:1729-2257 GCF_000819985.1 Aeromonas media | reverse complement strand
CCCCGGGGTCGCCTCTTCTCTATTTTTAGCCAACGCGCCGCTGTTACTTCAGCAGGCTGAAGAGCAGGGCCGACACCGAGAGCGAACCGGTCAGCAGGATGAAGCCGTTCACCCAGCCGTGGCGGAAGCGGGCCAGCGCTTCCACCTTGTAGATGGCCACCACCGGCATGATGAAGAGGATCATGGCGATGACGGGGCCGGAGAGGGTCTCCATCAGGCCGAGGATGCCGGGGTTGATGACAGCCGCCCCCCAGATGGCGAAGAACATCAGGGCGATGCCGAGCCGGTCCGCTTTGGCCAGCGACAGCCCTGTGGGCTTGGCGATCAGGCTTTTCAGGCTCTCCCGGGCGCCGAGGAAGTGGCCGAGGAAGGAGGAGCTGATGGCGATGAAGGCGATGAGCGGTCCCAGAGTCACGATCACAGGGTTGTCGGTGATGTTGGCGAGGTAGGAGAGCACGGAGACGTTCTGGGCCTTGGCCTCGGCCAGCTGGGCCGGAGAGAGGCTCAACACGCAGGAGAAGACGAAGA
>NZ_CDBZ01000188.1:0-1570 GCF_000819985.1 Aeromonas media | reverse complement strand
GCAGCGCCAGCCAGACGGTGTTGAGGAAGCTGGCCCCCTCGAACGCGGTCACTTCCGGCCAGTGCCACTGGGGGATCAGATAGCAGGAGAGTGCCGCCAGAATGGCCGCCAACGGGTAGACCATGAAGGCGAAGGCCCGCAGCATCGCCTTCTCCCCCGCCATCATCACGGCGATCATGGCGAACACCAGCAGGCCGGAGAGCATCACCCGGTTCGGGGCATCCATGCCGAGCTGGTTGATCATGAAGCTCTCCACCGTATTGGTGAGCCCGACGCCGTAGATGAGCAGGATCGGGAAGATGGAGAGGAAGTAGAGCGCCGAGATGAGGCGACCGGCCATCTTGCCGAAGTGCTCCTCGGCCACCTCGGTGAAGTCGGCGTGGGGGCGCGAAGAGGAGAGCACGAAGCGCGCCAGCCCGCGATGGGCCAGGAAGGTCATGGGACCGGCCAGCACGGCGACGATGACGAGGGGCCAGATGCCCCCCAGTCCCAGGTTGATGGGGAGGAAGAGTATGCCGGCGCCGACCGCGGTGCCAAACAGGCTGATGACCCAGTGGGTATCGTGACGACGCCAGCCAGTGCGGGTGATGGATGGGGAACCAGATAGCTCCCGGGTGACCTCTGCAGATGAACTCATTGATAAACCACTTATATATAGTATTAAAATCTAAAAATATTGTGCTCCTTTAGCATTTAATTCTCAAAAAACGGCATTGGCAGATCTCACTGGCAAAGCCAGGTTCAGCCAGTGAGATTGGGCGGAATTTCCAGTCCGCCCTGTTCGGTTAAACCTTTAAACAGCAAATTACGCAAAATATAAAACCAAAATATAACCACTGGTCGATTTTTTATTTCGACCAATGCGCAGTTTTCAGAATTACCTGAAAATAGATACCAGCACTTTGGGTTTGATTGTGATGATCCACTACAGCAATCCATTTAAGTAGCGAATACACCTGAATATGCCGTGGCAAGCCAGCGGATCACACCAAGCAATCAGGCGGCCACGAGGCCGCCTGATTGGATGAACTGGCTACATTTCAACCGGATCAGTGAGTCAGGATCTTGCCCCAGGCGAGATCCGGGTCCCCCATCACGATGAAGTCAGGGTTCTCCAGCGACTCCGTTTCGTTGTAGCTGAGCGGCTGCAACGCCAGGCTGAGGATGCGCCCCCCTGCCGCCTCGACGATGCACTGGGCGGCGGCGGTGTCCCACTCGCCGGTAGGGCCGAGCCGCACATAGCAGTCTGCCGCCCCTTCCGCCACCAGGCAGGACTTGAGGGAGCTGGAGCCAAGCGGGATCAGCTCGTAGTTGATGGCCGGGTTGAGGCGGCGGGTGAGGTTCTCCAGCTTCTGGCGGCGGCTGATGGCCACCACCAGGGAGTCCGGCTGGTCGTGCTCGTGGTGCATGGCACTGATGGGATGCACCTCGCCATTTACCTCCTTGAAGGCGCCGTGGCCGCGTACCGCCCAGTAGAGCACATCGGCCTCGGGGGCATAGATGACCCCGAGCACGGGGACATTGTCCCGCACCAGGGCGATCAGGGTGGCGAAATCACCGCTGCCGGCGA
>NZ_CDBZ01000187.1 GCF_000819985.1 Aeromonas media | reverse complement strand
TCATGATCGGCCGGAATATGTAGCATGGCGGCTAGCAGTGGCCGAATCGATCCCAGCCATGAAAAAAGGGCCCGCAGGCCCTTTGTCATTGATGCAGTGTGTTGGCTATCAGCCACCAAACAGGTTGTTGCTGATCAGGAACAGCCCGCCGGAGAGCAGCATGGTGAGCGGCAGGGTCAGGACCCAGGCCAGCAAGATGGTCTTGATGGTCTGGCTCTGCAGGCCCGATTTGTTCGCCACCATGGTCCCCGCCACAGCAGAAGAGAGGATATGGGTGGTGGACACCGGCATGCCGGTCAAGCTGGCCACCCCGATGGAGGCAGCAGCCGTGATCTGGGCGGCGATGCCCTGGCTGTAGGTCATGCCGGAAGAGCCGATCTTCTCGCCCACTGTGTAGACGATACGGCGCCAGCCCACCATGGTGCCACAGCCCAGCGCCAAGGCGATGGAGACGATGACCCAGGTCGGCGCGTATTCGGCCGTAGCGGTCAGATCCTTGCGCCATTTGGCCAAATCGGTCAGCTCCTTGGCTGGCAGCGGCAGCTTGGAGACCTTGCGAGCGGTATCATCGATACAGAGCAGCAGACGGCGCACCTCGCGGCGATCGGTCAGACTCATCTCCTCGTAGGTGCGCACCTGGCCCAGACGGTTGTCCAGGGTGGCCATGGCCTCGAGGGCCTCACCGGCCTCGCAGTGAGTCATCAACTCTTCCTGAGCATGGGCAGGCACGCTGAAGTTCACAACAGTGGATACCTGCTCCTGGTTGCGCTGGTAGATCTCCATGATGCGCTGGTTGGCATCCTGGGTTCTGTCCAGATCGTAGGAGCGGCTGCTCATGTCCAGTGCGAAGTAGGCGGGCGCCATGCAGATCAGCACCAGCATCACCAGGCCTATGCCCTTCTGACCATCGTTGGAGCCGTGCACGAAGCTCACCCCCATGGCGGAACAAATCAAGGTCACACGGGCCCAGAACGGCGGATGCTTCTTGCCATCCACCAGCAGTCGCTCTTCCGGGGTTTTGTGTATCTTGCTGCCAAGCCAGACTCGCTTCATGGCGAACAGCAGCAAGGCGGCGATGATGAAGCCCACGGTGGGAGAGATGATGAGGGAGAGCATGATGTCGATCGCTTTACTGACGTTGATGCCCTCTTTCAGAGGCTGATCACTGATCAGGGCATAGGCACCGCCTACCCCCAGAATGGAGCCGATCAGGGTGTGAGAGCTGGACGCCGGGATGCCGAAGTACCAGGTTCCCAGGTTCCAGACAATGGCCGAGAACAGCAGGGAGAACACCATGATCAGACCCTGGGTCGAATCCATGCCGAGCAGTAGATCGATGGGCAACAGATGGACAATGGCATAGGCCACCCCCAATCCCCCCATCATGACCCCGGCAAAGTTGAACAGGCCGGAAGCCACTACCGCGGTGTGTGCGGGCATGGCCTTGGTATAGATAACCGTTGCTACCGCGTTGGCGGTATCGTGAAAGCCATTGATGAACTCATAGGCCAGCACAAAAAAAACGGCCAATACCAAACCGATTGACCACCACAAACCCAAACCACTAAACATTTCAAACATAAAAAACGAACCTGTTTATGAGTTGCGGCGGATTATGCCAGAAGGCTCGGTGTGCCATACCCGTTGTTGAAATATTTCAGTAAGAAAAAAAAAGGGCATTCCGTCAGAAAATGTCTTAGGCCCAGCAGGAATGGGGCTTGTCATGGATTAATTAAAGGCCGTCTACACCTTGTGGATAGGCGCCAATCAACACCAAACATCCATCATTGGGCCACAAAACCAGCGATTTTATACGCGTTTTACCATCACGGCAGCGCATGGGGCGCCGTACAGCACGTCCCCTTCCCTTCGCAGAAAAAGCAAGAGGGTGCCGAAGCACCCTCTATATAAGCAGCATGAAGGCGGACATCAGTCCTGGTTGATGCGGCTTGCCACCGCGCCTTGCTGGCTCTTGTACTTGGCGTTTTCCCGCTTGTTGTAGGGACGGGCCGCGGCGCCGGAGAGCATCTCGAAGTTCAGCGCCCCTATCTTCATCTTGGGACGCAGCGCCAGCGGCAGCTTGCCACCGTTGTAGAACTCCAGCACGATGCGACCGGACCAGCCCGGATCGATGCGGTGCGCGGTGACGTGCACCATCAAGCCGAGGCGTGCCAGGGAGGAGCGTCCGTCCAGCCAGCCGACGATGTCCGCAGGCAGGGTCACGGATTCGTAGGTCACCGCCAGCGCCAGTTGCCCCGGGTGCAGATAGAAGGCTTCGCCGTCCGGGATGTGGATCTCGTCGCTCATCACCCGATCGATGGCATCGGCCATCTCGGCACTGGTACCGCCGAGGTCGATATAAGGCGCGGCATGATCGCGAAACACGCGAAACTCGTTGCCGAGCAGCACATCGACGCTGACGCCACTGATCCGCTCAACACCGGGCCTCGGCTCAATGACGATCTTGCCTTCATCCAGATGGCGTTCGATATCGGTATCACAAAGACGCATTCGGCGACTCTCCTGACAAAAGTTTCATTTAAAAAAGCCGGGCATCACCCGGCTTGTTTCATATCAACCAATCAACATGTGGCGGATACGCGCCTTGAGCATGTCGATGGCGATGCGGTTCTTGCCGCCACGGGGCACGATTACGTCCGCATACTGCTTGGACGGGTCGATAAACTGCATGAACATGGGGCGGACCGTCTTCTGATACTGCTTGAGGACGGAGTCCATGGTACGGCCACGCTCTTGCACGTCACGCACCAGACGGCGCAGCAGGCAGATATCCAGCGGGGTATCCATGAAGATGGAGGCATCCATCAGCTCACGCAGACGACTGTCGGTCAGCAGCAATATGCCTTCCAGGATGATGACCCGGCGCGGTGCGAAAGCGGTGACTTCGCTCATGCGCGTGTGTTCGGTATAGGAGTATTGGGGGATATTGACGGCATCCCCTTGCACCAGCTGGGTCAGATGCTGCACCAGCAGATCGTGATCCAGGGCATTGGGGTGGTCATAGTTGGTCTTGACCCGCTCTTCCATGGTCAGGTGGGTCTGATCACGGTAGTAGCAATCCTCGGTGATCACACCAATCTGACCTGCGCCCAGCTCGGCCACCAGCTCTTCGTAGATGGTTTGAGCGATAAGACTCTTGCCGGATGCGGATGCACCAGCAATACCGATGATCACACACGAATGTTGAGTATCAGACATTGAAAATACCTAAAGAGAAGAGCACTGGGGATTGTTTAAACCGATCCATTATATAAAAAAGGGTGGGCCATGCCCACCCCAAATCCATTGCAACCGGCCGACAGCCGATTATTCGTCCAGCGCCACCGTGTAGAGCGGGGTCGCAATCGGTTTACCGCTGAAATAGAGTTCAGCCCCCACCCGACGGGCCAGTTTCAGATAGGCCTCAGCCAGCCCGCCTTCCGGTGAACCGAACACGGTGGGACAGCCATCGTCCATGTGCTGGCGGATGTCGATGTGCAGCGGCAACTGACCAAGCAGCGCCACTTGATACTGCTCAGCCATCTTCTTGCCGCCACCGGTACCGAACAGCGCCTCGTGATGACCACAGGCACTGCAGACGTGATAACTCATGTTCTCGACGATGCCGAGCACCGGCACATTGACCTTGTTGAACATGGCGATCCCCTTGCGGGCATCAGCCAGTGCCACATCCTGCGGGGTGGTGACGATCAGGGCGGCCGTCGTAGGCACCTGCTGGGCCAGGGTGAGCTGGATGTCCCCTGTGCCCGGGGGCATGTCCACCACCAAGTAATCCACCTCGCCCCAGCGGGTCTCGTGGAGGATCTGCGCCAGCGCCTTGCTAGCCATGGGGCCGCGCCAGATGGTGGCATCCTGCTCCGCCACCAGATAACCGATGCTGTTGGTCTTGAGACCGCAGGCCATGACGGGCTCCATCAACTTGCCATCCAGGCTGTGGGGGCGCTCCTTGAGGGTCCCCATCATGGTCGGAATGGAGGGGCCATAGATGTCCGCGTCCAGAATGGCGACCCGCGCCCCCTCCTTTTGCAGCGCCAGCGCCAGGTTGACGGCGGTGGTGGACTTGCCCACCCCTCCCTTGCCGGAGGCCACCACCAGGATGTTGCGAATGCCCTGTACCGCCGCCAGTTGCTGGGCGCGAGGCATGCTCGCCACCTCGATGTCGCACTGCCAGTCGACGATGGCGGCGCCCGTGGCGGCCCTGATGTGCGCATCAAACGTTTCTTTCATCTGTTCAAACAGGGTCTGACCGGCAAAGGGCAGCACCAGCTTGATGGTCAGGGTCTGCTCATGCTGCTCGACGGCACGCACAAAACCGGCTGCAACCAGATCCTGGCCCCATCCGGCCGGCTTAAATTCGGCAAGGATCTGTTTTACTGAATCAATCACCATTAACTCCCCATTATGTTGTCGTTATCCTGAGGTGAACGGTTACCGCACACAAATCAGTGGCTTGCCGACGCCTTGCTGTTCCTGTCAGCCAAGGCCCCGGGGGCCACAACCCTAGGCAGGCCGCCCCCAATTCGGGTAACATGCTCGGCACTGTATCATCCCAACAGGCACATCAAGAACGTATTATGGCAACTGATCCTCGTAGAATGCTGGTAACCTGCGCCCTCCCCTATGCCAACGGCTCCATCCATCTTGGCCACATGCTGGAACACATCCAGGCCGATATCTGGGTTCGTTATCAGCGAATGCGTGGCAATCAGGTGCATTTCGTCTGTGCCGATGACGCGCACGGCACTCCCATCATGCTCAAGGCGCAGCAGATGGGGATCACTCCCGAGGAGATGATCGCCGCCGTATCCCAGGAGCATCAGGGGGATTTTGCCGGCTTCAACATCAGCTTCGACAACTACCACTCGACCCACAGCGACGAGAACCGCGAGCTGGCCGGGCTCATCTATGGCCGCCTCAAGGAGTCCGGCAAGATCAAGATCCGCACCATCTCCCAGCTGTTCGATCCGGAAAAGTCCATGTTCCTGCCGGACCGCTTCGTCAAGGGTACCTGCCCCAAGTGCAAGTCCCCGGAACAGTACGGTGACAACTGCGACGCGTGCGGCGCCACCTACAGCCCGACCGAGCTTATCGATCCGAAATCCGCCGTCTCCGGTGCGACTCCTGTGATGAAGGACTCCGAGCACTTCTTCTTCGATCTGCCCCAGTTCGAAGCCTGGCTCGCCGACTGGGTGCGCGGCTCAGGTGCCATCCAGGAAGAGATGGCCAACAAGATGCAAGAGTGGTTCGAATCGGGTCTGCAGCAGTGGGACATCACCCGCGACGCCCCCTACTTCGGCTTCGAGATCCCGGGCGCCCCGGGCAAGTACTTCTACGTCTGGCTGGATGCCCCCATCGGCTATATGGCGTCGTTCAAGAACCTGTGCGACAAGCGCGGCGACATCGACTTCGACAGCTACTGGAAGGCAGACTCCGACGCCGAGCTCTATCACTTCATCGGCAAGGACATCGCCTACTTCCACTGCCTGTTCTGGCCGGCCATGCTGGAAGGAGCGGGTTTCCGCAAGCCGACCAAGGTCAACGTGCACGGCTATGTGACCGTCAACGGCGCCAAGATGTCCAAGTCCAAGGGCACCTTCATCAAGGCCTCCACCTACTTGAAGCACCTGGATCCCGAGTGCCTGCGTTACTACTACGCAGCCAAGCTCAACAGTCGCATCGACGATCTGGACTTGAACCTCGAAGACTTCGTCTCCCGGGTCAATGCGGACGTGGTCAACAAGCTGGTCAATTTGGCTTCCCGCAACGCCGGCTTTATCGCCAAGCGTTTCGACGGCAAGCTGGCCGATGTGTGCAGCGAACCCGAACTCTATAACGAGTTCGCGAGCGCCCGTGCCTCTATTGCCGATGCCTACGAGGCCCGTGAGTTCAGCCGCGCCATCCGCGAGATCATGGCGCTCGCCGACAAAGCCAACCGCTATGTGGATGACAAGGCTCCCTGGGTCATTGCCAAGCAGGAAGGGGCGGATGCACAGCTGCAGGACGTCTGCTCCGTCGGCATCAACCTGTTCCGGGTGCTGATGGCCTACCTCAAACCCGTCATGCCGCACCTGGCCGAGCGCGCCGAAGCCTTCCTGGGCGAGACCCTCTCCTGGGATGGCGTGGCCAAGCCGCTGACCAACCACCAGCTGGCCCCGTTCAAGGCGCTGTTCTCCCGCATCGAGCCCGCCAAGGTGGAAGCCATGGTGGAAGCCTCCAAGGAAGATCTGGCCAAGGAGCAGGCGCCAAAAGCGACAGGTCCCCTGGCAGACGACCCCATCAGCGAGACCATCAGCTACGAGGATTTTGCCAAGATTGACCTTCGCGTCGCCCTGATCAAGAAGGCAGAAGCCGTACCGGAAGCGGAGAAGCTGCTCAAGCTGCAACTGGATATCGGTGGCGAGACCCGTCAGGTGTTTGCCGGCATCAAGTCCGCCTACAATCCGGAAGATCTGGAAGGCAAGCTGACCGTGATGGTAGCCAACCTGGCACCGCGCAAGATGCGCTTTGGCATGTCCGAGGGCATGGTGCTGGCCGCTGGCCCGGGCGGCAAGGATCTCTGGATCCTGGAGCCCCAGGAAGGCGCCCAGCCAGGTATGCGCGTCAAGTAAGCGCAGCCGACATCCAATTGAAAAGAGAGGCCCGGCGCCTCTCTTTTTTTATCCCTTTTTCTTCCCGCTAATCTTGGCGCTGCAACGCCATCCGCAGACCAACAAGCTCCGCCTGTCGGCAGTCCAGCTGGTGCAACTGGCAACGTATCGCCTCCCGCAGGGCGCGTACTTTCTTGTCACGCCCCTTCTCGCGACGCAGCCGCCTGCGCCATTGCCGCGCGTCTTGCAACTGACCCAGCCTATCCTGCCACTCGATCAGCATGGAGAGCCAGGCCGGATCGCCCTCCCCCTGTCCCACCAGCAGCTCCACCCCATAGCGGGTTTGCTTCAGAACCAGCCGCAACCTGTGCCAGTGGCGCAGCCGCAGCCTGTTGCCGGCCGACGGTCTCTCCAGCCCGGGCTCGGCCAGGCAATCCGCCAGACCGAGCGCGATATGCATCTGAAAAAGCGGCAGGGGATTGAAGTCGGCAGGGACTTGCAACAATCGGTCCAGCCAGCGAGCCAGTCGTACCGTCAGCATGGGCACCCGGGGCACAACCTCGGGTTGAGCCTTGCCACCAAAGTGCGCCGCATAGACCTGGGCATCCCGCAGGGCGGAGAGTCTGCCCGCCGCACGCATCAGTCGCCGCTCCAACCCGGGCTCATGGATCAGGGGACGCCACAGGGCGAGCAGGGCGAGCAGGCGACGGGTCGCAATCCGGTAGGCATGGACCTCCTCCGAGCCCGCCCGCTGGCGCAGGGCCAGGGTGGCGGCCCAGTATTGATCCATGAGACAGCGTGCCTGCTCTAGCCCCTTACCCTGATCCATCATCTGCCGGCCTCCTGCCTGCTCAGTTGGTATGAAAACCGGATCCCGCAGGAGGCAATGCCCGGGTGCACTCCATCTTGGTCACAGTGGCCGTTCGGGGCCCGTGTTCCAGCCAGCCCAGCATCATCTGCACCTTCTGCTCAGGACCGGCGATGAGGATCTCCACAGAGCCATCCTCCAGGTTGTAGGCATGTCCTCTGAGCCCCAGCTGCAGTGCCCGCTCCCGGGTGAAGTAACGAAACCCCACCCCCTGTACCTGGCCCCACACCCGCACGATAAACGATTGCTCTCCCATTTATCACACCTTCCCCTTAAGAAATTTTCCCCCAAGGCGATAATGAGCACGACACTCTCTCCCTTGCAGGACGCAATACCATTATGAAAGAAGTTAAATTCCGGTGGGTTGACCGTTATCTCATTCACCTTACGATCAGCGAAAAATTTCTCATCACCTTCTGGTGCCCCTTGTTGTTCATCGCCTTCCTCACCTGGTACTTGCTGGCCGACGGTCATGATCAGCAGATGCAGATCCGGTTGGATCAACTCAAGCAACGGGTCGAGACCACGGCCCAGCTGATCACCCAGCAGCCCACCCTCACCCTGCCGGCCGAACTCACCCTGGCCCCCACCGGCAGCGCCGGTCTGAGCCAGCAGGGTGATCGCTTTCAATATAGTGCCCAGGCCGGTCAGGCCGGTTTTGTCAGCAGCACCCTGGACGCTGGCCACTTTTCCATGTGGGATGGGCAGGGGACCACCCTCACCATCATCGCCGTGCTGGCCGCCCTGCTTGCCCTCATCACCCACTACCTGATGACCTTCGTCTCGGGGGCCCTCTACTCCACCAACAAGGCGCTGCAGACGGTGGCGAACGGGGATCTCACCTTCCGCCTCAACTTCTTCCCGGTGCGGGACGAATTCTCCATCCTGGCGGGCAGCATAGACCGCTTCACCGATCGTCAGCACAAGATAGTGCAACTGGTGGAGGAGTCCGCCGAAGCGCTCACCATGGCCGCCGACGAGTTCCGCGAGCACGCCAGTGACGGCGAGACCCTGGCCCGCGCCCAGCGCCAGCACATGGACTCCCTGGCCGCCGCCATGGAGCAGATGTCCGCCGCCATTCGCGAAGTGGCCCGCAACGCCAACGACACCCTGCTGCAGACCCGCCAGTCCAGCGAGGAGGCGGCCAACGGCGCAGAGCGCGTGGCTCGCACCATAGCCGCCATCCGTACCCTGGCGGACGAGATAGGCAACGCCTCAGGCGCCGTCGAGCGGCTGACCCACAATGCCAACCGCATCAACGAAGTGGTCAACGTCATCAACGCCATCTCCCAGCAAACCAACCTGCTGGCGCTCAACGCCGCCATCGAGGCCGCCCGCGCCGGCGAGCAGGGCCGCGGCTTCGCCGTGGTGGCAGACGAGGTACGCACCCTCGCCAGCCGCACCCAGCAGGCCACGGTGGAGATCCAGCAGATGATCGAAGAGCTGCAAGCCGGCACCGGGGCGCTCAACGACATCATGGAGAAGACGGTCGGGCGCGCCGCCAGCAGCCAGCAGCTCATCACTGAGGTGGGGCAGGACATCGACAAGCTCAGCAGCCACAGCGACGCCGTGCTGGAGATGAGCACCCAGATCGCCACCTCCAGCGAAGAGCAGAGCTCGGTCGCAGAGGAGATCACCCGCAACCTGGATCAGGTGCGCCACGAGGCGAGCCGGGTGGAAGAGTCCGCCAGCGCCTCGGTTGCCGGCACCACTGGCCTCAAGGCCACCGCCACCGAGCTCGGCCAGGCCATGACGGGCCTGCGGATCTGACGCCAGCCCAGTGCCACAGAAAGGCCATCTCGCAGATGGCCTTTTTTCATCCCCTGTCCTGCATCCCGCACGGGCGATATAAACCTTGTCTGTACATACCCCCGGCGCCACAACACCTGAGCTTGTGCATTTATCGCTGCGACGCGGCTTGCGCACAAACCGCAACAGCCCCTACTATATGCCCCCTTCTCTTTTTAGCATCGGCAACTACCCATGAGCGCTTCCATCTATCTCGTCAAAGGCCGCGAAAAATCCCTGCTGCGCCGTCACCCCTGGATCTTCTCCAAGGGGATCGACAAGGTGCAGGGCAACCCCATCGATGGCGACACCGTCGAGATCTATTCCAACGATGGCAAGTGGCTCGCCCGGGGCGCCTGGTCAGGCAGCTCTCAGATCCGTGCCCGGGTCTGGACCTTCGACAAGGATGAGACCGTCGATCTCGACTTCTTCATCCGCCGTCTGAAATACGCCCAGGAGTCCCGGGATCCGCTGATCAAGCGTCAGGGCCTCACCGGCTATCGTCTGTGCGCCGCCGAATCTGACGGCCTGCCGGGCCTGACCATAGACCGTTACGCCAACTTCCTGGTGTGCCAGATCCTCTCCGCTGGTGCCGAGTTCCAGCGCGAGCTCATCACCCAGGCCCTGCGTACCCTCTACCCCGAGTGCAGCATCTATGAGCGCTCCGACGTGGCGGTACGCAAGAAGGAAGGGCTGAAAGAGCGCACCGGCGTCATCCATGGCGAGACCCCGACCGAGCCTGTGGTGATCGAGGAGAACGGTGGCGTCAAGATCCTGGTGGACATTCGCAACGGCCACAAGACCGGCTTCTATCTGGATCAGCGAGACAACCGCCAGGCGGCCGCCAAGTACACCGAAGGCAAGCGGGTGCTCAACTGCTTCTGCTACACCGGTGGTTTTGGCGTCTATGCCCTCAAGGGGGGCGCCAAGGAGGTGGTCAACGTGGATCTCTCCCAGAACGCCCTAGACATCGCCCGCCAGAATGCCGAGCTAAACGGGCTGGATACCAGCACCACCCAGTTCGTGCGCCACGACGTGTTCAAGCTGCTGCGGGAATACCGCGAGAAGGGCGAGAAGTTCGACGTCATCGTGCTGGATCCCCCCAAGTTTGCCGAGAGCAAGGCCCAGCTGCTGGGCGCCTGCCGCGGCTACAAGGACATCAACATGCTGGCGTTCCAGCTGCTGGCGCCGGGCGGCGTGCTCTTGACCTACTCCTGCTCCGGCCTGATGGAGCAGAGCCTGTTCCAGAAAATCGTGGCCGATGCGGCGCTGGACGCTGGTCGCGACGCCCAGATCCTGGAGCTCTTGTCCCAGGCATCCGATCACCCCATCGGTACCGCCTACCCGGAAGGCTTCTACCTCAAGGGGCTGGTGGTGCGCGCCCGCTAAGCCGCGCCAACCAGCGCTGGCACTGTGCCAGACCAAGGCTTGATGGCAAGCCATACCCTAGAGAAGGCCCGCTAGCGATAGCGGGCCTTCTCTGTTTTGCGTCCCCAAGAGATAACGAAGCTCACTCCGTCTGTCCCCTCCTCAACTAACCGCTACTCCTCCCGTCCCCTCGCCTTTAGCCAAGGTTCATGCTCATCGGCAGATGGCACTCACCAGCAGTGAACATGGTCGATTACCTTATGCAAAAATATGAAAATAAAATCACATACCTTGGAAAATCATCGGGGAAATATCAGACAAAAGCGCATAAAAACTCATTTTCCTGCATGCAACACGCTCCCCCTCTCCCGACCATTCCCCCGTCCGACATCAGTGCTGGGTTGGTTGCCTTCTGCCGGGATCTCGCGCCCGGCTCAGTCACGGGCCGGCGCCCCCAGGGGGAAGTAGTGGCGGTAGGGCCTCGCCTCATCCACCACCCGGACGATGGAGGGCTGACTCAGCAGACGGGCACGGTAGGCACGCAGCCTGGTGAGTGAGTGCGGGATCTCATGGGCCCAGTCGGCATAGAAGAGCGAGGGGGCGGCGGCGCAATCGGCCAGGCTGAACGCCTCCCCTGCCGCCCAGGTGCGTCCGGCAAGGTGTTCGTCAAGCCAGGGGTAGATCTTGTCCAGCAGCTCTCTGGCCTGGGCGACGCCATAGCCATCGTGATCCCCCGCCGGGCGCATCCTGTCCAGCACCACCTTCTGCATCGGCGTCATCACATAGTTGTCAAACAGGCGGTCGAGCATGTGAACCTCGATCCCATCCTCCCCCGCGGGCACCAGACAATGGGGGCCGGGATGCGCGCATTGGAGATATTCGATGATGGTGCTGCTTTCTATCAGGGTGCGCCCCTGATCCACCAGCACAGGAAAGCGCTTGAGGGGCCAGAGGCTGGCGAGTTCGTCCTTCACCGTCGCCGCCTCCAGGTTCAAGTAATCGAAGGGGACGTCATTCTCGTAGAGGGCGATCAACACCTTCTGGCTGTAGGACGAAAAGGGATGGGCATAGAGTTTCATCGGGATCACTCCTGTGTGGGTGGCGCCCTGCCAGTTTATTCCCATCTGCCCTCGTCTGCCGCCTGGGCCATCCAGGACACTGATGAGGCAGCAGTATCTTGGCCCTCTTGCCGTCAATGGGGTTCGGAATCCTCACCCTCTTTGTGGCATAATGCGCCGTCCCGTGACTCCGTTGGCGCGACCCTGGGGGCCAGACTCTCAATGCCATCCGGCACACCCTGCCGGCCCGCCGCCCATCCGGATCACCCGTCTCTGGTGGACCCTCACAGGGGTCGCACCCTTATCGCGTCACGCGCGCCGACATGAGTTTGAACCAAGAGGGGTAAGCATGTCTTCCATTCGTCTGACCCAGTACAGCCACGGCGCTGGCTGCGGCTGCAAAATCTCCCCCAAGGTGCTCGACACCATTTTGAAGAGCCAGATCCCGGGCTTTGACGACCCGACCCTGATCGTCGGCAACAGCAGCAAGGATGACGCCGCCGTGGTGGACATCGGCAACGGTCAGGGCATCGTCTCCACCACCGACTTCTTCATGCCCATCGTCGATGACCCCTTCACCTTTGGCCGCATCGCCGCCACCAACGCCATCAGCGATATCTACGCCATGGGTGGCAAGCCCATCGTCGCCATCGCCATCCTCGGCTGGCCCATCAATACGCTGGCGCCGGAAGTGGCCCAGCAGGTGATCGACGGTGGTCGCCAGGTGTGTCATGAGGCCGGTATATCGCTCGCCGGTGGCCACAGCATCGATGCCCCCGAGCCCATCTTCGGCCTCGCGGTGACCGGCATAGTGCCGCTGGGTGCCATCAAGCAGAACGACACCGCCCAGGTAGGCGATATCCTCTACCTGACCAAGCCCCTTGGCATCGGCATCCTCACCACGGCCCAGAAGAAGGGCAAGCTCAAACCCGAGCACGAGCAGCTGGCCCCAGAGGCCATGTGCACCCTCAACAAGATTGGCCAGCAGTTTGCGGCCCTGCCCGGCGTGCATGCCATGACGGACGTGACCGGTTTCGGGCTGGCGGGCCACCTGCTGGAGATGTGCGAAGGCTCAGGGGTGTGCGCCCGCCTGGATTTCAAGGCACTGCCATTGCTAGACGAGGTGGATCACTACCTGAGCGAGGGCTGTGTGCCGGGCGGCACCCTGCGCAACCACGACTCCTATGGTCACAAGCTCGATGCCATGGACGAACGCACCCGCAACATACTGTGCGATCCGCAGACCAGCGGCGGCCTGCTGGTGGCCGTCGGTCAGGAAACCGAGGCCGAATTCCTCGCCATTGCCGAGCAGGCCGGGCTGGCTCTCTTCCCCATTGGCCGCTTGCAGCCACTGGATGGCGCGCGCTTTATCGAGGTCATCCAATGAGTGCACTGCGGTTTGTCGCCCCGACGGTTCTGATCTGTCAGGGGGATGCACGATGAGTGAACTGCCGCTCGAAACGAACCTGGCGCGCATCTTCCTGGAAGACGTGCCCCTCATCGATCTGCGCGCCCCCGTCGAATTCAAGGAAGGGGCCTTCCCCAACGCCGTCAGCCTGCCGTTGATGACGGATGACGAACGCGCCCAGGTGGGTACCTGTTACAAGCAGCAGGGTCAGGCGGCGGCCATCGAACTCGGCCACAAACTGGTGGGGGGCGCCGTGCGCGCCGCCCGTATTGAAGGATGGCTGGCGCAGTTGCGCCAGCAGCCCGATGCCTTGCTCTACTGTTTTCGTGGTGGCCTGCGCTCGCAGACAGTGCAGCAGTGGCTGGCTGATGAAGGTGTCATCCGCCCGCGGGTGGCCGGTGGCTACAAGGAGCTGCGCCGCTTTCTCATCGATACCCAGGAGAGCGCCAGCGCCCAGTGTCACTGGAGTGTGCTGACCGGCATGACCGGCTCCGGCAAGACCCACATGCTGGCGAAAATTGCCCAGTCGGTGGATCTGGAAGGGCACGCCCATCACAGGGGATCCTCCTTTGGCCAGTTGCCGGGGGGACAGCCCAGCAACATCAACTTCGAGAACCGGCTGGCCATCGAGCTGCTCAAGCGCCGTCACAATGGCGAACATGCCTTCGTGGTCGAAGACGAGAGCCGCCTCATCGGTCGCTGCGCCCTGCCGCTGAACCTCTATGAGGCCATGTGTCAGGCTCCCCTGGTGGTGGTAGAGGTGCCTCAGGAGGAACGGGCCGAGCAGATCCGGGTGGATTACGTGCAGGATCTCTGGCAACGCTATCTGGAAATGTACGGCAGCGAGGCGGGTTGGCCACAGTTTGCCGGTTACCTGACCGATGCCCTGGCCCGCCTCAAGCGTCGCCTCGGTGACAAGGACCACCGGGAGCTGGATGACCTGATGCAGGCAGCACTCAATGAGCAGGCCAGCACAGGCGATACCACACTGCACCTCGCCTGGATCCGCCTGCTGCTGACCCGCTACTATGACCCCATGTACCTCTATCAACTGAACAACAAGCGCGAGCGGATCCAGTTTCGTGGTGACAAGCAGGCCTGCCTCGCCTACTTCGCCGAACAGCACGCCCGTCAGACCCATCAGGAGAGTCCCACATGTTGAAGTTCGAGGTGATCCCGGTCACCCAGTTTGCCCAGAACTGCTCCCTCATCTGGTGTGACGAGACCAACCAGGCCGCCCTCATCGACCCGGGTGGCGAGGCGGAGAAGTTGCTGGCGGCCATCGCCAGGCGGGGGCTGACCCTGACCCATATTCTGCTGACCCACGGGCATCTGGATCACGTGGGGGCGGCGGCCGAGCTGCGGGAGAAAACCGGTGTGGCCATCACGGGGCCCCACAAGGAGGATGCCTTCTGGCTCGACATGCTGCCCCAGCAGAGCCAGATGTTCGGCTTCGCCCATACCCCCGCGTTCACACCGGATCACTGGCTTGAGCAAGGTGACAAGGTGCAGTTGGGCCAGTGCGAGCTGGAGGTCTATTTCTGCCCCGGCCACACCCCGGGGCACATAGTGCTGCTCAGTCAAGCCGAGCGACTCGCCTGGGTGGGAGACGTGCTCTTTGCCGGCAGCATAGGCCGCACCGATTTCCCCCGCGGGGATCATGCCACCCTGATCCGTTCGATCATCGAGACCCTGCTGCCCCTTGGGGATGACATCGTCTTCGTGCCGGGCCATGGCCCCAGCTCCACCTTGGGTCGCGAGCGGGTCAGCAATCCCTACCTGACGCAACCTATCTGGTAATCCCCCCGCGCCTCGCGGGTGTCCCACTGAGTCTTGAGGCGCAAGATCTCCGGCATGATCTCGAGAAAACGTGCGAGCAGCCGGGGATCGAAGTGCTGACCAGCACCGTCACGCATCGTCGCCAGCACCTGCTCCAGAGGCCAGGGGTCCTTGTAGGGGCGACGCACGCTCAGGGCGTCAAACACATCGGCGATGGCCACGATCCGCGACGCCTCGGGGATCCCTTCGCCGGTTTCTCCTGCGGGGTAACCCGAGCCATCCCACTTCTCGTGGTGATGCAGGGCAATCTCCGCCGCCATACGGAAGATAAGCCCGTCGGAGCGTTTCAAGATTTCGTAACCGATACGCGGATGGGTACGCATGATGGCCCACTCCTCTTCGGTGAGGGGGCCGGGCTTCTTGAGGATGTGATCGGGGATCCCAATCTTGCCCATGTCATGCATGGGGGCCGCCAGCTCCAGCAGGTCCGACTGCTCCGGGCTCCAGCCAACCGCATCGGCCAGGGCACGGGCATAGGCGGCCATGCGCCAGATATGCACCCCGGTGTCGGTGTCGTTGTAGTGACCCGCCTCGCTCAACATCACGATGGCGGTACGGTAGCTGCGCTCGAGCTGATCGAGACGCACCAGGGAGAGGTGGTTGCGCACCCGGGCACGCACCGTGCTCGGGCAGACCGGCTTGTAGATGTAATCCACCCCACCCGCCTCGAACCCCTGACTCTCGCTGTCTGCGTTGTCGCTCGCCGTGATAAAGAGCACCGGGATCCCGGCATACGCCGGGTCGGCCTTGAGCCGGCGGCACACCTCGTAGCCGTCCATATCGGGCATGCGCACGTCAAGCAGGATCAGGGCTGGCTCGTGGCGTCCCACGGCGGCCAGCCCTTCCTCCCCCCCTTTGGCAAAGAAGAGGTTATACTCTTCCTTGAGGATTTGCCGCAGCAGCCCAAGGTTACTCGGCTCGTCGTCAATGATCAGCACTCGCGGTCGATTCATGGTGCAGGTTCCTCACGCGCCTCCAGATAATCCTCCAGCTTGCGGGTGGCGAACGGGATATCGAACAGCTCCAGAGCCGCACTTATTTCGCTCACCAGCTCGCAAGGCAGGTAACTCTTGGCCTGACTCAGCGCCGGCTCAATCAGATCCAGATCCTCACTCACCAGAGCCTGATGCAGGGCGTGCAAGCACGCCTCCCGCGCCTCCCCCTGGGCCTGCGGGGAGCTGACTGCGCCCGGCTCGCGCCCGGCATAGGTATCGATGGACTGTTGCGCCCGCTCCAGCGCCTCGAGGAAGGGAGCGATGAGCTGACTGGTGTCGCCTCCCTGCTCGATGGCCTCGTTCAGCTCGGCGCTGACGCGCGCCACATCGGTGAGCGACAGGCTGCCCGCCACCCCCTTTATCTTGTGTGTCAGGCTCGCGGCCGCATCGGTCTCGTGCTGGGCTATGTAGTCCGGCAACACGGTGCCGACCGTCATGTAGTCATCGCGAAAACGGCGCAGATACTTGAGATAGACCGATGCTTCGCCCCAGTTGCGAAGTCCGGTATCGATATCGATGCCGGCCACCGGCTCCTGGACGAGTGGCTCGTCGCTCACGGCGAGCGGCAGGACGCTGTCCGGGAGATAGCGTAACAAGGTCGCGATGAGCTGCTCCACATCGAGCGGCTTGGCGATGAAGTCGTTCATGCCACTGGCCAGCGCCGCCTCGCGCTGATCCTTGAACACCCCGGCGGTGAGTGCCAGCACGGGAGTCTCCTCCCGTCCCGGCAGCTGGCTCAGGCGACGGGTCGCCTCGTAGCCATCCATCACCGGCATCTGTACGTCCATGAGCACCAGATCGATGCGCCGCGCCGGATCGGCGAGACAAGCCAGGGCCCGCTCTCCGTCGATGGCGGTGATCACCTCAGCCCCCTCCCGTTGCAGCAAGCGGGTCGCCACCTCCAGGTTGATGTCGCTGTCATCGACCAGCAGTACATGTACGCCCGGCAGCCGCAGACGGCGCTGGCCACTCTCCAGCGGCTCCACGTGATCGCGCTTCTCGTGAATGAGGCGTGCCACCGCGTTGTAGAGGCTGGAGCCGGTGACCGGTTTGTGCAGCACCAGATCCACCTGCTCCGAGCCGGGACGGTGCATCAGTTCGTCCTGGGAATAGGCGGTCGCCATGATGATGATGGGTGAACGCTCCTGCCGCTCGAAGGCACGGCGAATAGCCAGGCAGGTTTCGAGCCCGTCCATGCCCGGCATGATCCAGTCGAGCAGGATCACGTCGAAGCGCTCACCCTGGCGCAGCAGGTGGTGCAGCGCCTGCTCACCGGATTCCACTACCCGTGACTGCCAGCCGAGGGAACCCACCGTCATCGACAGGGCGTCGCGGGTCACCTGATTGTCGTCGGCGATGAGCAGCGAGATGTGTTGCAGACGCTCGCTCAAGGCCTCGGGCCGTTCCACCTGCTCCAGCCGGACGCGGAACCAGAACTCGCTCCCCTTGCCCAGTTCACTGGTGACGCCGATCTCTCCCCCCATCAGGTTCACCAGGCGGCGACTGATGGTCAGGCCAAGCCCGGTTCCCCCGAAACGGCGGCTGGTGGAGGAGTCTGCCTGGGAGAAGGCATTGAAAATATTGGCCTGCTGCTCGGGCGGAATGCCGATCCCGGTGTCGCGCACCCGAAACAGCAAGGTGGCCATGCCATCTTTGGACATCAGAGCACCACAACACGTGTCCTGCTGTCAATCATGCCTGCAAGTAAAGACCAATAGTGCTGTTCGAGTATTTTATTTTCCCGACAAAAATACCGTAAAACAAAGAGGCCACCCGATTGGGTGGCCTCTTTACAGGAAAGTTCGTTGCCGATTAGACGCGAACGAAATCCAGGTGAACCAGCTTGTAACGTACCGGGTGACGTTGGATCGCCTTGACGTTTACTTTTACTTCTTCGCCGTTGATGACCAGGGTCAACTCGGAGGAGTAGAACTCCGGCTTCTCTTGGGCCAGGATCAGCTTTTTGTGGTCCAGGGTAACGGACACGGCTTCTTTGCCTGCACCGTAAACGATGGCAGGAACTTGGTCAGCATGACGCAGGCGGCGGCTCGCACCTTTCCCCAGGTCAGAACGGACTTCAGCTTGGAATACGAAAGACATAGTGGTTATCTCTTTTAAGATGAATATATGGTGTTGACTGCGACCGGTCAGCACCTCGCAAAACGAGCGCGAATACTAGCATGGGCCCGGGGTGGATACAAGGTACGAGCGACTCGCCATCCATACCTCCCTGCCGCGGCACCAGATCTTATCCGAACGCGGCTCAGCGCTGCTGCTCCAGACGGGCAAATTGCTGCTGACGCTGGGCCGGGCTCATGGCGTCGAACCGAGCCAGGGTCTCGGCATTGGGGCAATAGAGACGCTGGCCTGTCTGTACCCTGATCCCCTTGCCCATCCCGGGGCGGTTCTCCTCCACCAGCGCCAGCAGATAGCTGTAGGTATCAGACCCGCTGCCCACCTGCGCCTGGAGCTGGCTGGCGATGCGCCAGAGCGTCTCCCCCGCCGCCACCTGGTGGCAGACTCGCGATGCCCCTTCCGCCGCTATCGTAGACAGGGTCAGAGTGGTCCCCTCGGCTCCCTGGCCGAGGGCAGCGATCTGCACAGCCCCGATCTGAGCGGCGGTTCTCTGAGGGATAGGCGCCGCCCGCCCCATCAGGTTGGCCAGCAGCGGCTCAGCCTCCGGCATTCGTCCCCTCCCCGTACTCGCCCCCGGCAAGGAGAATTCGGCGATGAAGGGTGCCACACCCAGTTCCTGAGAGGAGAGAGAGGTGGTGGTGACGGGCAACACGGATGAATGTGGGGCCATGCCATAGGCCATCTCATCGATGCGCTTGAGCCTGGCCAGATAGGCCTTGGAGAGCTGGGCCTCCCCTTCAAACAGATCGAAGGGGGGCACCAGACGGGCAGGAAACAGGATCTGCCAGCGGCCGTTCTTTTTTTTCTGCTCCAGCGGCGGGAACTGATTGCCCCGCCAGGCGGCGAAGATGGGCGGCACGGCCCTGTGCACCGGATAGTACTCCGGATTGAGCTGCACCCAGGTTTGCTCCGCAATGGGCTGATAGCCGCTGATGTTGACCAGCGCAACCCCCAACCAGATCCCCAGCATGTGATGGCCTCCCTTCCTGCACTTCCCTGGCTCTTATCGCCACACTCTTCGCCACGCTCTTCGTCACACTATGGCTCAGAAAACAGACACATAGCAGCTTAGCACTGGGCTATGGCGCTCTGCACCCGTTTATCCGAGATGGGGTACGGCGTCCCCAGCTGCTGGGCGAAGAAGGAGACCCGCAGCTCCTCTATCATCCAGCGGATATTGGCCACCTCCGGCGGGATCGGCTGGGATTTGGGGATCTTGGCGAGCAGCGCCTTGTAGTCGCTCTCCACGCTCTGCACCTTGAGCATATGGACCCGGTCCCGGTTGGGATCGATGGCCAGCTTCTCGAGGCGCCGCTCGATGGCGCGCTGGTAGCGCAGCAGGTCAGGCAGTCGCTGCCAGCCGGTCTCGGTGACAAACCCCTTGTGAATGAGGTTGCCGAGCTGCTGCTGGATGTCCGACATGGCAAAGGCTGTGTCGAGCTGCATCTTGCCCTTGAGTCGCTTCTTGATCTCGTGGGAGAGGGTCAGCACGGCCTCCACCTGCTTGGCCACCTCCACCACCGCATCGTTGAGCTCGGCGCGCACGAACTCCTTGAGCGACTCAAACCCGGCCTCGTCCCAGGCCAAGCCACCGTGCTGCTCGATCAGCTTGTCACAGCCACAGGCGATACAGTCATCAATCAGCTCGGCCACCTTGCCGAAGGGGTTGAAGTAGAGCCCGAGCTTGGCCTTGTTCGGCAGCTTCTCCTGCAGATACTTGATGGGGGATGGCACGTTAAGCAGCACCAGCCGGCGCTGGCCCGCCCACATAAGCTGCTGCTGGGCCACAGGGCTCTCCACCAGCTGGATGGCGACTGAATCTTTCTGATCCACCAGGGTCGGATAGGCCTTCACCTCGAAGCCGCTGCGCTTCTGGCTGTACTCCTGAGGCAGTTCACCAAAGCTCCACAGGGTGAGACCGGACTGCTCGATATCGTCGTCCGCCACCTGGGAGAGGGTCTCCTGCACCTTGCCGCGCAGCGACTCTTTCAAGGCCTCGAGATCCTTGCCCTCGGCGATAGGCTTATGCCTATCGTCCACCACCCGGAAGGTGAGTTTCAGGTGATCGGGCACCGCATTCCAGTCCCAAGCTTCGCGGGGTACGGTGACACCGGTCATGCGGCGCAACTGGCGCTCCATCTCGTCCAGCAGCGGGCCCTGCTCGGGATTGATGCTGGCAAGCAGCGCGTCGGCGTAGTTCGGCGCCGGCACGAAGTTCTTGCGCATCGGCTTTGGCATCGACTTGATAAGGGCCACCAACAGCTCATGGCGCAGCCCGGGGATCAACCACTCGAACCCCTTCACCTCCACCTGATTGAGCAGCGGTAGCGGAATATGCAGGGTCACGCCATCGGCCGCCTCCCCCGGCTCGAACTGGTAGGTCAGCTTGAGCTTGAGGCGCCCCTGCTGCCAGAAGTTGGGGTAGTCGAGATCACTGATGTGGGCGGCATCCCCCTTCATCAGCATCTCTTTCTCAAAGTTCAGCAGCTCGGGATCCTGCTTTTGTGCCTCCTTCCACCACTTGTCGAAGTGGCGGGCGGAGATCACCTCCTCCGGCAGACGGGCATCGTAGAAGCGGAACAGATCTTCGTCATCCACCAGGATGTCGCGACGGCGCGACTTGTGCTCCAGCGCCTCCACCTCGGCCAGGAGCTTGCGGTTCTCGCCAAAGAAGCGGTGGCGGGTTTCGAAGTCCCCTTCCACCAGGGCGCAGCGAATGAAGAGCTCGCGGCACTGGGCCGGATCGATACGGCTGAAGTTGATGGTGCGCTCATTGACCAGGGTCAGGCCGTAAAGGGTCACCTTCTCCTTGGCCATGACGGCGCCGTTTTTCTTCGACCAGTGGGGATCGCTGTGGTGGAGCTTGATGAGGTGCGCCGCCAGCGGCTCCACCCATTCGGGCTCAATCTTGGCGTTGATGCGGGCGTAGAGGCGCGAGGTCTCCACCAGCTCTGCGGCCATCACCCACTTGGGCGGCTTCTTGAACAGACCCGAGGCCGGGAACAGGTGGAAGCGGCCGTTGCGGGCACCAAGGAATTCGGGCTTTTCCAGATCCTTGTTGCCGATATGGCTCAAGAGGCCGGTCAGCAGCGCGCAGTGCACCGTCTTGAAATCCGCCGGTTCATGGTTGGCCTTGAAGCCGAGCTCTTTCACCGTCTGGCGCAGCTGGAAGTGGATATCCTGCCACTCGCGGACCCTCAGGTAGGAGAGAAACTCCTTCTGGCACATGCGGCGGAACGGGTTGCTGCCCAGCAGATCCTGCTGCTCTTTCAGGTAATTCCACAGATTGACGAAGGCGAGGAAGTCGGAATCCTTGTCCTCGAAGCGCCTGTGCTGCTCGTCGGCGGCCTGTTTCTTCTCCATGGGCCGCTCGCGGGGGTCCTGAATACTGAGGCCCGCGGTGATCACCATCACCTCGCTCAGACAGCCGGTTTGCGCCGCCGTGATCACCATCTTCGCCAGACGTGGATCAAGGGGAATACGCGAGAGCTGACGACCGGTTTCGGTCAGCTGCAGCTTGGGTTCTTGCTCGCGGGTACCGGGCAGCTCTCTGACCGCCTCCAGCTCTTTCAAGAGAGTCAAACCATCCTTGATATGACGCGACTCCGGTGGCTCGACGAAGGGGAAGGCCTCCATGTTGCCAAGGCCGAGTGCCAGCATCTGCAAGATGACGGAGGCCAGGTTGGTGCGCAGGATCTCGGGGTCGGTAAAGGCCGGACGGTTGTTGAAATCCTCCTCCGAGTAGAGGCGGATACAGATACCGTCCGCCACCCGACCGCAACGCCCTTTACGCTGGTTGGCGCTGGCCTGGGAAACCGGCTCGATGGGCAGGCGCTGCACCTTGGTACGCCAGGAGTAGCGGCTGATGCGAGCAGTACCCGGATCGATGACGTAACGAATGCCCGGCACCGTCAGCGAGGTCTCCGCCACGTTGGTGGCGAGCACGATGCGCCGACCGGCGTGTTGCTGGAACACCTTGTTCTGCTCGGCGTTGGAGAGGCGGGCGTAGAGCGGCAGCACCTCGGTGTCGCGCAGGTTGAGTTTGCGCAGGGCATCGGCGGTGTCGCGGATCTCCCGCTCGCCGTTCATGAAGATAAGGATATCCCCCAGCCCCTCCCGGGCCAGCTCTTCCACCGCATCGAAGATGCCCTGCAGCTCGTCGCGCTCCTCCAGCGCCTCACTCTTGTCTGCGCTCTTGTCACCGCTCTTTTTATCAGCAAACAGCGGGCGATAGCGCACCTCCACCGGGTAGGTGCGCCCTGAGACTTCTATGATGGGCGCCTGGTTAAAATGGCGGGAGAAGCGCTGCGGGTCTATGGTGGCCGAGGTGATGATCACCTTGAGATCCGGGCGCTTTGGCAGCAATTGCTTCAAGTAGCCCAGGATGAAGTCGATGTTGAGGCTGCGCTCGTGGGCTTCATCGATGATGATGGTGTCGTACTGGGTGAGCATGCGGTCGTGCTGGATCTCGGCCAGCAGGATACCGTCTGTCATCAGCTTGATGTGGGTCTGCTCGCTCACCTGATCGGTAAAGCGCACCTTGTAACCCACGTAATGCCCAAGTTCGGACTCCATCTCTTCGGCAATACGAGCCGCCACGGTGCGGGCCGCCAGACGCCGCGGCTGGGTGTGGCCGATATAGCCCTTGACCCCGCGCCCCAGCGCCAGACAGATTTTGGGGATCTGGGTGGTCTTGCCCGAGCCGGTTTCACCGGCAATGATCACCACCTGGTGCTCGCTGATGGCGCGGGCGATCTCCGCCTGCTTCTGGCTGACCGGTAAATTGCCTGGATAGGTCACCTTAGGCACGCCTGCCAGACGTGACTGGTAGCGCGCCTCGGCGACATCCAAATCAGCGGCGATGGTCTCCAGCATGGCGGCCTGTTTGGCCTCGGGCAGCTTCTTGACCCCGTGCAGACGGCTGGAGAGGCGGCGGGCGTCGAGGTTCATGCAGGCAGAGAGACGGCGGCGCAGCGCCTCGATAGAGAGAGACAAGGTAGGAATTCCTTAAATAAGTGCCCAGAGGGGCCATATCGATTAGCTGGGAGCGATCCTAAAGAGCGAGCGGGGGCGGTGCAAGTCTTAAAGCGGCACCTGCCAGGTTCAATGACGCGGCGGACAATAAAAAGAGCAGGCACCCGGCCTGCTCTCGATGATCCGGCGAAACCGGATCAGACCCGGGCCTGGTGCACGAAGCAGGTACCAAGCTGGGCATGGATGGCCTGCATCACATTGTGCCGGCTGATCACCCCGAGCAGGCGACCCTCCTCCACCACCGGATAGATCTTCGGCTTTTGGCCCATCATCATCTCCGCCAGATCCAGGATGCTGGTGTCCGGCCCCACAGCCAGCACCTCCTTGCGCATTACATCCTTGACCTGGGCCACCTGTTCACAGTGATAGGCCTCTTTCAACATGACGGCAATGCAGTCCTGCTCGGACACCCAGCCAATCAGGTGGCCCTGGCTGTCCACAACGGGGCCGCCGAGCTGGTGACTGTTGAGAAACTTGGTGACCGCATTTTGCACCATCATGTCCGCGCTGAACGTGATGGGTTTGGTCTGCATATAATCCTTTGCCTTGAGTGATTCCATGACGCTTCCCCCAACAGGCCTCCCGACAGGAGGCGCGAGCCGGGCACTATGTCCGGCTCACACCAAGCATAGCTCGTGCCTATCAGGAGATGGACTGCAGCAACAGCAGCAGCTCGTTCTGGCTGTGGCAGTCGGTTTTCTTGAACACCCCCTTGAGGGTGGAACGCACGGTTTCCACCTTGACCCCGCGCAGCTCGGCGATGTCGTTGCTGCTGTATCCCTTGCTCATCAGCACCAGCAGTTCCTTCTCACCGATGGTGAGGGGATAAAGGCTGGCCAGCGCCTCTATGTCGGGATTGAAAGAGTGCTCGGGATCGCGCAATACCACTTCCACGTAACGCTCGAAGCGGCTGAGCCCGCTCATCAGAGTGCACTGGATCAGCAGCGGCCTGAGATTGGCCTGACGGGGAATGGACATATAGGCGCTGGCACCTGGCAACAAATAGGCAAAGCCATTCAAGGTCTCCTTGAGCTGGCGTTGCTGCTCCTTATTTTGCAAAGAGAAAATACCATTGACGGCCCGCAATTCGACGTTTTCATCGGCGATGCGGTTGAACGCCACATTGGAATAATG
Organism: Aeromonas media; assembly: GCF_000819985.1. Classification (GTDB taxonomy): domain Bacteria; phylum Pseudomonadota; class Gammaproteobacteria; order Enterobacterales; family Aeromonadaceae; genus Aeromonas; species Aeromonas media. The sequence goes on along the minus strand of NZ_CDBZ01000187.1, from coordinate 374 downwards.
AATATGCCCCTTGTCATCTATGATGGCGCTGGGTTTATTATGGTTTTTCACCAGTTGCTGCAGCTGATAGTTCTGGGTTTCCAGGGCCAGCAGGTTCCAATAATGCTGGCTCCAGGCGGCCAGACCAGAATAGATCTCTGTCAGCGAGGTGAGATCCCGGCTGCTGAAGTCATCCTGGGCGGCGCCGCGGTAACTGCACAGTGTGCTAAGACCCCGCCCCTTCACGCGGCAGACGCCGCCCGCCGCAAACTGGGCACCAAAACTGGCCAGCAGCCCCACCGAGCTGGAAATGGTATTGGCGCTGACGATTCCCTGGCAGCCCTTGTCCAGATAATGATTGAACCACACATCCTGGCAGGGTGAGAGCGTGAACA
>NZ_CDBZ01000186.1:4300-4809 GCF_000819985.1 Aeromonas media | reverse complement strand
GGCAACAAGGGCGCATGCGCAATCCATTTTTTGCTCGACCAACCTCTACGGCTTCTTTGAGGATCTCGTTCTCCATGGTTTTCTTCGTAAGCGTCCAGCGAAGGCCGTATTGACAGGAGCGACAGGTTATTCAGCGGGTAGAGCAACACGCCAGGGCAGCAGTTCGCTGACCCGGTTCACCGGCCAGTCTGCGATCACATTCAGCACATGCCGCAGGTAATGCTCCGGATCTACCCCGTTCAACCGGCAGGTGCCGAGCAAGCTGTACAACAAGGCTCCCCGTTCACCACCATGGTCAGAGCCAAAAAACAGGAAGTTCTTTCGCCCCAAGCTCACCAGCCGTAGCGCATTCTCCGCTATGTTGTTGTCCACTTCTATCCAGCCGTTTTCGGTGTAGTACGTCAGTGCTGACCACTGATTCAAGGCATAGGCGAAGGCCTTAGCCAACTCGGAGTGACGCGAGAGCGACTGCATCCTATCCCGTAACCAGATCTCCAGCTCTTTCAGTA
>NZ_CDBZ01000186.1:1526-4136 GCF_000819985.1 Aeromonas media | reverse complement strand
CTTTCAGTAAGGGCTTTGCCCGCCGTTCTCGTTCTGCCAGCCGGTGTTCTGCTGACATGCCGCGCAGTTCTGCTTCAAGGCTGTAAAGCTGACCAATTCGTTTGAGGGCTTCGTCTGTGTTATCCGATGGCGTTCGGATATGCACATCATGGATCTTTCGCCTGGCATGAGCCCAGCAAGCGGCCTCCTTTATCGTGCCGGCAGCTCGGTCTTCACGATATAGCTCATTAAATCCTGCATATGCGTCTGCCTGTAGGACGCCGCTGAAATCGGCAAGATGGCTTTGCGGATGGACTCCCTTTCTATCAGGCGAGTAAGCGAACCAGACGGCTGGCGGCAGTGCGGAGCCTGCGTTGCGATCATCGCGTACATACGTCCACAGACGTCCTGTTTTTGTCTTTTTATTGCCAGGGAGCAGTACCGGCACCGGGGTATCGTCTGCGTGTAGTTTGCCATCGGTCAGCACATACTGCCGCAGCGCTTCCTCCAGCGGTGACAGTAATCGGCAACACGCATCTACCCAGCCAGAGAGCACAGAGCGGCTCAGCTCCACGCCCTGACGGGCATAGATTTCCGACTGGCGATACAGCGGGGTGTGCTCTGCATACTTGGAGGTGAGTACCCGAGCCAGTAAGCCTGGCCCGGCGATACCCCGCTCGATAGGACGTGATGGGGCTGGCGCTTGTATGATGAAATCGCATTGCCCGCAGGTGTGTTTCTCCCGAACCGTGCGGATGACCCGGAAGGCACTGCGTATCAGCTCTAACTGCTCAGCAGTATCTTCTCCAAGGTATGCCAGCGCTCCACCACATTCCGGGCAGACAGCCTCTGTTGGACACAGGCGATGCTCATCGCGGGGAAGCGCTTGAGGGAAGGGTTTGCGAATGCGAGTCTGGCGAAGTGGCCGCGGTACCGCTGGATCATCGACCCGACCGGTGAAGGTATCACTCTCCTGCTGGAGTATTTGCAGTTGCGCTTCGGTCTGAGCGATACGACGAGCGAGTTTCTCGGACTGGCTGCCAAAATACATACGCCGTAGCTTGTCGAGTTGCGCAAGCAGGCGCTCAATTTCGCGCTCCCGCTCTTCCAACCTTGCATGCAAAACACGATTGAGTGACTCCTGTTCAGCCAGGAGTCGTTTCAGTCGCAGGATTTCGTCGGCTAGTAATTTTTCCATACCCATGCATCTTACATGGGGGATCACTTTTTACAACATGGTCAATGAGTTAGCCAGGCGCTTTGGATGGCGCCAGTCTATTCCCTCCAGTAGCATGGCCAGTTGTGCAGGCGTCAAAAAGACTTTGCCGTTTCGAGCCGATGGCCAGGCAAACCGACCCTGCTCCAGCCTTTTGGTCAGCAGACACAGACCATCGTCGGTAGACCAGAGGAGCTTAACTTGACTCCCGTTACGGCCCCTGAAGATAAAGACATGCCCTGACAAGGGATCATCCTTCAACGTCATTTGCACTTTCGAGGCTAACCCATTGAAGCCGTTTCTCATGTCTGTGATACCGGCCACGATCCAGATCCGGGTGCCAGTAGGAAGATTGATCATACGCGCAGGGTCTCCAGGATCATTCGTAATACATTGGTATCGACGGTGCCATCGATGACGACCATTGCACGCCCCAGTCGTATCTCGATGGTGCCGGATGGTGCCGGATGGTGTCGGTTCAGAGGCCGTCTCTGGCGTGAGCATTTCGGGCTGCGGGGTCGGAGGCAAGAAGATCTCCGTGGATGAAGGGGGCAACACCAGTTCGATGGGATATAACGCAGGGGCTTCGGCTTTGGCATCACGTCGCCATTTGAACAAGAGGTTTGCATTGATCCCGTGCTCCTGTGCGAGTTTTGAGACGGAGACGCCGGGTTGGTTGGCGGCCTCGACAAGTCGCTGTTTGAATTCTCGTGAGTAATTGGCTCTGCCTTTACGGCTGCCATTGGTACGACTATTGGTGTACACCATCTTTGGTTCCCACTACTTTTTAGTGGGAACTACTTTGTCCACAACTGCCTCCATTCACCAGACGGTAGTGGCCGGACGCTTACTTTTCTTCCCGAGCAGACGCTGGAGCTCTCGGATCTGCTTGATGGCAGCAACCAACTCGAAGGCTGTAACAACATCCTCACCGGCGGTGATCGCCGTGAGAGAGCTTTCCTGGAATTGCTTACGCCATTTGAAAAGCTGGTTGGCGTTGACGTCGTGCAAGCGAGCTACATGAGAGACGGTCATTCCGGGCTCAAAGGTCTGCTGCACGATGGAGATCTTTTCCGGCGTCGACGACGCTCAGCCCCTGTTAACATAGATGGTCGCCCCGGTTTGCCAAGCCCTCAATCAATGAAAGTGAGTCAGGTGGAGATTGCAGCCATAGATCCGGATTTCACCGAGGCAACAGCCTCTATCCCTGATGGAATTCGCTGACTGGCTCCTCTATCACTTACAGCGCACTTAACGACGTGCTGTGTTAACACCGGGTTTTGCCAGCCACGGTCTGACCTGTCTCGCCATCACTTCATGATTGCCTGCGCAATCTGTGCTTCATTATCATTGCCAACCGTCTTGTTGCAGGGCTGTCAGCCCGCCCTTACTAAACCTGTTTTTCATGCGGCCAT
>NZ_CDBZ01000186.1:0-1088 GCF_000819985.1 Aeromonas media | reverse complement strand
GCCCGAGCGCCATGAATTAACAGTGTGCGCAAGTAGCTGTCGCCGCGCTTGCTGATCCCCAGCAGGGTCTGCTTGCCACCGCTGGAGTGTTGCCGTGGCACCAACCCCAGCCACGCGGCCAACTGCCTGCCATTCTGGAAATTTCTCGCATTGCCAATGGAGGCCACCAGGGCGCTGGCGGTGATAGGACCTATACCGGGTAGCTGTGCCAATGTTTGGCTGGCGACACTGTCTCGATGCCAGCGTACGCTCGCTTCCTCCAGCTCGTTGACCTGCTTATTGAGTTCCTTGAGGTGCTCGTGGAGTCGCATCAGCAACAGGCGAAACGTCCCTGGCAAGCAGTTTTCACTATCCTCCAGGAATTCGGGAACACGCTGGCCGATGTGGGTGATGCCCTGGGGGATGATGAGCCCATATTCCGCCAAAAGTCCTCGGATCTGGTTGGCCTGGGCGGTCCTGGCCTTGACGAACCCCTGCCTAGCACGATGCAGGGCTAGGACGGCTAACTGTTCGCTGCTCTTTATCGGCACGAAGCGCATGGTTGGCCGGGTTACCGCTTCGTAAATGGCCTCGGCATCGGGGGCATCATTCTTGTTTGTTTTGACGTAGGGTTTGACGAATTGAGGTGCCATCAGCTTGACGGTATGCCCCAGACCTTGCAGCTTGTTGGCCCAGAAATGCCGAATGGGCGCTACCACAAGCTTCCATGCCGATCAGACAGGCGGGCAAGTTGGCAAAGAAAGTGATCATCTGGTCCCGCTTGAGCTGCTTTTTCAGAAGCACTTTGCCGCGCTCATCCACGCCATGAACCTGCAGGACATTTTTGGCCAAATCGATGCCAATCGTGGTGATTTTCATAGCGTTCGCCTCTCTACAGTCAGTGGGAATATCTTTGCCACATTGGCACGTTAGATGCCGTTTGGGGAGGGGCGACCATCCCATTACTTCGACCATCTTCTCGTTGCGACTAGTACTGAACATAGTTCCAAGACTACCTCTTAAGTTAAGAGGGGCGAAGTGTCTGGATCTTCAAGGGGCCAATCTAGGATCTTCAAGGGACCAATCTACAACCTGATTACCCATGACCC
>NZ_CDBZ01000185.1 GCF_000819985.1 Aeromonas media | reverse complement strand
ATGCCCCTGCCCCAACCCGCCCTGGCGATCACGATGGCAATCTCGACCCCCTCGTCATCAGGCTGGAGGCCGCACCACCCCACCAGGACACCATCGATGAGGACGGCGCGCACGCGGCAACCGGGCAGCCCGTCTATTCGTCGCTTCTCATCCATCCAGGCACGCACTCTGGCGGCATCAAAGGGAGGGTGGTCAATCAGGTGCTCTCGCAGCGTCTCGTCGTTGAGCAGGGGCAGAAGATCCTCTGCGTGTACCTCGTGCAAGGGTATGAATTTCATAGGCTTATCATGCTTTCCCAACAGTGAGGGGCTCCTGATAGGGGGTCCCGTCCTTGTGTCTGGCGATCCAGGCGCCATCGGCGCCCTGCACCAGGGCCAGATCATCGTCGGGGTATTGGACTGTGTCCCCCGCCAGCCGGTCGCCCAGCTCGAGATAGACGGCGTCCTCCTCACCGTAGTTGAGCAACTGGTGGGCCAGGCCGTTGCCGCCCTTGAAGCCGATGCACTCCCCCGGCGACATCAGATACTCCTCCTCCCCATAGCGCAGCCTGGGGGTGCCCGAGAGCACATAGACAAACTCATCCTGCTTGCTGTGGTGATGCTTGAGCGCCGAGATGGCCCCCGGCGCCAGGGTCGTCAGGTTCACCCCGAAATTCGCAAGACCGAAGTGCTCCCCCAGTTTGCGCCTGGTACGGTGTTTGACCAGAGAGGCAAAGGGCTCCGGATAGAGGGACTTTGCCGTACTCTCCGGGATCTGTGTGGCCTGAATGGGCGTGCGGTGCGTCATCTCAACAACCTCCGTATGGGCGCCCTGGCAATGGGCAGCAAGAGACCAGCCAAGTGCCTGCCTGAGTGGCAGTCACGCAACAAGACAGATACGGCTGGGGAGAGGCTGATGTCAACTCTGAGATGCGAAGAGCGGGGTCTTGCCGTTGCCAGCGGTGCGATGGGCGGAGCTTATGGCGCCCCGCTGCAGCCCCTACAATACCTCGACCTTGACCTTGATGAGGCCGGAGCGGGTGTTACCTATGGTGCTGAACGCAGATCTTGAGAGATCGATCACTCGCCCCCTCGGGAAGTTACCCCTGTCATTGACCCGTACCACCACGCTCTTGCCGTTGGCGATATTGGTCACCCTCACCATGGCGCCGAAGGGCAGCGTCATGTGGGCGGCGGTGTTGGCGTTCTTCTGGTAAGGCTCGCCGCTGGCGGTGCGCTTGTTGTGGTAGCGATCGGCATAGTAGGAAGCCAGCCCCGTCTGGGTATAACCTCGCCAGTTGCCCGCACTGCCCGCATCAGGCTGGCTGCTGCAGGCCGCGAGCAGCAGGCACAGGGAGGCCAGCAGCCCTTTTTGTAGATTCCACGTCATGTTTTATTCCCTCGATACGATGTCGGGTCGACGTACCATGGCCGCCCCCTCTTCATCACCAGTCTGGATCCCGCGAACAGGGGCCTACTCTCTCATATTTCCCATGGAAAACGGGAGGCCCAAGCCTCCCGTTTGTGTGTCCACCCGTCAGCCCCTGTCAGGGGAAGAGATCAGGCGATCAGCTTGTCATCGGCGAAACCGAAGCCCCGCAGCCCCACCACGTGCACGTGTTCGTGCTTGCCCTGCACCTTGCGGATGAGCTTGTAGGTGGTGCCCTTCTCCGGGCTGATGTTCTCCGGCGCCGCGATAAGCAGCTGCATGTCCTGCCGCTCGCACAGCTCGAACAGGGTGGCGATGGACTTGCCATCGAGCCGCGCCGCCTCGTCGAGGAACAACAGGCGGCAGGGGGCGATGTCCTTGCCGCGCAGACGGCGGGACTCCTCCTCCCAGCTGATCAGCACCATCAAGAGGATGGCCTGACCGGTGCCGATCGCCTCGCCGGTGGAGAGGGCCCCGCTCTCGGCCCGCAGCCAGCCATCGGCACCACGCTGCACCTCGATCTCCAGCTCCAGGTAGTTGCGATAGTCCAGCAGCACATCCCCCATCACCTGATAGTTGCGCTCCCCCTGCTCGATCTGCGGGTTCAGGCGCTGGAACAGCTTGGCCATCGCCTCGGAGAAGCTGAGCTCCTTGTCGGCGAACAGATCGTTGTGCATGGCGCTCTGATCGGCGAGCGCGGTCAAGAGCCGGGTGTGGGCCTCGCGGATGTTGACGTTGAGGCGTACCCCGCGCACCAGGCCGAAGGCGATGTTCTGCAGGCCCTGGTTGAGCACCCGGATGCGGTTCTGCTCGCGGCGGATGATGTTGGTGATCTTGGCCGCCACCTCGTGGGAGGAGAGCGACAGGTGATTTTCCCGCTGCTTGAGCTCGTCGGCCAGACGGGCCAGCTCGATCTCCATCTCCTCGATGGCCTCCACCGGATCATCGGAGCGGATGATGTCGTTGCGGATGCGATCCTTGAGGTAACGGTAGACCTGCACGTAGAAGGCGACCTTCTGCTCGGTGCTGCGGTTGCCTTCCGACAGTCGCAGCGCATCGCGCAGGGCCTCGTCGTGAGCCACGGCAACCCGCAGGGCGCCGAGCGCCTTGTCCGACATGGAGCGCAGCTCGTCGCTGTCGAGGTACGCCAGCTCGCGCTTGTTGAGGCGCTTCTCGACGTCGGTCTCCCGCGCCAGTCGCACCACTCGCGACCAGCTCGCCTTGTGACCCACCAGGGATTTACGGGCGCTGTAGTAATCCTTGCCTTCGAGCTTGAGACGACCACCGAGGGATTCGATCTCTCGCTTGGTTACCTGCAGCTGGGCCTCGGCGCTGGTGCGACGGGAACGGGTGCGGATAAGCAGCTCCTCGATCTCTTTCTTGTGGGCGCGGGATTTCTCTTCCATGTCGTCCGACAGGGTGAGCCCCATGGCCGCCAGCTCCTGCTCGAACTCGGTCAGGGTCTGGCGCTTGGCCGATGCGCTGGAATCGAGCGCGGTGCGCAGCTGCAGCGCCTCGGTGTGGCGCTGGGCAATCTGCTTGTGCTGTTCACCGGCGGTGCGGGCCGCCAGCTCCGCCGCCTTGAGCTTCTCTTTGAGTCGTTCGCTCATCTCGGAGGCTTTGCCGAGCAGATCTTGCGCATCCTGATAGGCAAGGTGCGGCAGACGGGCCACCAGCTGATCGAGCGCGTAGCAACGGCGCTTCTGCTCGGCCAGCAGGTCGCTCACCTCATCGTAAGCAGCCTGCAGTGCAGCCAGATCCTGCGGATCCTGACGCAGCACCTGCACCATGGTTTCCAGTTTTTCCAGCGACTTGCCGTGCCTGGCGATAAAGGCTTCGGCTGTTTTAAGCGCCTCCACGTCGGCGTGAGCCGCCTCGAGACGGGCGGCCAAGTCGGCCTCGGCAAACAGATGGGCAAAGGGCAGCATCCCCTGCACCAGCTGGATATGGCGGGTCAGCTGGGCTGCGGCCGCTTTGGCCTCGGCCAGCTGCTTGTCGCACTCGGCCATAGCCCCTTGCAACTTGCGCAGCTCAGCCTGCTTGGCTTCCACTTCGGCCTCGGGATCCGGGCGGAAGGCGATGTCCAGATGCTGGCCGATAAAGTCGCGAAAATGCCCGTAGAGGCGGTGGTACTTCTGCTGCTCGAAGGCGGCCTTGGCATAGCCCTCGATGAGGCCCTCGCGCTCGAGGTCGAGCTGCTCGATGCGTTTTTCCCGGGCGGCGCGGCCAAACAGCGGCAACTCGGGGTAGCGGGAAAAGCGCACCTGACGCTTACTGGTGCGTACCAGTACGGCGTCGCCGAGCTCGTCAGCCTCCACCAGATCCTCGTCAAAGGAGTCGGGGTTGCCCTGGATGAGGTAGATATCCTCCGGGCAATCGTCCAGTTTTTTCAGCCGCTCGATGGCGCCCTCAAGGTCAAGCACCACCAGGGCGCTGCGGGCCGGGCCGTACAGCGCGGAGTAGTAAGGAGCATCGTCGATGGAGATGTCGTCATAGACATCGGAGAGCAGCACACCCCCCACCTGCTCGGCGATGCGGGCCAGGCGCGGATCCGCCTCGCCAGCCCCCAGCTGCAGGTTGCGAATTTGCAGCTCCAGCGCCTGTTTCTGCGCCGCGATGCGGTTGCTCTCTTGCTCGAACTCGCGCTCCTTGTCGAGCACGCTCTGCATGCCGGAAGAAAGTTCTTCGGCGGTGGCGAGCGGCAGGCCGCTCTGCTCGCGCAGTTGCTCGAGCTTCTCGAAGGATTTCAGCCAGCGCGGGGCCAGCTTGGTGAGATCGCTGATATCGCGGCCCAGCTGGGCGCCCTGATGCTCCAGGCTGGCGCGGCGCTGATTCACCTCCGCCTGCTGATCACTCAGCTCTTCCTGACGGGAGCGCTGGGCTTCGAGGAAGATCTCCAGCTCGTCTTGGCTCGCGATCAGCTGGCCAGAGGCCTGCTGCAGCTCGTCGCGCAACTTGAAGAGATGCTTCTGGCTTTCACTCTCTTTCTCGAGGCGAGCCAGGGCGGCGCGCAGCCCCTGCCCCTGCGCAATGCGGGCCTTGTCTTCGATATGACGCTTGAGCAGCGCCTGCGCCGTGGGCCAGGCGGCCTCGCGAGCGGTCTCGGGGGCAATGCTGAGCAGCAGCGTCAGCGCGGCCTGATGCTCGGCCACCGCCGCCTTGGCCAGCGCCAGTTGCTGCTCGGCCCCCAGCACCCGGCTGGTGAGGCTCTGCTCGGCGGCGCGGAACTGATGCAGGGTGTCGCTCGCCTGTTCGGCACTCAGCCCCGGCAGCTCGCACTGCTCGCGGGCAGCATCGAGGGCCTGCACCGCCTGACGGTACTGGATGGCGCGGGTCTGCTGAATATCCAGCGCCTGCTGATAATCGGCCAGCTGGGTCTTGAGGCTGTCCACCTCGGCCTGTGCCAGCTCCTTGCGCTCTTCCACCTCCAGCAGTTGGCCGTGGATCTCCTCCACGATCGCCTGCTGTTGCTCGAGTTTGTCGACCAGCTCCGCCAGATCGGCGCGGTACAGGGCGATCTTCTTTTGCAGGGCCACGGCCGCCATCACCTTGGCCAGGTGCTCGGCGGCGGACTCCAACTCGTCGGTCAGCAATTTCTCGCGGTTGGTGAGCTGATCCACCTCGTCAGCCAGATAGATGGCGCGCTGCTTCTCCTCGGCCAGCAGGCGGCGCTTGCCCGCAAGCTCGGACCGGGCCTTGAGGGCCAGCTCGGAGAGACGGTTCTTCTCGGCGGCCCCCCGCACATACTCCGCCGCCACGTAGTGGGTGGTCTCGGTGATGAGGTTCTTGAACAGATCCCGCTGACCCTGCGTCTCCTTGATGGCTTCCAGGGTGCGGCGGTTCTCGTAGATGGCCGCCTCCATGTCCTGGAATGCCTTGCGCACGCCGGAGTTCTCCGGCAGCAGGTATTCCCGCAGCGACCGGCTGATGGAGGAGGAGATGCCGCCATACAGCGAGGCTTCGATCAGGCGATAGAACTTGCCGCGATCTTTTTGATCACGCAGCTTCTTCGGCGTGATGCCGAACTCGAACATGAAGTTGTGATAGTCGGTCACCGTATTGAACTTGGCGACCTTCATGGCCCCCAGCTCGGCGGCAGCCCCCTTCAGATCGGTGAAAGCGCGCACCCGGCCCTTGCCATCATGGAGTTTTTCCAGCAGCAGATCCGTGGGTTGCAACTGCTCTGGCACATCCACCAGGGCGAAGGGGGTGATATTGACCTTGTTGTCGCGGTTCGCCACCTGCTCCAGGTGCACGCCGACCCAGATCCGCTGCTCGCGGCTGTTCATCACTTCCAACAGGGAATAGCAGTGACCGCGCTGCAGCTTGCCGTAGAGCCCCTTGTCGCGGGACGCACTGCTGGAGCCCGCCTCCGTGGTGTTACGGAAGTGGAGCAGGGATTGATCGGGAATGAGGGCCGCGATGAAAGCTGCCATGGTGGTGGACTTGCCCGCGCCGTTGCCGCCGGACAGGGTGGTGACCAGCTGGTCGAGATCGAAGGTCCGGGCGAAGAAGCCGTTCCAGTTGACCATGGTCAGGGATTTGAATTTGCCTCTCACGCCGCACTCTCCATCAAACCGGCAGACGCCATCGGTGCCAGAACATTAACGTTGCAGATCATCTTCCACCTCCAGCTCCAGTTGCTCTTCATCCAAATCCCCCTCGATGTCGTCAAACAGCGAATCGCTGCTCGGCATCTCGTCGTCGTGGAAGATGGCCTCCCCTTCCTGGATCATCCGCAGCTGGACGGCGCGGGGATCCTCGTCGGAGCGCACATCGGCAGCGAAGCGGAACACGGACTCGTTGACCCGGAATTTGTCGCTGTTGCCAAGGGCGGTGATCATCCCGAGACGCTTGAGGCGGCGCATGGAGGTGCGGATCTTCTCCAGCAACTTCTTCTTGTCCAGATCGGTGCCGCCGGAGCGGCTGTTGACCATGCGCAGCAGTTGCTTCTCGTCGGCGAGGCCGAGTACCTCCTCCTGCAACTCGCCCATGGTGAAGACTCCTTCCGAGGCGAGCCGGTCCGGGCTCAAATAGAGGTAACAGAGCACCTTGCCCACCAGCATATCGAGCTCGGAGAGCACTGTGGTGCCGATGTCGGCACTGGGGCGCGGGCGCAGATAGAAGAAGCCCTCAGGCGCCTTGATGAGTTCGACCTGATAGCGGCCGTAGAAGATCTCCAGCTCGCCATGAAACTCCACCAGCGCCGAATGCTGTTCGAAATCGTCGGCACTGATATGGCGCCCCGAGCGCAGGGCGGTGTCGATGCGCGGAAACAAGGGGTTGGCGATGGCCTCTGCGAGCCGCAGGGGCAAGGGAAACTCAGAATTGATCAATGACATAGGCCTGAACCTTGGATCCAGCTTGGTTAATGGGTTTCCATGCGGGTTGGCGGTGGTGCTCGCGCTCACCGCTGGCATGGCCGAGGCGCACGGCCTGGTCTATCAGCAGACGCGCCACGTCGAAGTGGGCGTGGGCCGGGAAATCGAGCAGGTATTCGCGCAGCACGTCGGCGAGATCCAGCTGCTGCCCCTGCTCGGGATAGCGGGCCAGATAGCGTTCGATGCGCTCTGCCAGCGCCTGATTGATGTCCACCATCTCCATGAACTCCATCTCGAGGGGCACCTCGCCGGTCACCTCCTCGTCGTGGATGGCGATGGTTTCGTCCCGCAGCTCCAGGAGGCGCGGCTCCTCGGCCACCCGCAGCAAGAAGTTGTGCTGCTCGAAGTTGCGAATGGATTCGCGCAGCCGCTGGCTGAAGGCGCGATTCTTGTCCATGTCGATGGCGTTGCGGATGAACTTGTGGACATGCCTGTCATAGCGGGACCAGAGCTCGATGCACTGCTGGCCCCAGGAGGTGATGACGTCCAGACGCCCCTGCAGGGCATGGGTCAGCTCCTCGACATGGAACAGGTCGTCGCGCCCTTGCGCCGCCTCCTGAATGTTGAGCAGCCCCGCCTGCAGGCGGTGACCGGCGGCATCCAGGGTGTCTTGCAGCTCGCGCAGGGTCTGGCCCGTCTCGCGCAGCAGCTTCTCGCAGCTGTGGATGGCGTCGACCCAGTTCTGGGTCAGCAGGGCCGCTATTTCGTTCTTGACCTGATTCTGCTGCTCGTCCATGGCTCGCTGGGTGAGATCGATGCGCCCCAGGGTCTCTTCCAGAGAGAAGGAGAGGCGCGGCAGCACCTCGGCATCCCACTGTTCGCGGGTGTTGGTCTCAAGCGCCGCCTTGCGGGCGGTGTCGAGCTCGGCGGCAAGGTGTTCGAGCAAAATGGAGAGCTTGATGGAGTCCACCTGACGGCTCTCCAGAAAGAAGTCGACGATGCTCATGCCAAGGCGCGACAGGCGATAGAGGCTCTCTCCCGCCACCATGTCGGTGGTGAAGCGCGACAGCAGTTGCTGGCGGATGAGATCGTTGATGGCGTTGTTGGCGCGACCGGAGAGGGTCTCGTCCATCTGGCCGAAGGCGCTACTCACATAACCGAAGGCGTCGTGCAGCGCGGCTTCCGACAGATCCGATTCATCCTCGGAGAGTGTCTTGATCGCGATCAGAAAGGCCAGCCTGTCGGTGGGGAGGTTCAGGGACAACCCCTCCTGTCTGACCCATCCCACCGTCTCTGGCAGGGTACGGGATGTACTCATCATGACGTTATCATCTCGTTGTTATAACCGACGGGTCACTCGCCCGCCGTGGTGATATAGGCCGGGGTCGGTGGCACCCCGACGGCTCGATCCCGCATCACATTCACGCTGGTTCGTCTCAACCGGCTGGTTTCTGGGCCATCACATGGATGTAGCGCCCAAGGGACACAAAGGGTTCCTGACGGCAATAGTGCTGCTCCATGACCAGCAGATCCTCGAACTTTTCGACCTGATCCTGCTTGTGGCGCATGTAGTCGTGAATGACGCGCACCCCCGTCTTGCCGATGATCTTGAGGCCCCCCCGTCCTATCCAGTCGTAGACCTGTTCCGGCAACTGGGGGTTGGTGGGCGTAAGCGCGGTCTGGCGCTTCTTGTTCAGCCCCTGGCGCACATAGTCAAAATTGCCCACTACCAGGCTCTGGAACAAGAGGCCGTGACGGTTGTAAAAAAGCAGCGACAGTATGCCCCCTGCCTTGACGAAAGGGAACAGACCGAGCAGGGTCTGACGGGGCTCGACGAGCCACTCCAACACCGCGTGACAGAGCACCAGATCGAAGGTGCCGGTCACATGCTGCTTGAGATCCTGAATGGGGCAATGGATGAGACGAATTCTGTCTTCCAGCCCCTTTTCGGCGATCTGCTCCCGGGCCAGATCCAGCATTTCTGCCGACAGATCGCACAGCTCCACCTGGTGGCCCATGGCCGCCAGCTTCTGGGCGAAATAGCCAAAGCCGCCGCCGGCATCCAGGATCCGCAGGGGTCGGTTGCCCAGGCGCGCCAGACAGGCTTCGATGTCGCTCCACACCACGGCGGTGCGGATGCGCCCCTTGGTGGAGTCGTAAATGTTGCGGGCGAACTTGTCGGTGCGCCCGTCAAAACTCTGATCTTGCTTCAAGACAATGCTCATCTTCGGCCGCAGGATTGGGCCAGACCAAAAAGAGGGGTATTCTGTCACATCCGGAATTTGCTGAAAACTCAAGGACGACGCTGCTGTGTTTGAGCTCAACCTGTTTACTGCCAAGAAGTGGCTGGGCCAGCTGCTGATGCCGCTGCCCTTCTCCCTCTCCTTATTGTTGCTGGCGCTCGCGCTACTCTGGTTCACTCGCTTTCAGAAAACCGGCAAACTGCTGGCCACCTTCTCGTTGCTCCTCATTACCCTGATGGGGATGAGGCCCGTCAGCTATGAACTGGCGCGAAGCCTGGAGCAGACCTATCCGCCGTTCGAGGTGAGCCTGCATCCCCATATCGACGCCATCGTGGTGCTCGGCAACGGCCATGTCAGCGATCCGGCAGTGCCTGAACGCGCCTGGCAGAACAACATCTCCCTGACCCGCACCCTGGAAGGGGTGCGCCTGGCCCAGGCCTACCCGCAAGCGGAGCTGGTCTTCTCGGGCTATGTGTCGGGGGATCCCCTCTCCAACGCCGAGGTCAATGCCCGCATGGCGGCGGGCCTCGGCATCCCCCGCTCCCGAATGACGTTGTTTGAAAACAACAAAGACACCCACGACGAGGCGGTCAGCATCAGCGCCCACCTCAAGGGCAAGCGAGTTGCGCTGGTAAGCTCGGCCACCCACCTGCCCCGGGCCATGGCGCTCTATCGCGGTCAGGGACTCGATGCGGTGCCGGCCCCCACCGACTATACCGCCAAGCAGAGTCAGGAGCCGCAACCCCTCTACAGCTACCTGCCCAAGGGGCGTTACCTGATGTATTCCGAGGCTGCCATTCACGAATGGATTGGGGTATGGTGGGCCCGTTTGCGGGGGCAGGTTAACGAATGAGCGATCGGTTCTTGCATTCCTGATTTGGATCAGGAAAGCGAAAAAAAATTACGTCATTTGCCGCCGGGTCAGCTATCTTGGGCTCGGTTCAATTCATATAATGTCGCGCAATCAAATGCCTAGGAGATATACAAGATGAGACAGCACCTGGTAATGGGTAACTGGAAACTGAACGGCACCAAAGCTTCTGTCGAAGCTCTGATCAAAGGACTGACCCCGGCTGCTGCCGCTCATCCTTCCGTGCAAGTCGCCGTCTGCCCGCCGGTTATCTTTTTGGGTCTGGTTGAACAGCTGACCGCTGGCAGCAAGATTGCTTACGGTGCCCAGAACGCCGACGTTCACGAGTCCGGCGCCTTCACCGGCGAGAACGCCCCCTCCATGCTCAAAGCCTTCGGTTGCACCTACTCCCTGGTCGGCCACAGCGAGCGTCGCACCCTGCACGCAGAGACCGACGACGTGGTGGCTGCCAAGTACGAAGCCATCCAGAAAGCTGGCCTGGTGCCGGTTCTGTGCATCGGTGAGACCCTGGAGCAGTTCGAAGCCGGTGTGACCAAGAACGTGGTTGAGACCCAGCTCAAAGCCGTCATCGACCGTTGCGGCATCGCCTCCTTCGCCAACGCCGTAGTGGCTTACGAGCCGGTATGGGCCATCGGCACCGGCAAGACCGCTACCCCGGAAATCGCTCAGTCCGTGCATGCTCACATCCGTCAGTACCTGGCCGGTTTCGACGGCGCCGTGGCTGCCAAGGTACAGATCCTGTACGGTGGTTCCGTCACTGGCGCGACCGCTGCCGACCTGTTCGGTCAGCCGGACATCGACGGTGGCCTGGTGGGTGGTGCGTCCCTGAAAGTGGACGACTTCTCCCAGATCATCGCTGGTGCCGCCCAGTAAGTGACACAAGAGAGGGGCCTGGCCCCTCTCTTGATATCGCTTTCCTATGGGTCCCCTTCTTCCATAGGAAAGCCGATATAGTAAAAGCGGCTGGCCGTATTTTTCAGATATTGATATTCGACAACTCAGATCCAGAGGCACTCATGACCAAACAAATCAAACGTATTGGTGTTTTGACCAGTGGTGGTGACGCACCGGGTATGAACGCAGCCATTCGCGCCGTGGTGCGCGCCGGTCTGCATCATGGCCTGGAAGTCTACGGCATCTATGATGGCTACCTCGGTCTGCATCAGGACAGGATCGTCAAGCTCGAGCGCCACAGCGTCTCCGACGTGGTCAACCGCGGCGGCACCTTCCTGGGCTCCGCCCGTTTCCCCGCCTTCAAAGACCCGAAAGTGCGTGCCGAGGCGATCGAGAACCTTAAAAAACACGGCATCGATGCCCTGGTGGTGATCGGTGGTGACGGCTCCTACATGGGTGCCAAGAAGCTGACCGAAGAGGGTTTCCCCTGCATCGGTCTGCCGGGCACCATCGACAACGATATCGCCGGTACCGACTTCACCATCGGCTTTGACACCGCGCTGAACGTGGTCGTCGACGCCATCGACCGTCTGCGTGACACCTGCAGCTCCCACCACCGCATCTCCGTGGTCGAGATCATGGGCCGCCACTGTGGCGATCTGGCCATGTCCGCCGCCGTTGCCGGTGGCGCCGAGTACGTGATCGTACCGGAAGTGGCGTTTGACAAAGAGAAGCTGCTGCAACAGATCAAGGAAGGCGAAGCCAAAGGCAAGAAGCACGCCATCATCACCATCTGTGAGCACGTCACCGACGTCAATGCCCTGGCCAAGGACATCGAAGCCATGACAGGCCGCGAAACCCGCGCCACCATACTGGGTCACATCCAGCGTGGCGGCTCGCCGACCGCCCGCGATCGCATCATGTCCAGCCGCATGGGTGCCTTTGCCGTCGAGCAGCTGCTGGCCGGTCAGGGTGGCCGCTGCGTCGGGATCCAGGGCAACGAAATGGTGCACCACGACATCATCGACTGCATCGAGAACCTCAAGCGCCCGTTCGATCAGGAGCTGTACGATCTCTCCACCACCCTGTTCTAAGCCATCGCGCTTCAGACAGGTTGTTGTGACAAAAACCCTCCATTGGAGGGTTTTTTTATGCCTGCATCAGTGCCCCGGCAAACACAGGCAACCGCCCTCCCCGACCTGTAACGAGCCAGCTTGCCCTGTTGCGCTTCTGCCTGATAGGCGGCGATACAGGCGCTCTCTTTCGTGTCGCCACGCTCTACTGAGGTTTCCCCCTCTCCAGCAGACTCTGCCCCCTCGCCCTGCCCCTACTCCTCTGACAGGAGCCCCCTGCCTGGGTGTCCGTCTCTGCGTACTTATCTCTGGGCATCTGTGAATGAAAGCCCACCTCTCCCACCATGACGCCCACTCAAAAAGAGCGGCTCGGCGGGCGGGGCAGCGGGGCTTTTCCCTGCCGAATGCCTGCTGTTTTACCCTGTTTTCCCCTGTGAATTGAAATTATGCCGGGAGGTGATGGCGATAAAGCACCGTCACTACTGGGTTTACCTCATGGCGGGCAGATAAAAATGATGGGATAAGGAAAATGGCGCCACCAGCCAGCCAACCCATCACTGGCGACACTTTCAGGCGCATCACCCTGCCATTTCTCGCCACAAAAGTTGATGACCACCAAAATAGCCTCGTACAAAACCCATCAAAAAACGCAAACGAAAAACAATAAGTAACTGTATATAAACAATATAATGATAAATATCATGAGATAGAAATCCATCACCCTCTGGGCGGGTGATAAAACGGCCACAAAATTACAAAAACACAGCACTACGACACCGCAAGCCTTATTTTGCCACATAATTACATTTTTCATTGTTATCCCCTGTCATTGTGGTATCTTGGTCTCATCATCAGTCAGCCAAGGGAGACAAAATAATGAAAGAGTTCGTTGTTACCGCCGTTTTTACCGTGTTTTTCACTCTGGTTGCCGTCTCTCTGCCCTCGCTGGCACAGCTCTAAGGCGGTTAATCGGTCAGGCAGCTGCTTGGCCTGCGTCTTGATAGCGCCACCAGGCCGCAAAAACACCCGCAAAGGTGGTTTTTTGAAGCCTTGTGCAAGAACAGGATGCCAGTCAGGAGTTATTGGCCATCAGTGAGCATTTAACGACCTGAACGTCATGATCGCCGTTCTTGCAAGGGGAGCCTCAGTGCTCCCCTTGCCGCATCTG
Organism: Aeromonas media; assembly: GCF_000819985.1. GTDB lineage: Bacteria > Pseudomonadota > Gammaproteobacteria > Enterobacterales > Aeromonadaceae > Aeromonas > Aeromonas media. The sequence continues at coordinate 3,795 of NZ_CDBZ01000185.1, read as the reverse complement.
TCTCTGCGGGATTTACTCTTGCCCCCCTGCCCGTCACAATGTCCGCTGGATTTGCCATGCAGGAATCACCATGACTCAGGATGCTCTGCGCCACTGGCGCCGTGACCTTCACCGTCTCCCCGAAGCCGCCTGGTGTGAATTTCGTACCAGCGCCCTCATCGCCCACCACCTCTGTGAACTCGGTTTTTCCGTCATGCTGGGGGACAAGCTGCTGGCCAGCAACCTCATCATGGGACGGGAGATAGACGTCGCAGCCCAGAAGGAGCGTGCCCTGCGTCAGGGGGCCCACCCCGACTGGCTGGCCCGCATCGACGAGATCACCGGGGTGATGGGCGTCTGGGACAGCGGCCGCCCCGGCCCTACCCTGGGCTTTCGCTTCGACATCGATGCGGTAGAAGTGGAAGAGAGCCGGGAGCCGGCACACCAACCCTGCCAGGAGGGTTGGCACTCCGCCAACCCGGGCTGGATGCACGCCTGCGCCCACGATGGCCACACCGCCATCGGGCTGGTGCTGGCCGAGCGGATCGCGGCCCTGGCCGATGGTCTGAACGGCCGCATCAAGCTGTTCTTCCAGCCTGCCGAGGAGGGATGCCGCGGCGGCAAGGCGCTGGCGGCGGGCGGTCAGCTCGATGACGTGGATGCCCTGCTGGCGCTGCACATCGGCATTCACGCCAACAGCGGCGAACTGGTGATCAATCCCACCGAGTTTCTCTGTTCAACAAAATTTGACGTGGAATTTATGGGGCGCGCCGCTCACGCGGGGCTCGAGCCCAACGCCGGCAGCAATGCCCTGGCGGCGGCCTGCATGGCCACCACCGCCATGCTCGGCATTGCCCGCCACCGGGACGGCATGACCCGCATCAACATAGGCCAGCTCAATGGGGGCAGCGGTCGCAACGTGATCCCGGGTCACGCCCGACTGCAGGGAGAGACCCGTGGCGCGACCCCGGCTCTCAACGACTACATGTTCGGCCAGGTGCAGCAGATAGTGGAAGGGGCCGCCATGATGCAGGGGGCCAGCTACCTCATTCGCAAACAGGGGGAAGCCATCGGCATAGAGAACAGCCCGGCCCTGCTCGAGGAGATAGTGCCGCTGGCCGAGGCGCTCAAGCTTGAGACCATCCACACTCGCCGCTTCGGCGCCAGCGAGGATGCCGGTTTTCTCATCGAGCGAGTACAGCAAAATGGCGGTGAGGCCGCCTACCTCATTCTGGGGGCCAATCTGGCGGCGCCTCACCACCATCCGGAGTTCGACTTCGACGAGGCTGTGCTGGCTCCCGGCGTCGCCCTGCTCGAGGCCTGGCTGCTCAGCCGCCTCGGCAGTTGAGAACGCCACCGATGAAAAAGGCAGCCCGAGGGCTGCCTTTCTTGTCTTTGCGAAGTCGCCTAGGGCCTGGCTCAGCGTCCCAGCACTATGTCAGAGAGGTGGGCGAAGTGATGGATCTCGTGAGTCGCCTCGCTGGGCCCCTGCTGGCGGGCGGGATTGTACCAGCAGGTCGCCAGCCCCTGGGCGGCGGCACCGGCGATGTCGGTCTTGGGGTTGTCCCCCACCATCAGCACCCGCGCCGGGCTCGGTTGTCCCATCAGATCCAGAGCGTGCTGGAAGATGGCGGCGGCCGGCTTGGTCACTTGCACCTCGTCGGAGATAACGAGGGGCTCGAACCACTCGTTCCAGCCCAGCTTGTCGAGACGACCGCGCTGGGGCAGGCTGAAACCATTGGTGATGATCCCCATCCTGACCCGGCTCTTCAGGGCCAGCAGGGTCTCCTCCACCCCCTCCAGCGGCACGCTCAGGGCGATGATCTGCTGCAGGAAGGTATCATTCATCGCCATGGGCGCCACGTTCACCTGCTCGGCAAACATCGAAAAACGGGTCTGCTGCAGCCGGGTGGCGTTTATCTCACCCGAATTGTATTGCTGCCACAGCCTGTGGTTCAGCTCGTGATAGGCCGCCATCCTGGGGGGCGTCGGCGTCACGCCATAGATCTGCAGGGTGCGCTCCAGTGCCTGGGCGACCGGGAAATCGAGCAGGGTCTCGTCCAGATCGAACAGCACCCAGTCATAGCTTGCTTGTTTCACGCTTGTCCTTATCGGTTGTACTTGGCGATTCATGTCGTTGCCTGGGTGCCAGGCTCGGCCATCCCGAGCGGGCTGGCGAGCAGGGTCAGCGACAGCCTGACACCAAACCCGGTCACTTCGCTGCTGACCACGCCGTTGCCCCCCTTGTTGCGAAAACCGCTCAAGTCGAGGTGCAACCAGGGTGTCTGCCCGGGCACGAAGCGGCTGAGGAAGCGGGCCGCATCGATGTGATCCGGCGAGCTACCCGGCGCGCACTGTAACAGATCGGCCCACTCGCTATCGAGGTTGTCATCGAAATCCTCGTCCAGCGGGAAGGGCCAGATCCGTTCACCGCTCTGCTGCCCCAGGCGTATCAGCTCGGGAAACCAGTCGGGGCGATTGGTGAAGGCGCCGCTGTAGCGGCTGCCGAGTGCCCGCTTGCAGGCACCGGTCAGGGTTGCGTAGTCGATCAGCAGATCGGGCTCCCCTTGGGCCGCGAGCGCCAGAGCATCCGCCAGCACCATGCGCCCCTCGGCGTCCGTGTCCACCACCTCTATGGTGGTGCCATTGAGGGCGGTCACCACCTCCCCCGGTCGGTAGGCTTTGGGGCCTATGTGGTTTTCGGCGATGGCGAGCCAGCAGTGTACCTCAACGGGCAACTTGGCCCGGCTGATGGCATGCAGGGTCCCGAGCGCCACCGCGCTGCCCCCCATGTCCAGGTGCATGCCATACATGCTGCCACCCACTTTCAGGTTATAGCCCCCGGAGTCGTGGCAGATCACCTTGCCCACCAGCGCGATGCGGCGCACCGGATTGGCCGGGCAATAGCTGAGCCTGACGATGGCAGCCTGGTTGTCCTCCGAGCCCCTGGCCACCGCCAGGAAGGCGCCGGCACCGAGCTTGGCGAGGGCCGCCTCGTCGAACTCCTGCCATTGCCAGCCCTCCTGTTGCGCCAGCTGCCGCGCGAAGGCACGGTAACTGCCGGCATTGAGCTCAGAGGCGGGCAGTACGGCCAGGTGACGGGCCAGCCCGTTGCCCTGCGCCTCGGCCTCGATGCGGGCCAGATCCAGGGCGCAGGGGGGAGAAAGGGTCAGGCTCTGATAGCCGATGGGCGCCTCGTCGGCGCGCTTCTGGGTGGGCAGCGGCACATCGGCCGCCAGCAGGGCGGCGAGCACCAGCTCGGCCAGCAACGCCCGGGGCGCCTCATCGAAGCCCTCCAGGTGCAGCGCCAGCTGCGCCACCTTGAGACCCGCGAGGGGGGCCGTCCAGGTGCGGATCTGCTTGTAGAGCCGGTGATCCACAACGGGCGCCGAGTCCACGAAGAGCACCAGTTGCAGACCCTGACCATCCGCCAGCCGGTAAGGGGCCGGCAGACCCAGGGCTATCTGGGACGCCACCCCGGCGAAGGCCGGCTGCGCCAGCAGGGCATCGCGCCCGGTCTCGGCTACCAGCAGCAGTTTGACGGGAATGTTGCTCGCCATCACCTCGTTCAGGGTGGTGGTCTGCATGGTTATCTTGGGAGGAAGGTAGTTGAAAGCGTGCATCGCAGGGAGAGGCCTCATCCATGAACAGAAGCCAGAATGATACCGAACAAATGGGACAAAGGATCGCCACCACATAAATTAATGTGCTGGATCAGGGTGATACACGAGGGAGTCGAGATGGATATAAAGAGAGGAATAGATGACAAGTTGGTTGCGGGGGCCGGATTTGAACCGACGACCTTCGGGTTATGAG
>NZ_CDBZ01000184.1 GCF_000819985.1 Aeromonas media | reverse complement strand
TTACTGGGCCGGGGTGGCGGCAGAGGAGGGGACTGAACCCCTGCCCGGGTTGGCGTGCCTTCGGGTTCCGTCCCAGGAGTATGCGGTGCTGAGCCACCAGGGCCCCATCGAGCAACTGGGGCCGAGTCTCAACTGGTTCATCCAGCACTGGCTGCCAGCTTCCAGCTATCGCGGGCTGGATGGCTTCGAACTGGAACGCTATGCCCCGGGTTTTGACGGTCGGAGGGCGGATGCCTCCATGGAGTACTGGCTGCCCATCGTTCCCTGCCCGGGTTGAGCGTGCACGTCTTCACTCAAGTCCCCTATCCCTGGCGAGGCTGCTTGCGGCTGATGGCCGACCCTCTGTGCGCCTGCCAAAGATAGTCATTTGAATTCATGGTCTTTTCTCATCGACATAAGGCGTCGTCGACTGAGGCTAATCTCGCCTGTTTTTCGCCTCTCTGCCCGCCAAGATGCCCCAAATTGTTAATTCCGGGGCAAATTAGAACAATAAAATGCAAATGATATTTGTTACTATTCACATGCAGTAGGCAGTCGAGGATCAGATGCAACTTGTTCACCCCCCATTGACCGTGGTCGCCGCGACCATCTCCACCCTGTTGGCAGGCTCTGTGCTGGCCGCCGCG
>NZ_CDBZ01000183.1 GCF_000819985.1 Aeromonas media | reverse complement strand
ATGTTCACGATCTCGCCCTGGGATTTTGCAGTCGAAACTGCCAATATGACCAAGCAGAATATCCTGCAACAGGCGGCATCCACCATATTGTCACAGGCTAACCAGCGCCCTCAGTCCGCACTCTCGCTGCTGCAAGGCTAAGCAATAGCATCTTAGAAAAAAAGAAAAGGGCGGTTGTTCAGGCCGCCCTGGTAAGAAAGATGGAACAAAGGGGTGTTCGGATTTACGCCTTGTTCTATCGAAAGAGAGATTATCTTATTTGGTATGCCCCTCGAGTGTTGCGCAGATCGTTCACTCTGTCACTCTCGAGGTTGTTCTCCTGAGCGTAAGCTCTTTTTTGGCCGACATTGTCGGCCTTTTTTATGGGCGTCGAAAAATCGACGGCCCACAAATCAAAGCATGAATCATGCCATCTTCTATCCAGCTCCTGTGTTCACTGCTGTGTGCACCTTCTGTATCCGAGGAAAACACCGTGTTGCCAACGGCATACCCCTCTACCCCACCTTGGGCGGAGAGGCTTTGCCTCTTTGTTGATGAGAGCGGCAATAAATTTCCTAAAGCTTCCGATGGGGCTGCCGCTACAGAGTGTGAAGCAAATTGAGGGGTGTTCGGAAATCCAACATTTGCGCAACTGCGGGTCCGATGTCCGTTCAAACAGAGGGCCCGCCAGATGGTACAGACCCGTTCAATCTGTCCATCTGAACGGTGGGACCCTAGCTGCACTGACGCAAGCAGAGCCCGCAGTTTCTTGTTCATCAGGAGAAATTTTTTATGGCTATGTATATCAATACCAACACATCATCATTGAACGCCCAGCGTAACTTGATGAACACCAATAAATCGTTGGATACCTCTTACACCCGCCTGGCATCCGGTCTGCGTATCAACAGCGCCAAGGACGACGCGGCCGGCTTGCAGATCTCCAACCGTCTGACCTCTCAGGTAAATGGTCTAGATCAGGGGAACCGCAACGCCAACGACGGTATTTCGGTCGCCCAGACCGCCGAAGGGGCCATGGATGAAGTGAGCTCCATGCTGCAGCGGATGCGCACCCTGGCCCAACAGTCGGCGAACGGCTCTAACAACACCGATGATCGTACCGCACTGCAGGGGGAATATACCCAGTTGATGACCGAGATCGACCGTATCTCGAACGATACCACATTTGGTGGTCAGAAATTGCTGGACAAGAGTTACAAAGGCTCTTTCCAAGTGGGGGCGGATGCGGGACAGACCATCACCTTCAAGATCACGTCAGCCTTTACCATTAGTGGTATTGCAGGGGCGACGACAAGCAAAGCCACGGTGTCAAGTACTGGTATTCCTGCTGGGACTGACCGTTATAAAGTCAGCGTTGGATCTGGACCTGTCCAAGTGGCAGACATGAATAACATAAAAACGGCAAGTGCAGCCCAGAGCGCGATGGCTAACCTTGATTTCATGATTAAAGTGGTCGATAGCAAACGGGCGGATCTAGGTGCGGTGCAGAACCGGTTTGACTCCACCATCCGTAACCAGTCCAACGTCTCCGAGAACCTGAGCGCCGCCCGTTCCCGTATTCGTGATGCTGACTTTGCGACCGAAACCGCCAATATGACCAAGCAGAATATCCTGCAACAGGCGGCCTCCAGTATCCTGGCGCAGGCCAACCAGCGGCCGCAGTCGGCCCTGTCCCTGCTCGGTTAAGAAGGTGGATTGAGATGGGAGAAATAAGATGACAACTGAACTTGGAAACCTGTCATCTGCCAATGGCTCTTCCGTACAGCGAAGTGACAAGAGCGGCCAAGTGGCCGCTCAATTACTTTCTGGCACAGTGGAAGATGCCGGTGTTGCGCCCCAGGGAGAACGGGAGTCAAAGGAGTTGACTCGCTCGGTGCAACAGAGCCAAGCAGACATTGAAAAACAGGTACAAAATTTGCAAGAGTTTGGCCAACTACAGGGGTGGACGGTCAATTTCAGTGTGGAGAAGGAGCTGGACCAGGTGGTGATCAAGGTGATGGATGCAGAGACCAAGTCGATGATCCGTCAGATCCCCAGCGAAGAGCTGATCGCGATCAATAAGCGGATCCAGGCCTTGCGCCAGGGGGACGCGGGGGCCCACCCCAGAATCGGTTTACTGCTCGACAGTGAGATATGAGCCGTTCACGACAAAATAAGGAGACAAGACAATGGCAACGATAACATCGGCAGGGGCCGGGTCAGGTATCAACCTAGAGAGTGTGATCACGGCCAGCCTGGATGCCAGAAAGGCGCAGCTCCAGCAACCGATCACCACCAAGAAGACCAACGCCCAGATCACCCTCTCCGGGGTGGGTCAGTTGAAATCAGCCATTGCTTCCTACGTCACCACACTCAAAGGCATGGCCAAGACGGATGCGTTCAACAAGCGTGCCGTCAATATCACCCAAGACAAGGATAACCCCGTCTTCAAGGTAGAGAGCAAGGCGGGGGCCTCCAATGGTCAGTACAACATCACCGTCAATAAATTGGCGACCACCAGCAAGTTTGAAGGTACCTTCGGCAGCTCGACCGATGCCCTGATCACCGAAGATGGCACCCTGACCTTCAAGGCCGGTGACAAGACCTTCTCCGTGGACGTTAAGGCGGGCGATTCGCTGCAGACTGTGCGCAAGAAGATCAATAACAACGGTGACAACTTCGGTCTGACCGCCAATATCATCAATACTTCGGATGGCAAGTCCAAGATGGTGATCGACTCTGGGGTGAGTGGTACAGGAAAAGATTTACAGATAAGTGGTAGCACTGCAGGCCTTACCAACTTTACCTCTTCGTTGAAGCAATTTGGACCCGTGGCCAGTGACGCTGAAATAGAAGTTGACGGCAATAAACTGACCAGTCCGACAAACACCTTCGATGGCACCATCATGGGCCTGAAAGTCACCGTTTTACGCGAATCAGACAAAGAGACTGATGGCAGCAAAAAATCCAACAAGGTGGATATTACGACCGATAAAGACGGCATCAAGGCCATGGTCAAGAGCTTTATCGATGGTTATAACAGCCTGGTGAGCAAGGCAGATGCTCTGGGTAAACGAAATACCGTCGTAGCCGGTCAAAGCAAGGATGATGGCGGCGCACTGGCCGGTGATTCGGTGACCCGTAGTGTCGCGAACCAGATGAGTAGCCTTTTAATTACCCCTTCTGGCAATTCCAATGTGTTTGACACCATTTTCCAGCTTGGGGTCAAGATGGATAACAAGGGCGTACTGTCCTTGGACAGTGAGAAGTTTGACGAAGCCTTGGATAAAAACTTCGAACAGGTGGTCGCCATCTTCGGTGGTGAGAATGGGGTGGCCGGTAAGATGGCGACGGCGCTTGAGGGTTACTCCAAGACCGGTGGTTTGTTGGCACAGCGGGAAGATTCACTCAATGCGGATCTGCGGACATTGGCACAAAAGGAAGCGGATGCCTCTGCCCAACTAGTGAAATATGAGGCCAGTCTACGTGCCCGTTATGGCGGTCTGGATGCCTTGCTTACCAAGATGAATCAATCGGCATCTTATCTCAGCCTGATCAATACCTCTAATTCATCATCCTGATTAATCTTTTTCGCGATCCCGAGTGAGGGGAGTTGTCATGTATCGCAAGAATATCAAAGCCTATACCACTCAAAACCTGCAAGCCGAGATGGCGGTAGCCGATCCCTATCGTGTCATCCAGTTGATGATGCAAGGTTGCGTCGAACGCCTTGCCCAGTCGAAAGGGGCGATAGAGCGCAAGGATTTTGAAGGCAAGTCGGTTGCCATTTCCAAATGCATGGCACTCATCAATGGTCTACAAGATGCGCTGGATCTCTCTTATGGCAAGGTGCCGGAAGATCTATTTGCACTGTACGACTACATGAAACAGCGCCTGCTGGATGCGAGCCGCAGCATGGATACAGCCCCGCTGGATGAGGTGGGCCAACTGATGCTGACCATCAAGAGCGGCTGGGATGCCATCCCGGTGGAGGAGAGAATCCAGGCCCTCGCGCGCCAGCAAGCAGCGGGACAGGCCGAGTGACCAGCGAGCTGACACGACTCTACTTGCTGGGAGAACGTCTTGACGCAACCCTGAGCACCGGAGATTTCGCAGAGATCCAGGTTCTGATGGACACCTATCTGGCAGGATTGTACGCGCAGTTCCATCATCAGGATGCGCACACCATGCCTGCACTGGACAGTGAACAGCGGCGGTTGCTGCAACAATTCAAAGCCTTGTTGGAGCGGGTGGAACACGAGAAGAACCAAACTGAATCCGAGCTGCGTGGCCTGTCGAAAGCGGGGCGGGTGGCAGAGCTGTACAAGCAGAATGCGGGATAAACCTGGATGAACATCGAACAGAAGATTAGTGAAGTAGAAACTGAACTCTCCCGCCTGGGCCGCCAACACGAGCAGGAGACCGCCATGTCTCAGGTGTTGCCGCTGCGCTTCCAGCAGAACATGGCAACCTTCAAGCATAATATGCCCGGTATCCATGACTTCTTCGAACACTACCAGCCGACCCGAGCGTTTCGCTTCTTCTGCAACGAAAATGGCATTCCTAATATCTTGTGGCTGGATACCGAGGTAGCGCTCTATGGCGAGGATCCCTTTGCTGAGGCGCAGGCCCAGATCGACGAGGTGATCGAGCAGAGCGTCTTGCAGTGCATTAATTTTGCCCCGCAGTGGTATTTCGACGATCAGATCCACATCAAATACAACAATGAGATCTCCAAGCTTAAACAGCCATCGAATCAGGCTGGCCTGCCGCTTAAAGAGACGCTGTCCACGGATATTCCGCTGTCGCTGATGTACGGGATAGGGCTGGGTTACCAGTTGGGTTATCTCTATGAACGTTGCAAGGTCAGAAATCTGTTTGCCTTCGAGCCTGATCTGGACATGTTTTACGCATCGCTGTTCTGCTTCGATTGGCATTCCTTGTTTGAATACATGGAGCAAGAGGCACTGACCCTGCATCTCTTCATCGGGGTTGATGAAAAGCTGCTGGCGGCAGATATGATGGAAGCCCTGCATCGCAAGGGGGCCTTCTGGTCGGCGGCCTACTTCTCGTTTCGTCACTATCACTCCCCCAAGCTGGACAAACTCATCAACAAGGTCGAAAACGAGTTCTACTTGCTCAGGACCGGTTGGGGTTTTTTCGATGACAACGTCTATGCCTTGGCTCACAGCCACACTCATCTGCAAGATGGCACCCCCTTCCTGAAGCGTCAGCGTGATACCGGGTTGGCGGCTTCCATGCCGGTGTTTGTGGTGGGCAATGGCCCTTCGCTCGATCAGAGCATCGATTTCATCAGGCAGCATCAGTATCAGGCGATTATTATCGCCTGTGGTACGGCGGTGAGCGCACTATATAAAGCAGGGATAAAACCCGATGTCTATGTCGCCGTCGAGCGCACCAAGAGCTCGGCGGATTTCCTGCGTATCCTGAATGCCGATGACTTCCTTAAAGAGAGCGTGTTTCTGAGCGTCGATGTCATCCATCCTGAATGCAAAGGATTCTTCCGTAAGACGGGTATTACCTTCAAGCCCAATGAGCCCATGTACAAGCTATTGACCAGTCATTTCGGCGAAGCGTTCGAGTACGAGTCCATCGAATATTCGAACCCCTTTGTCGGTAATACCGGTCTTAATTATGCAGCCTTGCTTGGGTTCAAAGAGGCGTATCTTTTCGGCATCGATAATGGCTATAAATCTGCCGACAAACATCATTCAACATTGAGCCTCTATTACAACGAAAAACAGGAAGCGAAATACCAGCAAGATCTCAGTGACACCTTCCCGGCACCAGGTAATTTCGGCGGTGAGGTGCGCATCAACCATCTATTCGGCCTCTCCATCCATAACATGGAACAGGTGCTGAGCAATTACCCTGAACTGTTGTGCACCAATAGTAGCGATGGTGCTTATATCGAAGGAGCCCTGCCTCGCCGTGTCGATTCTTTGCTGGCGAATTGGCCTGTCATCGACAAGCGAACAGTGATGGATGAGATAATGGCGTCCTGCTTCCAGCCGTTTGATGTGACCAGCATCGATTTTCAGGCGGCTATCAATGCACCATTCTTCCACGACATGGTGGAGAAAATTCGCCTTGATTGGAGAGAAGTGCCCCGTGAGCACAATGCCGTACAGCTCATGATGCAGCGTCACCACGATTATCTACTCTATCTGCTGATGAGCCCGCAGAGTCACCTCTACAGAGTCTTGATCGGCTCGATGAACTATTTTTACGCCAACATCATTAGCCTGATGATGGCGCAGGCTGGGGGGGAGGAGGCTGCTCTTGCCGAGAAACTTGATGCCGCTATCGACATCCTGGATCAATTCTTCACCGATGCACAGCAACTCTATGCCGATGCTCTGCAGCGGCACGACACTGCCTACTTTATTGGTCTCAACGTGTTCAAGTAAGCCGGCAGGGTTGCCGCAATCACTTCGTTTGCGGCGTCCCTGATCTCCTTCCTACTTTAGTTCTCTGACGCGAGCAGGCTCACCAGTTCACCCTCCAGCCAGTCGGCCAGCCCCAGCCAGTCGTGGTGCTCCTGACAGGCCAGCATGGCGGTGACGATGCGGGCTACCTGCGGGTGGCGGGTTACGGGGAGCCTGGTCAGTGCTCCTTCAATGAGTCCTGGCAATGCGAGCGCACTCTCCACGTTGTGGCCCAGGCGAAAACGCTGTGCGAGGGCCATGCATTCTTGCTGCAGATTCATGGCAAAAACTCCGGATGATAGTCGCAGCCCAGCAGCGCTGCCCCATCCCGGCTGCTGTTCCAGAACCGAACCTCGGGGGTGGCGACCATATAGCGCTCCAGCTCTATCTGATAGGTGGTGAAATTGGGGTTGGTGCCGACCCGCTGGCCATGGCCATCGAGTGTCCAGCTGAGTGCCTGGCTGGCGACAGGCCCCAGAGCGCCCTCCTGCCAACCGGTATGGGTCTGCCCGCCTGGGAAGGCGAAGTCGCAACCCAGCAAAATGATCTCGCGACAGCCCATCTTGACGGCCAGATCGACGGTAGGGTGAATCACGCTGCCCCCTTGATGGAGCAACCCTTTGGGATGAGTGTGACGAAGCTGCTCATAGACGGGGCTGATGGAGTAGGCGGTAAAGCGTGGGCCTTGCCAACTCGCCAGCGTCTCATGGGGTACCATGGGGGCATATACCAAAGGAACCGAGACGAGCCCCTGGCTGGCCAGCCGATCCGGTGTCAGGGCATCGTCGATAGTAACGACCACATCCACACTGATGCCATATTGTCGCAGGGGAGTGAGTGCGGTATCGACACACAGCACCTTCCACTCGGGATGTTGTTGCAACAAGCCCGCAAGGCGAGGGAGGTGGCGTTGCAGGCTGGGACCGCTGGCGATGACCAGTGCGGTGGCATCCGGGTGTGAGCCAAATAGCGTGGCAACATCGCCATCTTCACCCACAAGTGGCAGATTCTCGGCCAGTCGCCCGGTAATGCGCGGCAAGTCGGGGGCGAAACGTTGCCTGGTGTAAGCCGCCATTACTTCGCTCACCAGTCGACCACGAATACGGCAGGCCGCATCTTCGGCCAGCTCTAGCTCGCTGGGGAGGGCGAAGAAGGGGAGGACAATCTCCTGTTCATCGGCTGCGAGACTCAGCTCGACCCTGGGGTCTTGCAGCCACTCGTCGTGCTCGAGCAAGGCCAGCACCAGAGTGAAGAGATTGTGGTGCATGATATGGACATGGAGAATTTCTAACCGGGGGCGAGTCAGCAGCACCTTCTGCAGATCGCCGAGCCCGGTGCCATAAAGATGCAGCACGGGCACATCGGGAAGGGTTGCCGCTTGAAGTTCTGCCTCGGCTACCCGGTCATGGCGGCTGGTGAGCTGGATGCCATTGACCAGCAGTGTGCTGCTGATACCTTCACACAATTCAACCTGTAGATCGCCCAGCTGTGCCACCGCGAGGTGGGCAGCAAGCCGTGGCCAACGTTGTTCGATTATTGCCAGATGGTGGCGTAGCAGCTCTTCATTCATCTGGTGCAATCCACTCCCAGTTGAGAGGCTGATTGGCGCTCAGATCGCGGCTGACCCGCTTGCCGATGAGCCGATCGTAATCGGCGGGGGGCAGGCCGAGGGCAGGGCGCACGGATTTTATATGCTCTGCGGTGAGCGCCTCTCCTGCTGCTATATCCCTGACCAGATAGAGGGAGCGGCGAAATGCGCGGTTGCCCTGTTCGCTTTCGGTAAGCTGGTAGTCGGCTACCCCGAGCGCTGCATGGGCTGTATTGACCGAGGTAATCAGCTCGGATAGTTCGGCGGGCTCCATGGAGAAGGCGCAATCCGGCCCCCCATCGGCGCGAGCCAAGGTGAAGTGCTTCTCGATGAGGGTTGCACTGAGCGCGGTAGCCGCAATGGCGGTGGCTGAGCCGAGGGTGTGATCGGAGAGCCCGACTTCAACGCCAAAACGCTGGCGCAGCATGGGGATGGTACGCAGGTTGTATTCGGCGGCGGGTGCTGGGTAGCCGCTGACACAGTGCAGCAACGCCAGCTGGCCGTTGCCATGCTTGAGCGCCATCTCGACTGCGGCGGTGATCTCGGCCTCCTTGGCCATGCCGGTGGACATGACCAGCGGCTTGCCAGCCTGTGCGGCGTAGCGAATGAGGGGAAGATCCACCAACTCGAAGGAGGCGATCTTGTAGGCCGGGCAGTCGAGGGATTCCAGCAAGTCCACCGCACTGAAATCGAACGGGCTGCTAAATACCGTCAGCCCCAGCTCGCGCCCCTTGGCAAACAGCGCCTGGTGCCACTCCCACGGGGTGTGTGCCCACTCATAAAGGTCATAGAGGCTGTGGCCATCCCACAAACCGCCGTGGATCTGAAATTCCGGTCGATCACTTTTGAGGGTGATGGTATCAGGGCGGTAGGTTTGCAGCTTGATGGCGCCGGCGCCCGCTGCTTTGGCGGCGGTCATGATAGCCAGGGCGCGGTCCAGATTGCCATTGTGGTTGGCCGACAGTTCGGCAATCACATAGGGGGCCTGTTCCTGGTTGATAGGGCGATGAGCGATCTGCATCTTTCGTCAGGTTCCTGTGCCAAGTTGCCAGCCTTGCGGCGCCTGTTGCCAGGGGGCCGGGGGCGCTATTTGCGGCGGCGCGGCAAGATAGAGGGGTAATTGGGAGAATACGTTAAGCAAGCAATGTGCCAGCTCTTGCCAAGCCTCGGGGGCAACGCATTGCCGGGCTTGCCATATCAATTGTTGACCGCTGAGGGTCAAGGTGAGCAGTGGCTTGTTCTCATGGAGTAACTGCCACTGCTGGCCATCTGGTATCAGTTGATAATCGGATTGTGGCAGCAGCCAGGCAGTGAGGCGATCCAGCCCCAGTCCATCCACCAGCCCTTGACCACGTCGGCGATAGTCATCAGCCTGCCATTCAAGGCGTTGCAGGGCCTGCATCAGCCGCTCAGGTTCAGCCAGCTCGCTCAGCGTGAGTTGTTCTGCCAACTGGAAGCGGGCGATCACGTCGTCGTTGAACTGCTGATTGTCGACGATGGGGACAGCCAGTGTCGGCAGGCCAAGGCAGGCTCGCTCCCAGGTCATGCCGCCCGCCGCACCGATGGCAAAGTCGTGTTGTTGCATCAGCTGTGCCATCTGGTCGCTCTGGCGCAGCAGCGTGAGCTGTAGAGCGGGCAGTTCGGCAACCCGTTGTTGCAGCTCGTGCCAGAAGGGATTTGCACCTCCGGCGACCAGCGTCCAGCGAATGGTATGAGCCCAGGGTAGTCGGGTCAGCGTGTTGAGGGTCGTGAGGCAGGCCCCTGCCGGATCGGCACCGCCAAAGCAGATGAGGCCACGTTGCCACCGGCTGACCTCTTGGCGTGCAAGCTTGCGATAAGCGGGGCGCAGCAGGGCATAGTCGGTGCCCAATAGCAGCCGACAGTCGCTAGGGGTGAGCAACTGGTAATCGGCGGCGCTGCGCAGTGGCCCCTGATCCAGCAGCAGCTGACCGTGATGAGGGCGATCGGCCAGATCGTCGATGATCAGCGACTGACCACAGAGCATGGCCAGTTTCTGTTCGATCTGCCGATCCATCTGGTAGTGATCACACACCAGCCACTCTGGGCGCAAGGTGGACAAGGGGCCTGGATCATCCAGAGCACAAAGGAGGTGATGCTGGTGGAACTGCAGCAGAGGTAACAGGTGAATCGGTAGTTGATGACAGAGAAAGTGGCACTCGGCGCCAGCCGTTTTCAGCCGGTCGGCGATGGCCAGACAGCGCATCAGATGGCCCAGGCCGATCTCGGCGCTGGCATCAAGCCGGAAGGCAACCTTAAACGCCATTTTGGGCCAACACTTGATAGAGTAGTTCGGCCAGATGCCAATCTTCCGGCGTATCGATATCGACCACTCTGTGTCTTGGCAGAATATGACCGATCCCCTCTCCACCGATGGGGCTGATCCCACCCAACCAGGCGTCCTGCGTCCCCCAATAGAACTGGCCAGCATCCTGATAGGCAGGTTCCAGATCCTGGGAGCGTTTGGCCATCTGTTCCGGCCAGAAGGGGGTGACCCGGTCCCGCTCGTCCATCCGGACTGCGCGCTGGATGGGAAAGCCAAATTCTGCCACCGTATAGACGAAGGGAGCCTGGCTTGCGATCAGCCGCTGATAGGCGGCCTTCAGGTCATCGGCCTGGATAAGCGGGACCGTTGCATAGATGCAGCAGTAGTGTTGGGCCTGGATTCTGAGTTTGTCGAGTCGCGCAATCGTGTCGATCACCACAGGGGTGGTACCTGTGTGATCATCGGCGAGGTTGGCTGGCCGCAGAAATGGCACTTCCGCGCCCAGTTGACGAGCGACTTCGGCAATCTCGTCATCATCGGTGGAGACCACCACCTTGCTGAAACAGCCCGATTTTTGCGCCGCCTGGATAGCATAGGCGAGCATGGGCTTACCACAGAAGGGGCGGATATTCTTGCGTGGAATGCGTTTGCTGCCACCCCGGGCCGGGATAATGGCGATGGCCATGATGGGCTCTCTCTGCTGGATTAATGACTGGCCAAAGCCAGAGTAATCGATGACAACTCTTTGATTATTTTTGATATTATACTGGTTTTTCTGTTTGTATTATCGATTTTTGCTACGGAATGACAGCAGTTTGGTCGATAAGAGAGGCAGGTCATGGAAACTGGATGGCGTGAAGATGAGTTATGGCGTTGAGCTACGCCCGATAGAGCTGTGGGATCTTCCCGCTTTGCGACGTTGGCGCAATCAGGATGAGGTGCGAATGCAGATGGTATCCCAGACGCGCATTTCGCCACGGCAACAGCGCCAATGGTTCACCGTCACCCGTGAACGCCGGGAGCAGCAGCACTGGGTGCTCTGGTGCAAGGGCGTGCGCACTGGCTACGTCAATCTTAAAGGTGAGTACCAGGGTGAGCTGCAGGGTCAGGCAATCGCCGATGCGGGACTCTATCTGGGCAACTCAACCGTGCGGCATCCCATGCTGGCCGTTGCTGCCGCCTTATCCCAGCTTGATCAGGGCTTTGATAGGTTGAATATAGGTTGTATCCGAACGTTGGTTCGGGAGAGCAATAGCTCGGCCTTGCGCTTGAATGAACAACTGGGTTATCGCCAGATAGGGCAAGAGAACGGATTTTTCGCATTGGAACTGCTACCTGCTGATTACTATGCCGCCCGTGAGCGGCTACGGAGATTTTTCAGATGACAATGGCATTGGAACAGGTTTTTGCCGAGGCTTTGGGTATTGATATCGGCGGCGTCAGCGATGGGCTGGCTTACAACAGTATCCCGCAGTGGGATTCCGTAGCCCATATGGGGCTGATTGCCCAGTTGGAAGATCACTACGGCGTGTTGCTCGATACCGATGACATTATCGACATGAGTTCGGTCGGCAAGGCGCGAGAGATCCTGGCCAAATACGGAGTCTCTCTCTGATGCAGGGGCTGTTGCAGGGCAAGCGGGTGTTGATCACCGGTGCCGGGCGTGGCATCGGCCTTGCCATCGCCCGCCAGTTTGCCTCTCAGGGGGCAGAACTATGGCTGGGGGGCCGTGATGAGGTGGCGATGAGCCAGCTGGCGGCCGCGCTATGTTCCGAGTTCGGCGTGCCCTGCCAGCCCCTTTGTTTTGATGTAACTGAGCCGGTGGCGGTCAAGCAAGCCTTTCAGCAGCTGTTTGCCCAGACCAGAGCGCTGGATGTGCTGGTCAACAATGCCGGCATGCTGGAAGAGGCGTTATTGGGGATGGCGAACCAAACCCATCTGCAAAAGACGTTCAGCAACAATACCTTTAGCGTGATCTACTGCAGCCAGTATGCTGCGCGCATGATGCAACGCAGCGATGGCGGCAGTATCATCAATCTCGCCTCCTTGATGGGGCAAGTTGGGGCGGTGGGGCTCAGCAGCTATGCCGGCAGCAAGGCGGCGGTGATCGGAATCACCCAGTCATTGGCCAAGGAGCTGGCCGCCAGCCAGATCCGTGTTAATGCCATTGCCCCCGGTTTTATCGATACCGATATGGCGCACGCCATCCCGGAAGAGAAGTTTACCGAGCGGGTGGCCAGCATCGCCATGGGACGGATTGGCACGCCAGATGAAGTGGCCAAGGTGGCCCTGTTTCTCGCATCCGACTTGTCGAGCTATGTGACCGGTCAGGTGATCGGGGTCGATGGGGGGATGGTGATTTGAACCAGCCTGATTTGCTGACGCATCTGGTTGAAGGCAATGACGAGCCCGCCTGGCGAGACCAGCAAGAGGGGTGGCTCAGTTATAATGAACTGGCACGGCGTGTGGCGCAGTTGGCCACTACCTATCCTGCCGGTCGACATTTGGTCTACCTGCCATTTGTGACGTCCACCCGACATCTGTTGCACTACTTGCTGGCCCTGCGTGATGGCCATGCCATCATGCTGGCCGATCCTGCACAGGATGTGCAGTTGCATCGTGAACAGTGCCAGCGCTTTGGTGTCAGTTTGCGGGTATTGGAAGATGGGGCAGTGGAGCATCTTGGCGATGTGCCTTCACTTCACCCTGAGCTGGCCATGCTGCTGCCGACATCGGGCAGTACAGGGTCCTGCAAATGGGTGCGATTGTCGCGAGCCAATCTTGATGCCAATGCCGCGGCCATCGCCGAATATTTGGCGCTGAACGGGGATGAGCGAGCCATCACCTCGTTACCACTTTTTTACTCCTTCGGTATGTCGGTGCTTAACAGCCATCTTTTGGCTGGAGCCTCTCTGGTTTCATGCACAGCTAGTCCCCTTGAGCGCCAATTTTGGGATGAGGTAAATCGCCATCAGGTCACCAGCGTGGCGGGGGTGCCGTTTACCTTTCAGATGCTAAACCGCTTGCGTTTTGACTGGGCGCGTTATCCAAGCCTGGTGACACTGACCCAGGCAGGAGGACGGCTTGAGCCGGCACTGGCAAAACAGTTTGCCGAGCAGGCATCTGCGCTGGGGCGCCGTTTTTTCGTGATGTATGGCCAGACAGAAGCCGCACCGCGCATCGCCTGGTTGGCACACGAGGAAGTGATGATTGTCCCGGATGCCATCGGCCGTGCCGTACCGGGCGGGCGCCTCTCTCTGCGTCATGAGCCCGGCTTTCCCGACGGGGTGGGGGAGTTGGTCTACGAAGGGCCAAATGTGATGTTTGGCTATGCCGAACGCCCTGAAGATCTGACTCGGGGGCGTGATATGGATGTGCTCTTTACCGGCGATCTGGCTCGTTGTGATGAGGCGGGTCGATTCTATCTGACCGGGCGGCTCAACCGTTTCCTGAAGCTGTTTGGCAAACGAGTGAGCTTGGCTG
The DNA here is from genome assembly GCF_000819985.1 of Aeromonas media. Lineage (GTDB taxonomy): Bacteria > Pseudomonadota > Gammaproteobacteria > Enterobacterales > Aeromonadaceae > Aeromonas > Aeromonas media. The sequence goes on along the minus strand of NZ_CDBZ01000183.1, from coordinate 6,979 downwards.
AAGTGGAAGCCTGGTTGCAGGCGAGGGGCTATTCCTGCGCCGCGACCGGCCGCGATGATCGCCTGTTGGTAGCCATCGAGGCAGACGGGGGCTCCAGTGATGCACTACAGCTGGAGCTGGCCCGCTGGCTGATGGTGCCGCCATCAAGCGTACGCATCTATCGGCATCATTTACCACGACGCAGCAATATGAAAATTGATTATCCGGCTTTGTTAACACAACTGGAGCAGGTATGAACACACTGTTTGATGCGCCGGTTTTTGGGCTGCCCCAACAGGAAAAAAGTGGGCTGCTCCTTGCTCGCCTAAATGAATTGACACAGCTCCATGCGCAGGGGTGCCCAGCATTTGCCAATATTCTGTCTGCATTTAGCTGGGGTCAGGCCTCGACGTACCAAGAGCTCCCCTATCTGGCCGCCCGCTTGTTCAAATTGGCCCAGTGGCAGAGTGTACCGCAAGAAGAAGTATTCAAGGTGCTCACCTCCTCTGGCACCACGGGGACGCCGTCACGCATCGTGCTCGATCGGGATACTGCCGCCTTGCAGAGCAAGGTGTTGGTGAAGATCCTGCAAGAGTTCGTCGGCAAGCAACGGCTGCCCATGCTGCTGGTGGAGCAACCCGCTCTAATTCAAAACCGCAGCGGTTTTTCAGCCCGCGGCGCCGGTGCGCTGGGGCTCTCCTTCCTTGGCCGTGACCATACCTATGCCCTTGATGAGCAGATGCGGCCCAACTGGCCGGTCATCGAGGCGTTTTGTGACAAATATGCGGGCCAGCCAGTCCTGTTGTTCGGCTTTACCTTCATGGTATGGCAATGTTTGTTGGAGCCGCTGCGTGAACGCGGTCTGGAACTGCCGTTGACGCAGGGCACGCTTTTTCACAGCGGTGGTTGGAAGAAGCTGCAACACCTCGCGGTGGATAATCCGGCCTTCAAGCTGCGCTGCCATGAACAGTTGGGGCTGAGTCGGGTACACAACTTCTATGGCATGGTGGAGCAGGTGGGGTCGGTGTTTGTCGAGTGTAAAGCCGGTCATCTGCATGCCCCGGTGTTTGCCGATGTGCTGGTGCGGGATCCGGTGAGTCTATTGCCGCTCTCGCAGGGACAACGCGGATTGTTGCAAGTTGTATCGGCGATCCCGCAGAGCTACCCAGGACACAGTCTGCTGACCGAGGATCTTGGTGTGTTGCTGGGTGAGGATGATTGCCCCTGCGGCCGTCGCGGTCGTTATTTTACGGTGCTGGGCCGCCAGAGTGGAGCGGAGGTGCGCGGATGCAGCGACACCTTTCAATAGCGGATGCGCTGCCGCGTGATGGCATCGAATTTGTCATGCCTGCCTGTGACTGGCGAGGCTTTGAGTCCGCGCCATTGCCGGCGAGTAGCGCAGTGGTGCTGGACTTTGTGTCGGTGCTGTCTAGGCGTCTGATGGCGCAGGGAAACCTGTGGCCGGATCTGGTTGCATTAGGTTTCTGGCTGCGGCCGACGGCGGTGCGAAGCCATCTGGCGGCTTACGGCTCGGCCATGCCGTTAGGTCTGAGCTTTCACCTCGTCCCCTCCAATGTACCGACCTTGGCGATCTTCTCGTGGTTGATGGCGCTTTTCATGGGCAACAGCAGCATCCTTCGCTTGTCACAACGGCAGGATCCGGTTCAACAGCAGTTGCTGGCGGTGTGTGCCGATTTGTTGGCGGAGCCTGATTGGCAGGCCATCGTGTCCCGGGTGCGGTTTATTCGCTATGCCCATGATGACCATTTGACGGCCCGCTTCTCGGCGCTGTGTCAACTGCGGGTGATCTGGGGCGGTGATCGGACTGTGCAGCAGATCCGTGCAATAGCCCTGGCTCCGCAGGCGCGGGAGCTGGTGTTCCCCGATCGTCGTTCCCTGGCTCTACTGTCTGGCGAGGGATTGGCTTTGCTGTCGGAGGTTGAGCTGGCTATGACCTGCTCGCGACTGGCGCAGGATATAAGCCAGTTCAATCAACAAGCCTGTGCATCGCCAACCACCTTGGTGTGGCTGGGTGAGATACCCACTGCATTACGCGAACGGGTATACCTGGCGCTGGCTGAGCCCTTCTTGGCCGAACCGTCTTGGGGTATGACCCGTCTGGTCAACTGTCAGCTTGCGGTAGCGCAGGGAGCGGCCAGTGTTTGTCGAATGCAGAAGGGATTGACCTTGCTGCGCCGGACCCATGAGGAGGGTGCACTGACGGTTGGAGGGGGAGTGTTACTGGAGCTGAATGTACTGGCCGATACCGCCGAACAGGCTCTGGCATTGTGGTTGAGCCGCGGTGAGAACATACAGACCTGTGTGTGTGTCGGTATTGCTCCGGCGCGAGTGCATGAACTCGGGCGTCAATATCCCGCTACTCGAATTGACAGGGTGGTTGCGCCTGGGCAGGCACTGGCCTTTGACTGGTTCTGGGATGGGCAGGATCTATTGAACGCTTATAGTCGTTGTGTCCGGGTGTAACGCCGGATGGACACTACTGGATACGAGACAGGGGATAAATGATAACATTTTTTGGTAAGAAAAAAGAGCAAGTTCTGATCTTTGGTACCGGATCTGGCGGAATGAACTTCTACCAGAACAACCGTAGCCGTTATCAGATTGTTGGGTTTCTTGATAATAACAAGCAGAAGCATGGACATAAATTATTTGGTCAATCGATATATGCACCGCAATCACTGGGGAGCTTGTCATTTGATAAGATAATCATCGCCAGTGATTACTATGTCGAAATCCATGCCCAGTTAATAAAACAACTTGAAGTGGATGCAGAAAGGATAGAGGTATTTCAACCCAATCACTTGATAAATACTTCTTGGTGGTATCGACTAAAAAAATTAATTGATCAGCGTTGCTATTTAATCATGTGCCGAAAGTCAGGATGGATTTCCACGCTATTATTTAATCTGTTCTATGGTCGCATTCGTGGTTCTAGTAATACGAAAATGATGCCATTCAGCTGGCTGGATACACAAAGTGATTTTCGGATTCATATTTTCCGCGAGGCAATACCTGCTGTGGTTAGGGGACCTGCCTATCTCGATCGTCCAAAAATAATCGCTGATATTGTATTGCCGGAAGTGGCTCTTTATCGTATCCACGATGGTCAAGTCTGTTCTGTTTCTCGCTCTGTCATCTTGCCTGGAAATAGACTTTTAATTGAGCGTGTCATACCGGCTGTTACAAACAATGCCGACTATAGCTGTGCTCACCTTCTCTACCATGGGGAAAAGCTGGCATTGGTCAGACAAGATCAACCAGAATATATTGATAAAGGGATTCTCATTAGTGGCGGCAGTGAAACCAATTATTATCATTGGATGCTGGAAATATTGAGTCAGCTTCAGTTTATTGAGGAGATGCCTGATGAATATAATGGTTATCCAATTCTTATTTCTGTCTCTAGCCAAAAAATCTCGTCTATCAAGACTTTTATTGATGCAGCAAAAATAAGTCGCAGATTTATTTATTTAAATAATATCACATCCTATCGGGTCGAAGATTTATTATTGATTACTCCTCCTAATAATCTGGTTGCTAATCTTAAAGATACGACTTGGAGTAATGTGGTTAACTCTTATGTTAGAAAGGAGTCCATTGATTATCTACGCCATGTAGCATTTCAGGCTTGTCTTTCTTCAGCAAGCGCTCCGCTTCCCAAACGTATTTTTTTCGCCAGAAAAGGCTTTATTCGCCATTATAACCAAAATGAAATAATGGACGCGCTGTCGGTATTCGGCTTTACTTTTGTTTATATGGAAGATCTTAGCTTTTGTGAGCAAGTTTCCTTGATGGCTCAAGCTGAAATTATTGTTGGGCCAACAGGCGCTGCTTGGACAAATATAATTTTTGCCTCGCCAGGAACTAAAGCTTTATGTTGGATGGCTAGGGATGCGGGAGACCTTTCCTGTTTTTCAAATATAGCCTATGTGCTGGATATCGATTTGAATTATTTGAGTTATGAAGTCAGAACATCAAATACACGGGAAATTTATTATGCATCCTACACTATGGATCCTAATCGGATTGTTAGCTGGGTAAAAAATAATCTGCCCGAAGAGAATTGTAATCAGGCAAATATAGAGTTGAATTATGAGGGGGCTGTATGAAGATTAATTTTATTCAGTTTCAGACACATGGTGACGATCGTGGTTCATTGATTTCTCTTGAACAGGAAAAAAATATTCCATTCGAAATTCAGCGTATTTATTACATATTTAATACTAAAGAAGGTGTTCGTCGTGGCTTTCATGCCCACAAAAAGTTGAAGCAAATTGCTATCGTTATTAGTGGCTCTTGCCGTTTTGTTCTTGATGATGGTAAGGAACGAATTGATATTCTGATGGATAATCCTGGTCAGGGATTATATATCGACTCGTTTATCTGGAGAGAAATGTACAATTTTTCTGAAGATTGTGTATTGCTTGTTATTGCCGATAAACGCTATGAGGAAGTCGATTATATTCGCAGTTATGAAGAATTTCTGCAATTAGTTGGAGGTTATTATGCTTCTTCTTGATTCCCTGAGTGCACAAACGATTCGCTTTCGATTAGCAATGCCCGCAGATGCTGCTTTCATTCACTCATTACGTTCGAATGAAAGATATAATCAGCACTTGTCGCAAACTCAGGGGGGAGAGATAGAACAGAGACTCTGGCTCGAGAATTACAAGCAGCGCGAGCTGGATGGTAAAGAGTATTATTTCATTATCGAGCGTATTGATGGCGTACCGATCGGAACTGTACGGCTATATGATTTCAGACCAGATATTAATTCTTTCTGTTGGGGCAGTTGGATCTTGAATGAACACAAGACATCGACAGCGGCAATTGAAAGTACTTTATTGGTTTATCATGTCGGATTATATCTATTGGCATTTGCACAATCGCATTTCGATGTTCGTCTTGAAAATCAGCATGTCATTCGCTTCCATTTAAAAACGGGAGCCATGGAAACTCACCGTGACGAACAAGATGTATTCTTTGTATTTAATCGAGATAATCATCAGGTTTTGTTGCAGAAATTTGGTCGGTATCTGAGTCCGTCATTATGATAAAATTTTTAGATGTTGGTTCTGTAAATAATAAATATGCTGATGAATTAAAATCAGCATGTGCACGAGTTATTGACTCAGGTTGGTATATTGCGGGAAAAGAGCTAACTCAATTTGAATCTGATTTTGCTCATTATAATGGAGTCCAATCAGCTATCGGTGTTGGCAATGGCTGTGATGCGTTGTCTTTGGTGCTTCGTGCTTGGAAAGAACTGGGAAAGTTGCAGCCCGGTGATGAGGTTATTGTTCAACGTAACACGTTTATTGCTACCGTCTCAGCGATTGTTGAAAGTGGTTTAGTTCCAATATTAGTCGATGTTGATCCTCGAACATTCAATTTAGATCCACGATTGTTGGTGCAGGCCAGATCACCTCGAACGCGCGTGGTTATTCCTGTGCATTTGTACGGCCAGTTAGCACCGATGCCAGAAATTATGGCATTAGCTAAAGAATATCAATGGCTTGTATTAGAAGATTGTGCTCAAGCTCATGGTGCTGAGGTAAACGGTATCAAGGCGGGTGCTTGGGGAGACGCTGCTGCTTTCAGTTTCTATCCAGGTAAAAATCTGGGGGCTCTCGGTGATGCCGGTTGTATCACGACCAATGATACTGTTCTGGCCAATATGCTATTTATGCTGCGCAATTATGGCTCGAGTGTTAAATATCATCATGACTATATTGGCGTGAATAGCCGGCTCGATGAAATTCAGGCAGCAGTGCTCAGTGTAAAACTTGTGTATCTGGATGCCGATACACAGCAAAGACGAGATATTGCTGAACGCTATTTAACTCAGATTAACAATCCATTGATTATATTACCGCAAGTGAATTACCGGTTCGGTCACGTTTGGCACTTGTTTGTCATCCGTTGTTCATTTCGTGACAAACTTCAGGAATATCTGGCCGTTCACGATATTCAGACTATGATACATTACCCATATCCTGTTGATTACCATAAACCTTATTCAAATCTGAAAGTTATCAATTCGGAAGTAAATGGCGGAGCCCATGAGTCAATCTTGTCTTTGCCGCTTTATCCGACGCTGAGTCACGAGTCGCAAGAATACATTATAAAAATAATTAATCAGTTTTCGATATAAAAGCAGGCAGCAAAATGGCGATAAACCAAGCATTCAGGAAATTAGCTTTCTTTGTTCATACCGCAGAAATGTGTAATCACTACCAGTCCGTGTGGCGTATATTGGGCCAGGATGGGTTTGATGTGGTATTGCATGGAACCGCAAGTGAAATGGCCGAAAGTCGTGCCTTTATTGGGTGGATGGGCTATACGTGCCATAATAGTGGTTACGTGCTTAAGTCGGGCCATTACTACGACATAGTGGTCTCGAATCACAGTATGTTTGATCACGGTAGACAACCACTCATTCATGCATTGGGACGATACCAAGTTCGCTTCATGTATGCTCTTGGTAAGGCAAAACATAATTTTTCCAGCTGGAATTCGCATTATGATCTGATTCTTTGTTTTGGTCCTTGGCAGGCGGAGCGTATGAAGAAATGTTGTTCCGCTGTTACATTTAAGATGGGTTATCCACGTTATGATGATTATTTTCTTCAGCCGGATCTCCAGAACGTCTGTCCAGCGGATCTGGGGCTGGATCCAGATAAAAAAACGGTACTCTGGTTGCCCACCTGGCTTGAGCTTTCGTCGTTACCTCTATTTGCGGATGCCATGTCGGCCTTGTGTGATCAATACAATGTGATCGTTAAAACTCATCCTCTATCGGCTAAAAATGAGCCTGATGTCTTACAAGCTCTCAGGCAATATTCCTTTACTGCCGTCATCACCCATGTTTATGATAATCTTGCGCTGTTTCGATGTGCTGATTTTATTGTTTGCGACTATGGTGGAACACCTTTTGGTGCTATCTATCTGGATAAAAATTTACCTGATTACCCATGAT
>NZ_CDBZ01000182.1:20632-20845 GCF_000819985.1 Aeromonas media | reverse complement strand
GCGCCCCCGAGAGCCCCTCCCCACTGAGGCGAACTCTGACCCCTTCTACCTCTAACGCCCCCTTCAAGGCGTGCGCCTCCAGGGAGTGAGAGGCCCGATACAAGTTAATCCACTGCTCCATATATCCTCTCCTCACAACAGCCTGCCTGATCATCGACCCGTCCCCAAAGGGTGGACCCCTCGATACCGGCTTCGAAGCCACGGCGCCGTGGC
>NZ_CDBZ01000182.1:0-20436 GCF_000819985.1 Aeromonas media | reverse complement strand
CGAAGCCACGGCGCCGTGGCGGTCCTCCACCGGTACTCAGGTTAATGGCCATTTTCATATGTCCGGCCATGCCGCTCACAACAGATTGTCGATGCCGTAAGCCGGGCCATTGGCCACCAGAAAATCGATAAACACCCTTAACTTGCGCGGCATCAGCCGCCGCTCGGGAAACAACAGATAGATGGGCACCTTGGGCTGCTGCCAGTCCGGCAGCAGGGCCACCAGGGAGCCGTTGGCCAGCTCATCATGGCACAACATGGCGGGCAGGGAGGCGAGCCCCAGCCCGGCCTTCGCCGCCTCTCTGGCACAGGTGATGTTGTTGACCTGGAATCGGGACGGCGGATCCACCAGCACTTCCCGGCCATCCCGCTCAAAACACCAGTGGGAGGCGAGAAAACCGCTGCTCACCGCGACCCGTTCATGGCGCACCAGATCCTCGGGCCGGGTGATGGCCGGGCTGCGCGCCAGATACTCGGGGCTGGCGCAGAGCAGGCGTCCCGTGCTCCACAGGCGCCGCGCCGCCAGGCTGGAGTCGCTCATGTCGCCTATTCGCACTATGGCATCCAGCCCCTCGCTGATGGGATCTACGATGCGATTGGTCAGCTCCAGATCCACTCTCAGCCCAGGATAGGCCTGCAGAAAGTGGGCCACCAGCCTGCCAACCACCAGCTGTCCCGTCTCGATGGGGACCGCCAGTTTGAGCGTCCCCGTCACCTCCTGCTGACTGGCGCTCAGCATCAGTTCGGCCTGGGCCAGCTCCTCCACCGCCTTGCTGCAGCGCAGGTAATACTGCTCCCCCGCTTCGGTCAGGGTGAGCTGGCGGGTGGAGCGATAGAGCAGCCGCACGCCGAGGTGCTGCTCCAGATCGGCGATGCGGCGGCTCACCGTCGCCTTGGTCATGCCCAGCTCCTGGGCCGCCGCGGTGAAGGAGCCCTTGTCGACGATCCGCACCAGAATCAAGGCCGCGTTCAGGTCCATTGTCTCACCAGTGAAACTGTATATCTCATGAATGGATACTAATCGAAACAGTGACACGATGTTAGCCTGCCCGCCACAGTTCAGGAAAAACCCATATCATGAGTCAACACAAGAAGATCCCCCTGCTGGCAGCCCTGCTGCTGGCCCTGCTCGGCATGTTGTTTGCCGCTTACTGGTATCTGCACGGCCGCCATTTCGAGAGCACCGACAACGCCTATCTGCAGAGCGAGGTGACCGGTATCGGCTCCAAGCTGCCCGGCTACATCGGCGAGGTGCTGGTGACCGACAACCAGGAGGTCAAGGCCGGCCAGCTCATCGCCAGGCTGGACGACCGGGAGTACAGAACCCGGGTGATCGAGGCCGAGGCCGACCTGCACCTCAATCAGGCGACGGCGGAGAACCTGGCCGCTACCCGCACCCAGCAGCTGAGCCTGATCCGTCAGGCGGAAGCCAGGGTCGCCTCGGCCAATGCCGAGCAGGTACGGGCCCAGCAGCAGGTGCGCCGCGTCAGCCAGCTCAATCAGCGCCACTACAGCTCCCAGGACAGCCTGGACGAGGTGCGCGCCGGTCTGCAGGTCACTCAGGCCCAGGAGCAGGAGGCCAGAGCCGCCCTGCAGGCCGCTCGTGAGCGGCTGCTGGTGCTGGACGCCGAAGCCAAGCAGAACCAGGCCAGGCTGGCACTGAGTGAAGCCCAGCTCGAACAGGCCAGGCTGGAGCTCGGCTACACAGAGCTGCGGGCACCGGCGGACGGCATCATAGGCAAGCGCAGCCTGCGGGAAGGGCTCTACGTGCAGTCCGGCATGCAGGTGGCCAGCCTGGTGCCGCTGCAACAGGTATGGGTCGAGGCGAACTTCAAGGAGACCCAGCTGCAGCACATGCAACCGGGCCAGCGCGTGGAGGTGATCCTGGATGCCTATCCGGATCAGCCGGTCGAGGGGATCATCGACAGCCTGGCCCCCGCCACCGGCGCCAAGTTCGCCCTGCTGCCGCCGGAGAATGCCACCGGCAACTTCACCAAGATAGTGCAACGGGTGCCGGTCAAGATCCGCATCCCCGAGCCAGGCCCACTGGCAGGCAAGCTGCTGCCGGGCCTCTCCAGCGAGGTGATCGTCGACACCCGTACCCCTGAGCCCGTGGTCGCCGCCCACTGATGGAACCCATTCCACGTCGCAACTGGATCGCGGTCATGGGGGGCCTCATCGGCGCCTTCATGGCCATCCTCGACATCCAGATCACCAACGCCTCCCTGAAGGACATTCAGGGCGCCCTGTCGGCCACCCTGAGCGAGAGCTCCTGGATCTCCACCTCCTACCTGGTGGCGGAGATGATCGCCATCCCCCTCAGCGGCTGGCTGAGCCGGGGGCTGAGTGTGCGCCGCTACCTGCTGTGGACCACGGGGGCCTTTATCGTCGCCTCAGTGCTCTGCTCGTTCAGCTGGAACCTCACCAGCATGATCGTCTTCCGGGCGCTGCAGGGCTTTACCGGCGGGGCACTGATCCCCATGGCCTTCTCCCTCATCGTCAGCCTGTTGCCACTGCACAAGCGGGCCACCGGCATGGCGCTGTTCGGCCTGTGCGCCACCTTCGCCCCCGCCATAGGCCCGACCCTGGGCGGCTGGCTGACGGAGCAGCTCTCCTGGCACTACATCTTCTATCTGAACGTGCCACCGGGACTGCTGGTGATGGCCATGCTGGCCCACGGGCTGGACAAAAAGCCGGTGGACTGGGAGGTGATCAAGCGGGTGGATCTCATCGGCATAGTCACCATGGCGATGGGGCTGGGCCTGCTGGAGGTAGTGCTGGAAGAGGGCAACCGGGAGGACTGGTTCGGTTCCAGCTTCATAGTGCGGCTCACCGTCATCTCTGTGGTGGCCCTGGTGTTCTTCGTCATCAGCCAGCTGCTCAGACGCCATCCGCTAGTCAACCTGCGGCTGCTGCACAACCCGCGCTTCGCGCTGGCCTGCTTCGCCTATCTGGTGCTCGGCATGGCGCTGATGGGCTCCATCTATGTGCTGCCGCTCTACATGGCGCAGATCCACAACTACAACGCGCTAGAGATCGGTGAAGTGCTGATGTGGATGGGGCTGCCACAGCTGCTGGTATTGCCGCTGGTGCCCAAACTGACCCACAAGATAGATCCGCGTTATCTGGTGAGTTTCGGCTTCCTGGTGTTTGCCATCAGCTGTTTCATGAACATGAACATGAGTGCCGACTACGCCGGCCCCCAGCTGATCCAGTCGCTCATCGTGCGGGCGCTGGGCCAGCCCTTCATCATGGTGCCGCTCTCCCTGGTGGCGACCGCCAGCCTGACCCATGACGAGATCCCCTCCTCCTCGACCCTGCTCAACGTGCTGCGCAACCTCGGGGGGGCCTTCGGCATCGCCATCATAGCGACCCTGATCGACAACGACACCCGCGTCCATGTCAGCCAGATCAGCAGCACCCTGGCCGCCAGCAGCATAGAGGGGCAAAGCTACCTGCTGCAGCTAGCCCAGACCATGATGGCGCAAGGCTCGGATCCGGCGCTGGCGCAGCAGCAGGCCCAGGCCATGCTGTCGAACACCATCAACCGGGAGGCCGCCATCATGGCCTACAACCAGGTGTTCTACGTGATGGGCATCTTCCTGCTCATCGCCAGCGCCCTGATGCTGCTGCTCAGGCAACCGGCTCCCAGGGCGGCGGATGCAGAACCGCTGGAGGCGTAATCCAGAAACCAGAAACGGGCCGAGCGGCCCGTTTCTTTATGGTCGACGAAGCCTGCTTATCCCGCGAGAGAGGCGGCGATCAGGAACTGGGCGGCGAAGTAGCTGCTCATGATCCAGGCCGTGGCATGGGGGAAGGGGCGGCGGAAGCGATCGAGGGCCAGCATGCTGTCGGAGAAGAGGAACATCAGTGCCCCCACCAGGGCGGCGGCACTGCCCGCGGTGAGGGAGGCGTGCCAGGCCCCGGCGGCCACCCAGGCCATGGCGATGATCACCAGCATGTAGCAGAAGACGGGGATCTTCATCTCGCCGAGCCTGCCCCACAACAAGCCGAACACCATGCCGGCCACCAGCAACAGCAGCAGGCCGTCGATCAACTTGAGCACCAGAGGACCCTGGGCAAAGCCGACGATGTAGCAGAGGTGGGCGACAAAAAATGCCGCCAGCCCCTGAATGAAGCGATCCCTTGGTAGCATCAGCAGCACGTCACCGGCCAGCGACAGGCAGAGGCCGAGCAGGATCCAGGCATGGGAGCCGTTGTGATCGTCACTCTGGTAACCGAATGCCAATGCGATGATGAACAGCATGGTCAGCGGCTTGCTGATGTAAAACTGACGGGAGTCTGAGCCATAAGCCGCGCGGATGTGCCACCAGCCAGATGCGATGATCAAGAAACTCAATAACATGCCCTGCTCCTCACCGATTGCTCGCACTCACACGGCAACCTCTTTAGTGCACGCAAGAGTAGCAAATTCCCCCGCCCAGTGGCAGGGGGCGAAGCAGATGACACCCTACACCTAAAGTCTAATTGCCCCCTGCTCGCGGCTCGGGCATAAGAGACAGCTCTGGAGGATCACCATGGAAGACGCAATGACCAACTACCTGCCCGCCATCGATATCATGATGTGCCATCTGGGGATCAGCTTCGAACAAGCCTGTGAGCAGCTTGGTCTGAGTCAGCAAGAACAGCAGAGCCTGATCCTGCTGCAGAAACAGACTCAATCAAACTAATCCGCCCGGTATGGACATCATGATGTGCCATCCGGGGGGGCAGCGTCGAACAAGCCTGTGAGCAGCCTGGTCTGAGTCAGCAAGAACAGCAGAGCCTGATCCTGCTGCAGAAACAGGCCCAGTCACACTAACCCTCCCGGCATCATGCCCACGGTATTGAAAACGGCGCCCGAAGGCGCCGTTTTTATTGGATGAGAAGTTATCAGCGAGTGGCCCGCCGGCGTTGCAGCCAGACCACGACCCCGAACAGCAGGAAGCCCGGCAACCACATCAGCTCCTTGTGCCAGCGTTCGGTAGGGGCCTTGACGACAAGGATCTCCTGGTCAAACTCCATGCCGGCCGCCGCCGCCGGACTGCCGAAGGTGACGTTGTCGATCAGGGTCTTGCCATCCTGCTCGTACAGGGTCAGCCCCAGACTGGCCAATTTCTCTTCCCCATTGGCTCCGGCAGGTACCGCCAGCAGCACGGTGGACTGACGCAGCTTGCCCACCGCATCCTCCCCCTGGATCCGCAGTCGCAGCGTACTCTCCGCTTCCACCTCGCCCAGGGTCTGGGCCAGTTGGGCCGGCGGCGTCTCACGATAGGGATCGTGCACCATATCCATCCAGAAACCGGGACGGAACAGGGTGAAGGCCACCAGCAGCAGCAGCACGTTTTCGTACCAGCGACTCTTCACCAGGAACCAGCCCTGGGTGGCGGCGGCGAAGATCAGCATGGCGACGGTGGCCACCACGAAGATCAGCACGCCGTGGGCGAAGTCCACGTCGATCAGCAGCAGATCGGTGTTGAAGATGAACAGGAACGGCAGCGCCGCGGTGCGCAGGCTGTAGTAGAAGGCGGTGATCCCGGTCTTGATGGGATCTCCCTTGGAGACGGCGGCCGCCGCGAACGAAGCCAGTCCCACCGGCGGGGTCACATCCGCCATGATGCCGAAATAGAACACGAACAGATGGACCGCGATGAGCGGCACGATGAGGCCGTTCTGCTGCCCGAGCGTCACCACCACGGGGGCCAGCAGGCTGGACACCACGATGTAGTTGGCGGTGGTGGGCAGCCCCATGCCGAGGATCAGGCTCAGCAGGGCGGTAAGGAGCAGCATCAGCAGCAGGTTGCCCATGGAGAGCATCTCTACCAGATCCGCCAACACCAGGCCGACCCCGGTCTGGGAGACGGCACCGACTATGATGCCGGCGGTGGCGGTGGCGATACCGATGCCGATCATGTTGCGGGCACCGGCCACCAGACCTTCCTTCAAGTCCACCAGACCATCACGAGTCGAGCCGTAGTCATGCTTGCCGTCGGTGCGCAGCCAGTTCAGCAGCGGCCGCTGGGTCAGCAGGATGATCACCAGCATGACGGTGCCCCAGAAGGCCGACAGCCCCGGCGAGAGGCGCTCCACCATCAGGCACCATACCAGTACCACCACCGGCAGCAGGAAGTGCAGGCCGGAGAGCAGCACGGCACGGGTATTGGGCAGCTCGGTCAGCGGCTGGTCCGGATCCTCGGCGGGCAGCGGCGCATTGCTGGCCGCTATCTTCAGCAGGCCCAGATAGACGGCCGCCAGCAGCAGGGCGATCCCGGGCAGGGCATAGTCTCCCAGCGCCGGCTTAAGCCAGCCCAGGCCGTAGTAGACAGCCATCGACAGGCCGCTGATGAGGGTGGCACCGAAAGCAAAGCCAGTCAGGCGACGCAGCCAGGGCTTGGGTTGATGGCCGCCGATGGGCTCCATGCCGAGCTTGAGCGCTTCCAGGTGGACGATGTAGAGCAGCGCGATATAGGAGATGGCCGCCGGCAGGAAGGCGTGCTTGATGATCTCCACGTAGGGAATGCCCACGTACTCCACCATCAGGAAGGCCGCCGCCCCCATCACGGGGGGCATGATCTGGCCGTTGACCGAAGAGGCCACCTCGACCGCCCCCGCCTTCTCCTTGGAGAAACCGACCCGCTTCATCATGGGAATGGTGAAGGTGCCCGTGGTGACCACGTTGGCGATGGAGGAGCCGGAGATGACACCGGTCAGGGCCGAGGCCACCACGGCCGCCTTGGCCGGGCCACCACGCAGGTGACCGAGCAGGCTGAAGGCCAGCTGGATAAAGTAGTGCCCGGCACCGGCCCGCTCCAGCAGGGCGCCGAACAGCACGAACAGGAACACGAAACTGGTGGAGACCCCCAGGGCGATGCCGAACACCCCCTCGGTGGTGATCCACTGGTGGTTCGCCAACGCGGTGAAGCTCACCCCGCGGTGAGCCAGCAGCCCCGGCATCCAGGGGCCGGCCAGGCTGTAGGCGAGAAACACCAGGGCGATCACCGCCAGGGCCGGACCCAGGGCGCGGCGAGCCGCCTCCAGCAGCAGCGGGATGCCGATGCAGGCGGTGACCAGATCGGCGGTGGTGAGGTTGCCGGGACGCTGGGCCAGGGCCTCATACATGACGAAGAGATAAGCGGCCGCACTGGCGGCGATCAGACCGAAAGCGATGTCGCCGAGCGGCACCCTGTCTCTGGGAGAACGCCGGAAGGCCGGAAACACCAGATAGGCCAGCAGCAGGGCGAAGGTCAGGTGAATGGCACGGGTTTCGGTGTCATTGAGTACGCCGACCCCGAAAATGAAGGGGAGCGGCGAGGCGATCCAGAGCTGGAACAGAGACCAGGCCAGCGCCAGCCCGGTGATCAGCCAGCCCATGAGACCCAGCGGTAGCCGAGCGCCCACATCCTGGGCGATCAGTTCCTCGGTAGAGAGTTGTTTTTCTTGCATAGGGATAACTTTTGCCTGCGAGTACAACGACACGACACCCGCTGCCGGTGTGGCAGGCGGGTGTCGAAGAGAACGATGGAAGGCCGGCAGGCCTTCAATCAGAGCCAGCCACGCTCTTTGTAGTAGCGTACGGCACCTTCATGCAGGGGTGCGGAGAGACCCACCTTGATCATGTCGGCCTCTTTCAGGTCGGCAAAGGCCGGATGCAGACGCTTGAAGCGGTCCAGGTTGTCGAACACCGACTTCACCAGCTGGTAGACCACTTCCGGATCGGCCTTGGCACTGGTGGAGAGCACCGCCTTGCCACCGATGGAAGGGGTCGGCTTGTCGCTGCCCTTGTAGATGCCACCCGGGATCTCGGCCTTGGTGTAGTAGCTCTTCTCGGCCAGCAGCTTGTCGATGTCGGCACCGGTCACGGGCACCAGTACGGCATCCGTGGTGGTGGACGCTTCCTGGATGGCACCGTTCGGGTGACCGACGAAGTAGCTCATGGCGTCGATGTTGTTGTCACCCAGAGCGGAGGCCTGCTCGGCCGGCTTCAGCTCGGAGACCAGGCCGAAGTCGCTCTTCTTCCAGCCCTTGACCGCCATGATCTCTTCCATGGTGTCACGCTGGCCGGAGCCCGGGTTGCCGATGTTGACGCGCTTGCCCTTCAGGTCATCGAAGCCGGCGATCTTGGCGTCGCGGCGGGCGAGAATGGTGAACACTTCGCTCTGCAGGGAGAAGACGGCGCGGATGTCATCCATGGCCCCCTCTGCCTGGAAGGGGGGCAGCCCCTTCATCGCCTTGTACTGGTGGTCGGACTGCATGATGCCGAAGTTGAACTCACCGCTGCGGATGCCGTTGACGTTGGCCACGCCACCGCCACTGGCCGGCGCATTGCACTTGATCTGGTGATCGGCGGCGCCGCGATTGAGGAAACGACAAATGGACTGGCCCGCCACGTAGTAGACGCCGGTCTGACCACCGGTGCCTATGGTCACGAAGCGCTCCTGCGCTTGCAGCGGACCACCGAAAGTAGCACCGACCAGGGCAGCCGACAGGGCGCACGCCAAGGATAATCCTTTCATGTTCTTCATCCTTTTCATTGATTTATCTCACCCGATTCCCGGGTGAATATGAGACGGACCCGCATCAAGACTGGGTCTGCCTATACAGCCTCGTACGAGGAAATGGTCGAGCGGCGAGCGCCCTTCCATAAGCCACCATCATCCTGCGGTGAGATAATCAGCGTCATGCCGATCGGAGGTGATCTGACCACAACCTGGTCAGTTCAAAAGATTTAACGCCCCTGATTAAGCACATAGCGCCAACATAAATCAAACAAAACAGCAAAATGGCGGATTTAAATAGCGAGAATTTTGAAGCAGATCATTTATTTCTCTGCCGAAGATTAATTACATGAGCCGGTGAATGGAAGCAATAAAAAAGCAGTCAGAGTCTTTTGTAACCCTTTGCTGGCAAGGGCTAGCATCTTGGTTCGTTATATCGAAATAACGGCCATATCCAGCATGAATACCATCTTGATGACGGCGATATCGCCAAGATGCAGGAACCCCGATCGACCGTCGTCACCGACGGCCTGACCGGGGTTCTGTTACAACTCGTTTTCATCTACCCCTGACAATCACGCCTTGCTACCGGCCAGCTCTAGGATAAAGGCGAATTCCAGGGCGATGTCCTCATAAGCCTTGAAGCGTCCCGACTTGCCGCCGTGGCCGGCGTCCATGTCGGTGCTCAGCAACAGCTGGTTGTTATCCGTCTTCAGCTCACGCAACTTGGCAACCCATTTGGCGGGCTCCCAATACTGCACCTGGGAGTCGTGCAGCCCGGTGGTGACCAGCAGGTTGGGGTAGGCTTGCGCCTTGACCTGATCGTAGGGGCTGTAGCTCTTCATGTAGTCGTAGTAGCGCTTCTGGTTCGGGTTGCCCCATTCGTCGTACTCCCCGGTAGTAAGGGGAATGGACTCGTCCAGCATGGTGGTGACCACGTCGACGAAGGGTACCTGGGCGACCACACCGCGATAGAGCTGGGGTGCCTGATTGATGACGGCCCCCATCAGCAGGCCGCCGGCGCTGCCGCCCATGGAGTAGACCTGATCCCTGGCGCCATAACCCTGGGCCACCAGTGCCTCGGTCACGTCGATGAAGTCGTGGAAGGTATTCTGTTTCTTCAGCAGTTTGCCATCTTCATACCAGGGACGCCCCAGCTCCTCGCCACCCCGGATGTGGGCGATGGCATAGACGAAGCCTCTGTCCAGCAGGCTCAGGCGTGAGCTGCTGAAGTCGGGATCCATGCTGGCGCCGTAGGAACCGTAGCCATAGACCAGCAGCGGGTTCTTGCCCTCCTTCTTGAACAGATCCTTGCGATAGACCAGCGACACCGGCACGTCCACACCGTCGCGGGCGGTCACCCAGACTCGCTCGCTGGCATACTGATCCGCCTTGAAGCCCGCCACCGGCTGCTGCTTGAGCAGGGTGCGCTTGCCGCTGTCCATGTTCAGTTCATAGGTGGATGAGGGCGTGGTCATGGAGGAGTAGCCATAGCGCAGGGCGCTGGTGTCCGGCTCCGGGTTGTAGGCGAGCCAGGTGACATAGGCGGGATCGTCGAAGGCGATCTCTTTCTGCTCGCCGCTCTGCCAGTTGAGCTGGCGCAGCCGGGTCAGCCCCTTGCTGCGCTCCTCCAGCACCAGCCAGTCCCTGAACAGGGCATAGCTCTCCAGCAGCACGTCCGGATTGGGGGCTATCACCGCCTTCCAGCGATCCACCGGGCTCTCCCTGGTCTCGTAGAGGCCGAAGTTCTTGCCGTCCTTGTTGGAGCGCACATAGAAGCGGCCACGGTAGTGATCCAGGCTGTATTCGTGATCCACCTGACGGGGCAGGAACAGCCGCGGCGCCTGGACCGGCGTGTTGGCATCGATGAGGCGCGCCTCGCTGGTGGTAGTGCTGGAGAGGGCGATGACGATGAAATCTTCCGAGGTGGTGGCATAGAGGCTGACGTAGAAGCTGTCATCCTTCTCCTCGTAGACCAGCTTGTCCTTCGCGGGATCGCTGCCCAGCTCGTGGCGATAGACCTGATAGGGCAGCAGTGTCTTGGGGTGCTTGCGCACATAGAACACCGTCTTGCTGTCGTTGGCCCACACCAGGTTGCCCGAGGTGTTCTCGAGCTTGTCGGCGGCCCAGGTGCCGCTCTCCAGATCGAGGAACTGGATCTGGTACTGACGGCGGGAGAGGAAGTCTTCCGCCACCGCCAGCCAGCGGTTGTTGCGGCTCACCTCCAGGGCCCCCAGCGAATAGAACTCGTGGCCTTCGGCGCGCTGGTTGCTGTCCAGCATCAGGTTCGACGCCTGCTGGCCCTCCACCTTGCTGCGGGAGTAGATGGCGTACTCCTTGCCCGGCTCATAACGGGTCTGGTAGCGGTAGCCGTTCTTCACATAGGGCACGGACTCGTCCTGCTGGGGGATGCGGGCCACCATCTCCTTGTAGAGCTGGTCACGCAACGGCTGGACCGGCTTGAGCATGGCCTCGGTGTAAGCGTTCTCGGCCTTGAGATAGTCCAGCACCTCGGGTTTCTGCCGCTCGTCGTCACGCAGCCAGTAGTAGTTGTCGATCCGGACGTCCCCGTGCTTTTTCAGGGTATGGGGATGCTTGGCGGCCACAGGGGGCAGGATGGGGGTTTCGCTTGTCGGCATGACGGACTCTTCATTGGCATGGGTACAGGGCACGGCAACCAGACAAGCCAGCAGCAGCAACCCTCGGGGAAAGATGAACATGTCGCATCCTTTGCGCTGTAACAGGGCAGGCTGGCTCGCGGGGAGCGCCATGAATTGACGATCAAGCCGCCGCCGCTCGCTCCGCCGGTGCGGAATCAAGGCTGGCAAACCGGAACATCGCCCCTGAGAAAATAAAGTGGCGATCAATCTGCCCCTTGTCGCCCTGGGTTGCAAGTGATCCCCTGACATTCGGCACGAAACCATGAAAAAGGGCCACCCTCTCACAAGGGTGGCCCTCCAGCTCTGGCCATGAGCGACACGGGTTCGCTCAGGTGTGCCTCACATGATGGAGTGGTGCCGACTCATGACCAGTGTTCGTCAGCCGGAATAGCTCGACCAGACGGTGGTCGCGCCCTCCTCACTGATGCTCAGCACCTGATAGGGCTGACCGGGGATGTCCATGCCTGGCGCACTCTGGGGCATGCCCGGAATGGTCAGGCCACGGATCGCCGGTTTTTCCTTGAGCATCTTCTGCACGTCGGCAGCGGGCACATGTCCCTCCACCACATAACCATTCACCACCCCGGTGTGGCAGGATGCCAGTTGCGGGGTGATGCCATGCTGCTGCTTGATGGGATCGAGCTGCTCGGTTTCCACGACCTTGACCTCGAAGCCGTTATCTTCCATGTGCTTGACCCAGGTCTCGCAGCAGCCGCAGTACTTGGATTTGTAGACGGTCATCTGCTCCGTTGCCAGGGCAGAGAAACTGATGGTACCGGCCAGCAGGGCCAGTAACAGGGACTTGTACATAACTCACCTCAGATAAGAAGAAATACCCAATGAACAGGGGACAAATCGACTCAGCCGAATGTGCGAGGGGGACGCTCCAGCCGTGCCCTCGGGGCATCCGGCACATAGAGAGAAGGGGAGAGGTAATCCGGGGAGTCAGGTTCCAGCATGGCCACCGTCAGGCTGTCGCCGGTCAGCACCGTCATGGCGAGGGCCGACGTGAAGCTGCCACAGGGCATGGCCTTCTCCAGGGTGCGCTCGCTCTGGCTGCAGTGGGGCGTCAGGGTACAAAGATCGGTCGCGGCCCGGCTGCCAAACGACATCAACACCAGCAGCAGACTCCACAGGGGGAGCCAGCGACGGGCGTGAGCGAGTTGGCGACGGGTAAAAACCATGACATGACTCAGTAATCAAAGGAGGCCTATGGTAACCCCTGGCCCCGGGGGAGGGTCAAGCCTGCCACCTGAGGGAGATCAAAAGAGGGTGAGATGAGCCGAAGGCCATGGCACACTTCCCTGACAGCGTGGCGCCAAGAGAGGTGCGTACTACCAAGGCCTTCTCGTCCACCACTGGCGGCTCAGGGCGCTTCTTGATAACGTCGCCATTCGATGCATCTTATTCGCCGACACGAGTCCCGCTCAGGTTATGACCCCATGAAACGCATTCTGGTTATTTTCTCGCACCCGGCGCTGCAGAGCTCCCGGGCCAACCGGCAACTGCTGCAGGCCATCGACGGCCTGGAGGGGGTCACCCTGCACGACCTCTATCAGCAGTACCCGGACATGTATATAGACGTGAAGCGCGAGCAGGCACTGCTGGCGGAGCACGATCTCATCGTCTTCCAGCATCCCTTCTACTGGTACTCCTGCCCCGCCATCATGAAGGAGTGGATGGACCTGGTGTTGGAATATGGCTATGCCTACGGCCCGGAGGCTCATGCCCTGGCCGGCAAGCAGTGGCTCTCCGCCATCACCACCGGGGGCGCCCCCGAATCTTATTGCAGCGCGGGTTACAACCAGCGGCCCCTGCTCGACTTCCTGCTGCCGTTCCAGCAGACAGCGCAGCTCTGCGGCATGCACTGGCTGCCTCCCTTCGTACTGCACTCCTTCCACAAGCTCAAGGATCCTCAGGCCCTGCACCGCTGCGGCCAGGACTATCGTCAACTGCTCTGCGCCCTGCGCGATGAACAACTGACCCCGGCCCAGCTGGGTGCGAGCCCTTATCTGCGCGATCTGCTGGAGGTGCTCTGATGGGACATGGCTTGCTGTTTGACGCCTTGATCTACCTCTCGGCGGCGGTGATCGCCGTGCCGCTGGCCAAGCGCTGGGGGTTGGGGTCCGTGCTCGGTTATCTGCTGGCGGGCATCATCATAGGTCCCTTCCTGCTGGGGCTGGTGGGGGAGCAGAAGGATGTGATGCACTTCGCCGAGTTCGGGGTAGTGCTGATGCTGTTCCTGGTCGGGCTGGAGCTGCGTCCCGCCCTGCTGTGGCAGTTGAAGGGCCCCATCCTGGGGACAGGTGGCCTGCAGGTACTGCTCACCACCGCCGCCCTGACCGGGGTGGGCTATCTCATCGGCCTGCCTTGGCAACAGGGGCTCGCCATCGGCCTCATTCTGGCACTCTCCTCCACCGCTATCGTGCTGCAGAGCCTGCAGGAGCGCAAACTGATGCAGAGCGAGAGCGGCCGTTCCGCCTTCGCTGTGCTGCTGTTCCAGGACATCGCCGTCATCCCCATCCTGGCTATCCTGCCGCTGCTCGCCATCGCGCCGGTAGCCAGCAACGGCAATCCGGACCTGGCAGGCTGGCAGCACGGTCTGCTGGTGGTTGCCGCCATCGCCGGCATAGTACTGGGCGGCCACTACCTGATGCGGCCGGTATTTCGTGCCATCGCTCAATCCCACATGCGGGAGATCTTCGTCGCCGCAGCCTTGCTGCTGGTGATCGCCATCGCGGTGCTGATGGAGTCGGTGGGGCTCTCCCCCGCCCTGGGCTCCTTCCTCGCCGGGGTGGTGCTGGCCGACAGCGAGTATCGCCACGAGCTGGAGGCGGACATAGAGCCGTTCAAGGGACTGCTGCTCGGCCTGTTCTTCATGTCGGTGGGGGCCGGCATCGACTTCGGCCTGTTTGCCGCTCATCCCCTGCTCATTCCGTCCCTGGTGGTAGGCCTGATGGTCTTGAAATGGGGGGTCCTGATGGTGCTCGGCCTGGTCATTCGCATCTCACCGAGCCAGCGCTGGACCTTCGCCCTGGCACTGGCCCAAGGGGGGGAGTTCGCCTTTGTGCTGTTTTCATTCGCCACCCAGAACAAGGTGCTGCCCAGTGACATCATCTCGCTGCTGACCCTGGTGGTGGCGCTCTCCATGGCGCTGACGCCGCTCTTGCTGATCTTCAACGATCGGGTGATCCAGCCATGGTTCGACTACCGCAACCAGGCCGACACACCCGAGCACGAACAACCCGAGCTGGTCGAGCACCCCGTCATCATCGCCGGTTTTGGCCGCTTCGGTCAGATAGTCGGACGTCTGCTGCACGGTCACGGCATTGGCACCACCATCCTCGAACAGGACGCCAGCCAGATAGAGATGCTGCGCAAGTACGGCTATCAGGTATTCTACGGGGATGCCAGCAGACTCGACCTGCTACATGCCGCTGGCGCCCACAAGGCCAGGCTGCTGGTGCTCTCCATCAACGATCCGGCCACCTCTCTCGAGGTGATCGAGATGGTGAAGAAACACTTCCCGCACCTCAAGATACTGGCCCGCGCCCAGGACAGGCCCCATGCTCACGAGATCCTCCGTCACGGCGTCGACAGCGTGCACCGGGAAACCCTGGGTTCGGCCGTGGATCTGGGGGTAGAAGCACTGACCCAGCTGGGATTTCGGGCCAATCAGGCCTGGCGTGCGGGCCAGGTGTTCAAGCAGTATGACAACCGGCTGCTGCGGGAACAGGTCAACTACCTGGATGATGAACACACCTATATCAACAAGAGCCTGCAATACCGCGAGATCCTCTCCGATCTGCTGCAAGACGATCAGGAAGGACAGGAGCGTACCCACGCTCACAACTGGAACAGCGGTCTGCCCGACAACGACAAGGAAGCAATATGATTGCCTATTACCCCATGCTCAAACACCTGCACATGACCCTGGCCCTGGTCAGCCTGTTGCTGTTCATCTACCGCTGGAGCCTGGCACTGGCTGGCAGCGGGCGATTGCAACAGAAGTGGCTCAAGGTGCTACCCCATATCAACGACACTTTCCTGCTGCTGTTTGGCGTGCTGCTGGCGGTGACCCTGCAGATGAGCCCGGGGCAACAGCCCTGGCTGATGGCCAAGCTGATCGCCCTGGTAGTCTACATAGGTCTCGGGGTCATGGCGCTCAAGCGCCCTGCTCGCGGCCAGAAGCTGGTGGCCGGTGTGGCGGCGCTGGCGGTGTTTGGTTACATGATTGGCGCCGCCATCACCAAGTCAGCCTGGTCCTGGGTTGCCTGATCCCCTCATTGCCGGTGAGGGCTCAGTCCCTCACCCCCTTTCCCACCTCCCCATACACATTTCCCCCCGGTCGTGACAATAGGGGAAAAGAAGCGAACGCTTTATTCTGGAAAAACAAGGTTCCATACAACCCCCTTCATTTTTGTTTTTATGATATTTATCAATTTCTTATCTCGATATGTATGAAAATGGCGACAGTTGTCGCAGCAAAACTTGCGACATAGACTGTCGCATTTCATGGCTAGGATACACTCAACGCTAAACCAGTGAAGGCATGCACCATGAGTAAGAAGCTGTTACGACAACTGACCTTGGCGCGTTGCATCCCGCACCGCCCTTACAAGCTGACCGCCAGCCAGCTCCAGGTAAAACTGGAAGAGGAAGGCATTCACGTCAGTCTGCGTACCGTGCAACGGGATCTGGAAGAGATGTCCGGCATGGGACTGTTCGACCTCACCTCCGATGAGCGCAGCAAACCTCACGGTTGGTGCTTCGAGCGCCACGGACTGAACGACTTTGCCAACATCATGCCGCTCTCGCTGGCGGTGGCCCTTAAAACCTGGAGTGATCAGGCGAGCCAACTGCTACCGGCGAGTGTATTGACCGAGTTGAATCCTCTGGTCGACAAGGCCAGCCAGGTGATCCGGGACAGTCAGAGCGAGCTGGCGGAACGTTGGCTCGAGAGCGTGCATCAGTCGCCGCGCCCATTTGCCGGCAACCCGGAGATCCGCCGCA
The DNA here is from genome assembly GCF_000819985.1 of Aeromonas media. GTDB lineage: Bacteria > Pseudomonadota > Gammaproteobacteria > Enterobacterales > Aeromonadaceae > Aeromonas > Aeromonas media. Next base: position 4,269 of record NZ_CDBZ01000182.1, on the reverse strand, counting down.
GCACCCTGATCCGCGACGCCCTCTGGCGTGGTCGCAAGTTCAGCGCCGAGATCCAGCGCGTCATCAAGGAGCGCACCGTGTGGCTCTGTTATGACCGTATCAATCCGCTCGGGATCCTGAACCAGCCCGATGGCCCCATCCTGCTCTGCACCCTGTCCGAGCTGGATCCCAAGGTCTACGGCATTCCGTTCGATCACATAAAGAATGTGGAACTGACCAACTTCAGCGCCACCCAGCCGAAGGATTTCAATGTCCAGAGGCTGATCCGCGACCAGGGCTATCAGGACGTCATTGGTCCGATCCGCTTCGTCGGGCGCATAGACGCCAACTGCCCCACCCTGATCGATGGGCAGATCCCGGGGCACAACCCACGCATGACCCGCTACGACAAGCGCAGCGTGGTGGTGGAGACCGAGGTCCAGGATACGCCCGAGTTCCGCTCCTGGTTGAACAACATGAGCGGCAACCTGGAAGTATTGGCACCGGAGTCCCTGCGCAAGGCATATCCGACACCGGGTACCCGGGTCAGCTGAGCACAATCGGATGAATGATGAAAAGCCGAGCATGAGCTCGGCTTTTGTCTGTTTTTCACACATATTTATTCAATTAATTTTTAACTCTTACATCCCAGATTGAACCTTCTGTACCATCGTTTTCCTCCCTGTTTTTGGTTGTAAGAGATCCGCCATTCCTCCTGTAAGACCCCTCAGTGTTGAGCCGTACGTGAAGCCATCCCGAGAGCCCCATGCTTTCCTGAGAAACTAAATAAGACACTGATAAAAAAGACAAATTAAGATTAATGGTTGATATCTATTCAGCATCCGACGCTATCTGATGGCCTTTCATGCCTTGTTCCTGCCCACGATTGCCTTAGTATGGGTCTCACAAGGATGGCTGGTTCGGCAGGATGCAGGAACAGCGCATAAATAGGAAAAGCCACAGGACGTGGCAGGACACCTCGGGATGAGGCAGGGTGGCACGGATAGTCACTCTTCAGGATGACAGGAACCCCGCAGGAGCGGCAGGAACAGCTTCAGGATGAAGTGAGATGACCAGGGTGGTTATCTGTCAGGATGACGCAAGGAACACCACTGGATGTGGTAATGGACACCTCCAGGATGGAGAGGGTGAAGCAATCAGGAGTGATTGCCAGGCTAGGATGGCCACAGGACACCCCAATGGAATGGGAAGGGGAAATTCCAAAGGAAAGGATAGAGTCAAGGATTGCAGGGAGCATGGCAGTTCAGGGACTGGACGAGATGACTTGAGGGGACGGCACACGCCGTCCCCTTTTCTTTATATGCACACCTGCAACCCTGTGATCTGGCCCCACACTTCCTCATCCCCCCTTCCCAGAGGCCGATACCTGTCATCTATTATTCGAATGCAAGCAACCTCAATCGCCCCGGCTTCTTTAGACACTTTTGAGCCGTTCGAAATATTGCTTTTCACACTCTACTGGCGAGAGCCCATTATTGGAACTGTGCCGACGCTTGGGGTTGTAAAACATTTCAATGTAATCGAACACATCCTGCCGGGCCTCCTCGTGATCCGCATAGGTTTTACGTCGGAACCGCTCGCACCTGAGGAGCTGAAAGAAACTCTCCGCCACCGCGTTATCATGCAATTCCCGCGTCGGCTCATGCTGGCCTTGAGTAGGTGCTCTCGCAAAAAGTCCTGCCAGTCATAGCTGTTAAGTCGGAATGCACCGGCACTTCCTGTTCGGGTCGCCGTCGCCATACCGCCATCAGTAACACGCTGATGGCCAACTCTCGGTCGATCCGTGGCCCCATTGACCAACCAATGGCTTGTCGTGAAAACAAATCCAATACCGCGGCCAGATAGAGCCAGCCCTCATGGGTTCGAATATAAGCGATGTCCGTTACCCAGACCTTATTTGGAACTGGCGTTCAAGATGATTCGGTGCAACCAATGTTGGCCGGCCACCATAATGACCGGGACGGTGACGATAGCCGGTTTGTGAACGTAAACCTTCATGCCGCATTAATCTCGCCACACGGTGTTTCCCACAGATCTCGCCCATCTATCGCAGGTCATCCCGGATCTTGCGATAACCATAGACACCGCCGCTTTCTAGCCAACATAGCTTGACTTGATCTGGCCCAGAAGGCGTTGGTCTTCAAGTGCTCGGGCAGATAAAGGCTGGTGCTGCCATGCGTAATAACCGCTCGGGTGGACATTCATCATCCAACACAGTCTGCGAATGGGATGTGTGGACGCGTGCTCCCGGATGAAGGCGTACCTTACCCTGACAGCTTGGCAAAGTACGCGGCGGCCTAATGGGATGGTCTGCTCCATCTACCCCGCTATGCTGAAGCCAGCATCAAGGAGGCTGATCATGACCCAATCTCAGATTTACATTTATGGCATCGATTTAGGCAAAAACTGGTTTCACCTGGTAGCGATGGATCGCATGGGGCATGTATTGACCAAGCAAAAGCTCACTCGTTCACAACTGAAACAGTTCATCAGCACGACCCCACCCTGTCGGGTTGCCTTCGAGGCATGTCCTGGTTCGCAATACTGGGGACGACTGTTTCAACAGGCGGGGTTCGAGCCCAAGATTATTCCCGCTCAATTTGTTAAGCCCTACCTCAAATCGAACAAGAATGACTTCAACGATGCCACCGCCATTGCCGAGGCTGGTAGCAGAGGCACTATGCGCTGTGTCCCGTTGAAATCTCATGAACAGTTGGCATTGCAGGCGACTCATCGAGTCCGTCAACGTTTCATCATCGAACGTACCGCCACGGTCAATCAGATGAGAGCGTTGCTGCTGGAATATGGGCTCACCGTACCGGTGGGCAGAAAAGTCTTCGAACGCGCCCTACCGGCGATCCTTGAAGATGCCGAGAATGGCTTGCCTGATTTTATCCGCGCCCTGGTATTGCGCCTGAGAGAACGGTGGCAACAGCTGGATATTCAGATTGATGAGATGAGCCTCATGCTCGGGCAAGCCTCAAGCGCATCGAGTTTGTGCCAAAAAGTCAGCACCGTCCCCGGCATTGGACCGATTGTCTCAACCGCGTTAATTGCCGCGATTGGCAATGGTTCACAATTCAAGAAAGCCCGCGATCTTTCAGCCTGGTTGGGGCTGGTTCCCAGACAATATTCAACGGGTGGCAAATCCTCGCTCGGCGGGATCAGTAAGCGTGGCAATAACTATTTGAGGCAAATGGTTATTCAGGGCGCCAAAGCGCTGAAAATTCACATGAAGCGTGACAAATCATCGTTAGGCGAATGGGTCGCCAGGCTGGAGGTCGGCCATCACCATCATGTGGTCCTTATCGCCCTGGCCAACAAGATAATGCGAATTTGCTGGAAAGTACTGACATCCGGCAGGGATTACCGACCATATCCCAACGCAAGCGCAGCCGTTTAACAGATAGAACTCATACCAGGTTTTGCGAGCCAAAAACAGATGACAGAAGCGTTCACCCCACGACGTTGCAGCCTGGCTAAAAAAGCAGTCTCTCGTGACTGGTAGCTTTATTAGGACGACGACGTGCGGATCCCATCAAGGCCAGAGCCGGAAAACGGCTCACAGACAGGCCGGATACATTGACGCAAACGACTTCTGGAAATCAGTTCACGCTTGCAGATAAGGAGCAGACCATACATTTTTTAAGATGTCTCGCTCATCGGTGACGCGGCGCAGTTCAGCCTTGAGGCGTCGAATCTCGGCTTGCTGGCTGGAGTCATGCTGTTGCTGCACGTCGGGCTGGCTGTAGCGTTTGATCCAGGCGTATAGGCTGTGGCTGGAAACACCAAGTCGCTCAGCGACCTCTGCCACTGGGTAATGGCGCTCAGTTACCTGCTTGACGGCGGCCAGTTTGAATTCTTCCGTGTAACGTTGCTGCTTGCTCATAACACCTCCTGAATGACCTCAGTTTGAGGCTCTTGAGGTGTCTAGGAAAGTAGGGGCGATTCAAAGCCTTTAGTGGTGGCAGTGGTATTTCAGGGGAATTGAAACGAAAAAAAACCAGTCTATTGACTGGGCCCTCTGGCTCGTGTGCCGAAAGTACATAGTAAAAAGGCCTGCCCGTGAGGGAAGGCCTTTCAAATTAGTGGCGGAGCGGACGGGACTCGAACCCGCGACCCCCGGCGTGACAGGCCGGTATTCTAACCGACTGAACTACCGCTCCGCTGTCTGGTTAGCTTTTTGCTAAATTGTCTGCCGTTTCAATGAGGTGTCATCCTCTCGGCCAACGTCGTGATGCTCACGGCGCTGTTTAATTGGGTGCCTGG
>NZ_CDBZ01000181.1:1654-1955 GCF_000819985.1 Aeromonas media | reverse complement strand
GTTCCCCAGCCCCCGCCACGCCGGCAGAGAGCGCCTCGCTCACATAGCGGGAGTTCCTGCCCCCTCTCCCCCTACCATTCATTACTGCCAGTGAATTTTCATATCAACCGAGTGCCATTTCAGTGAACACCCCACCGCCCTAGATTGCTTCTCGAACTTTAACGAGGAGTCTTGTATGAAACTCACCCATATCCCGTTGCTGGCTGGCACCCTCGCCTCGGCCTTCTCTTTCAACACCTTCGCCGGTGACCTTGTCTCGGTGCAGTTCAGCAACTCTTTTTTCTTGGGACACCCACCTTTT
>NZ_CDBZ01000181.1:0-1485 GCF_000819985.1 Aeromonas media | reverse complement strand
CACCCACCTTTTTGACAGCGCTGTGCCTCTGTTCTTGACTGAAAGGGAAATCGCAGGAGGTTGCCATGATCATTGCCCGTTCCCGTCAAATCAGTCTGCAAGATACGCCCTACTACCACGTGGTCAGTCGCTGCGTGCGACGGGCCTTCTTGTGCGGCGAAGATGCCCATTCCGGCCAGAGTTACGAGCACCGGCGCCAATGGTTGGTCGACAAGCTGGGGCAGTTGTCACGGCTGTTTGCCATCGGTGTCTGTGCCTACGCGGTGATGAACAATCACTATCATCTGGTGCTCAAGGTTGAACGAGATATCGCCATCCGCTGGAGTGAGCAGGAAGTGGCCGAGCGTTGGGCCGCACTGTTTCAGTGGCCCCTGCTGGTGCGACGCTGGTACCAAGGAGAATCCCTGATTGAACCGGAGCTGATGGTCGTACAACAGCTAATCGCCCAATGGCGTGAGCGACTGCATTCCATCAGCTGGTTTATTCGGTTGCTCAATGAAAACCTGGCCCGCCAGGCCAATCAGGAGGATGGTTGCAAGGGCCATTTCTGGGAAGGACGCTTCAAGAGCCAGGCCTTGCTCACCGAGCCAGCCCTGCTGGCCTGCATGGCTTACGTCGACCTCAATCCGATACGGGCAGCGATTGCCGACAGACCCGAAGGGAGCGACTACACCAGCATCAAGCAGCGCCTCGTGGACCAACAACCCGCAGCATCGTTGCCACCTCTGTTGCTGCCGTTTTCCAGCCAAGGCAAGCCAGATGACCTGCCCTATGCCTTTCTCGACTATCTGGCGCTGGTCGACTGGACAGGACGAGCCATCAGAACCGACAAGCGCGGTCATATTCCGGTTCACCTTGCTCCCATACTGGTGCGGCTGGGGTTGGATGAAGCTCGCTGGCTGAAACAGGTGACACTGTTTCGGCGGCAGGGCATCAGAGTGGTGGGTGACAGAGAACATTGCCGGCTGTTCGCACAGCACTGCGGCCAGCGGCGATGTCACCAGTTGCCTGTTTGAATCGCTAGTTCCCACGTCACATCACACCCCGGCGTGTCACCCGATGCCGGGCATGACGTTGCCTGAACAAGAGGCTTTTTAGGCCAGAACCGCCACCTTGTTGCTCCCGCTCCAACCCTCGAGCCAACTATCCGTCATCGCATCACCAATCTGGATACGGCTTACTCAAAAAGGTGGGTGTCCCAGATTTCCTCTGCCCGACCATCTCCACTGCATTCTATCTTTGCCGGAAGGGGACACCGATTTCCCCCTGCGTTGGCGGCTGATCAAAAGTCACTTCTCCCGCGCCTTGCCGGTGAACGAGCGCCGCAGCCAGACCCGGTTACGCCACGGGGAGCGGGGCATCTGGCAACGCCATTATTGGGAACACCTGATCCGGGATGAGCAGGATTACCGCCACCATATGGATTACGTCCATATCAACCCCCTCAAGCATGGTCATGTCACCCGCAGGGCGGGATCGCACTTT
>NZ_CDBZ01000180.1 GCF_000819985.1 Aeromonas media | reverse complement strand
CGTAATTGGGACATAGCCATGAAAAAGCCCCCATCTCGCGATGGGGGCTTTTTTATCTCTGCGATTTGGCGCAGTCTCTTCCATTCAGAGCGGGAAGGGGGCTGGTGCCTCGAAGGTCATCCGCTCGCCACTGCGTGGGTGGCTGATGGTCAGGCTGGCCGCATGCAGGTAGAGATGGGGCGCTGCCGCCAGCGCATCCGGATGGGCGTAGAGGTTGTCACCCAGGATCGTATGCCCCAGTTCCAACATATGGACGCGCAGCTGGTGCGAGCGACCGGTGATGGGGGTCAGCTTGATCAGGCTGTTGCCGTTCTCCACCTTCAGTTTCTCCCACAGGGTCAGAGCGTGACGTCCCTCCTCAAAGTCCACCTTCTGTTTCGGGCGGTTGGGCCAGTCGACGCAGAGCGGCAGGTCAACCTGACCCGACTCTGCCTCCGGCTCGCCCCACACCCAGGCGAGGTAGTGCTTCTCGGTCTCCCGCTCGCGAAATTGTCGGCTCAACTCCCGATGAGAGTTGGGATTGAGGGGAATGACAATGACGCCAGTGGTGGACATGTCGAGGCGATGAGCTGCCGCCGCCTTGGGGTGCTGCTGCTTCACCCGATGCAGGACGCTGTCTTCATTCTCGGGGCCGCGCCCGGGGACGCTCAGCAGGCCAGTGGGCTTGTTGACCACCATGATGTCCTTGTCCTTGAACAGGATATCGAGCCAGGGTTCCAGGGGCGGTGAGTATACAAACATAGCGTCTCGCATCTTTGGTCAAAGCGGGGGCAAGCCCCCATCAGTTATGGGTAACCACAATCATAAAGTGCATGGCAGCCAACTCGCGTTGGGTCTGGTCGTTATCAACCAGATGATGCCTTCACAGCTTTATCAGTTATGAGTGACCACGATAAAGCGGATTGCATCCAGCTTGAGTTGGGTCTGATCGATCAGGTGGTGCAATTCTGCCTGCAGATTGCGCAGATAATCCAGTTCGCTGTCGCGCACGTTCGGGTTGACCGCCTTGAGCGCTTCCAGCCGATCCAGATCCTGCTGCAGGGTCTGCGCCATCTGGGTACGGGCCTTGTCGACAATCCCGGCTTTCAGCTCTTCGGCAATCGGTTGAGCCTTGCCAATCAGACCGTGGATCACCGGTTGCGACGCGGTGACCAGCTTGCTGCCGAGGTGGCGGTTGACCGGAGTCAGCTGGCGGTTGAAGGCATCGAACGCCACTTTTTCACCCAGATTCTGGCCGTTCTTGTCCATCAGCAGACGGATCGGCGTCGGCGGCATGAAACGGTAGAGCTGGGGATGGGCCGCAGACTCGGCAACGAAGATCAGCTCAAGCAGGATGGAGCCGATGGGCAGCGCCTTGTTCTTGAGCAGGGCGACCGAGGTAGCACCGATCTCGGAGCCGAGGATCAGGTCGATACCGCCGCGCATCATGGGGTGATCCCAGGAGAGCAGCGCCATGTCATCCCGCGACAGGGCGGTGTTGCGATCGAAGGTGATGGTCATGCCATCTTGCGGCAGCCCCGGGAAGCTGGAGACCAGCATGTGATCCCCGGGGGTCAGCACCAGCGCGTTCTCGCCACGGTCATCCTGATTGACGCCGATCTCGTCGAACATCTTGAGGGCGAAGGAGATCATGCCGGTGTCGCCATCTTCGGCGGCCAGCTTGTCAACCAGCTGCTGGGCGGCGGCGCCACCGCTGGAGTGGATCTCCAGCAGGCGATCGCGGCCCTGTTCCAGACGGGCCTTGAGCGGCTCGTGCAGTTCGCGGGTCTTGATCAGCAGGGCGTCGAGGGTGGCCTGATCGCCGGTGTTGGCGGCCAGCAGCTCGAACAGTTCATCGCGCACTGCTTCGAATACCGGGCGAGCGGTCGGGCAGGTCTGCTCGAATGCGTCCAGACCATCGTGATACCAGAGCTGCAGGGCGCGCTGGGAGGTGCCCTCCAGATAGGGAACGTGGATCTCGACGGTATTCTGCTGACCGATACGATCCAGTCGACCGATGCGCTGTTCCAGCAGATCCGGGTTGAGCGGCAGATCGAACAGCACCAGATGACTGGCAAACTGGAAGTTGCGACCTTCTGAACCGATCTCGGAGCAGAGCAACACCTGGGCGCCACCATCCTCTTGCGCAAAATAGGCAGAGGCCTTGTCCCGCTCGAGGATGGACATCCCTTCATGGAACACGGTACCGCGGATCCCTTCACGGGTGCGCAGCGCCTCTTCCAGTGCGATGGCGGTGGCCGCTTCGGAGCAGATCACCAACACCTTCTGCTGGCGGGCAGAAAGCAGCAGCCCCAGCAACCAGTCAACGCGCGGGTCGAACTGGGTCCAGGTGGCGTTGTCGCCTTCGAACTGCTGGAAGATCTTCTCGGGATAGAGGTAGCGCAGGGCGCGGGTCTGCAGATCGCCGCCGTTGCCACCCATCATGCCCATCACCTTGATGGCGGTCTTGTACTGATCCGGCAGTGGCATGGGGTAGACGTTGAGGTGACGCTCGGGGAAGCCCTGAATATTGGCGCGGCTGTTGCGGAACAACACCCGGCCGGTGCCGTGCTGATCCAGCAGCGTTGCGACCGCTTGTTGGCGGGCAGCAGCATCGCTCAAATCCAGCCCTTCCAGCTGGCTGGCGAGGATCTGTTTGGCTGCATCGCTCAGGGTTTCGCCTTCCAGCAGCTCTTGCGCGGCGCTGGCGACTTGGCCATAGGCCTGCTCCTCGGCGAGGAAGGCGTCGTAGTCGTAGAAACGCTCGGGATCGAGCAGGCGCAGACGGGCAAAGTGGCTCTGGTGGCCCAACTGATCCGGGGTGGCGGTCAGCAGCAGCACGCCCGGCACCTGTTCGGCCAGCGCTTCCACCATTTCGTAGGCGCGGCTGGGGGCCTCTTCGCTCCACTCCAGATGGTGTGCTTCGTCGACAACCAGCAGATCCCACTCGGCTTCCAGCACCTGTTCGAAGCGACGACGCTTCTTGCGCAGGAAGTCGAGGCTGCAGATCACCAGCTGTTCGGTCTCGAAGGGGTTCTCCGCATCGGCGAACGCCTCGATGCAGCGCTCCTCGTCAAACAGGGAGAAGTGCAGGTTGAAGCGGCGTAGCATCTCGACCAGCCACTGGTGCTGCAAAGTTTCGGGCAGCAGGATCAGCACCCGATGGGCGCGACCGGAGAGCAACTGCTGATGAATGATCATGCCCGCTTCTATGGTCTTACCCAGACCCACCTCATCAGCCAGCAATACGCGCGGGGCGTAGCGGTGACCCACTTCGTGGGCAATATAGAGCTGGTGCGGGATCAGGCTGACCCGGCCACCGGCCAGACCGCGGGTCGGGTTGCGACGACGCTGGTGCTGGTTGACCAACGCCTCGTAGCGCAGGGTAAAGCGGGACATCCGGTCAATCTGACCGGCAAACAGGCGATCCTGCGGCTTGTTGAATTTGATGAAGTTGTTGAGAAACACTTCCTTGAGGGCAACGGGCTCATCATTGTCGGTGCGAACACCGACATATATAAGCAGGCCGTCTTTCTCCTGCACTTCTTCGACCATCATGGTCCAGTCTTCGTGACTGGCAATCTGATCGCCCACATTGAAGCTGACCCGGGTGACCGGCGCCTCTTCTTTGGCATACATGCGGTTTTCACCGGTAGCCGGAAACAACAGGGTAACCATGCGTCCTTCAACAGCAACGACAGTCCCCAACCCCAGATCCGTCTCTGTATCACTAATCCAACGCTGGCCAAGTGCAAAAGGCATTAAACTCTCCAAAGCCCAAGAGTGTGAGAATCGCAAAGGGGCGCTATGTTACCCGAAGGCCGGATCCCGATCACCATGGTTGTGGTATTCGGGAAAGGCAATTCGATACAACCTTGATCTACTGACACCCTTGACCCCGCAAGGGGCAGAAAGTGCCTGCATACGGAACCCTGTATGAGCATTAAAACACCACCTTGGTTGATTGGTGAGCGGTTGAGCTGGAAATGCGAATTTTATGCGAAATCACCCTTGCCAATCCGAGCCAGCTCCCTATAATGCGCCTCCATCGACAGGGCAAGCGGCAACGCAAACGACCAAGTCGATAACCTCGAAAAGCCTGTGAAAATAAGGCTTGACTCG
>NZ_CDBZ01000179.1 GCF_000819985.1 Aeromonas media | reverse complement strand
CCTCACGGGAAGGCCTTTTTGCTATGCGCCTTCAGCAAGCCCGGTCAACAGACTGGGCTTTTTCGTGCCTGTAATCTGATGTTGATGAGGGGCGAGTTGGGCGATCAGGGGTATCGGGGAGCTGGTTCGCAGCAGTGAGTATGCGTTGGCGGTTGGCCTAATATGCGTAAAAGAGATAAGCAAAGCGCTTTTTCTTTCTTCCTGATATATGTGGAAGGCGGCATTCTGTACTCAACCCAACGATATGGAGTATCACCATGAAATTGCGAATGACCGCCCTGACCCTGCTCTCTCTGCTGGCACTCGGCCAGGCCAATGCGGCCGAGGTGCGCCTGCTCAACGTCTCTTATGACCCGACCCGCGAGCTGTTCCAGGAATACAACAGCGCCTTTGCCAAGGAGTGGAAGGCCAAGACGGGTGATGATGTGGTGGTGAGCCAGTCACACGGTGGCTCCGGCAAGCAGGCCCGTGCCGTGGTGGACGGCCTGGAGGCGGACGTGGTGTCCCTGGCGCTGGCCTATGATGTCGATGCCGTGGCCAAGGCGGGTCTTACCGCCAGCGATTGGGAGGGGCGCCTTGCCAACAATGCGTCTCCCTATACCTCCACCATCGTCTTCCTGGTGCGCAAGGGCAACCCCAAGCAGATCAAGGACTGGGGCGATCTGGTTCGCAAGGATGTCGCCATCGTGACCCCCAACCCCAAGACCTCCGGCGGTGCGCGCTGGAATTACCTGGCTGCCTGGGGCTATGCCCTGAAGAAGAGCGGCACTGAAGAGGGTGCCAGGCAGTTTGTCGGCGATCTGTTCAAGAACGTGAAGGTGCTGGATTCCGGCGCCCGGGGTGCCACCACCAGCTTCATCGAGCGGGGCCTCGGCGACGTCTTGCTGGCCTGGGAGAACGAAGCCCTGCTGGTGCTGAATCAGCCGGGGACCAGCGACAAGTTCGAGCTCGTGGTGCCCTCGGTCTCCATCCTGGCCGAACCCCCGGTTGCCGTGGTGGACAAGGTAGCCAAGAAGCACGGCACCGAAGCGGTCGCCAAGGGCTATCTTGACTACCTCTATTCCGACGAGGGGCAGCGGATCATCGCCAGGTACCATTATCGCCCGAGCAACCCGGCGATCCTCAAGGAGACAGCGGCCCAGTTCCCGCAGCTGGCGCTCTTTACCGTCAAGGATCTGGAAGGGGATTGGGACAAGGCACAGAAGAAGCACTTCGCCCAGGGCGGGCTGTTCGACCAGATTTACCAACCGGGCCGCTAACGTGACTGGTCCCTGTGACAACAGATAGGAGCACCATGATGAACAAGATCCTTCTGGTTCCCGGTCTGCACAACAGTGGGCCGGATCACTGGCAGAGTCGCTGGCACCAGCAATTTCCCCAGTGGCAGCGGATGCTGGGTCTGCCCTGGGACAAGCCCGACCTCACGGTCTGGAGCGCCAAGCTGGCGAGCAAGCTCAGAAGCCGCCGCAGCCGGGTCCACCTGGTGGCCCACTCCTTCGGCGCTTTGACGGCGATTGCCGCCGCCCGGCTGCAACCGGACAAGGTCTCCTCCATCCTGATAGTGGCACCTGCGGACCCGGCCCGCTTCGGTATCCCGGATGAGGCGCTGGCGGGGTCCATCAAAGTGTCCGCCCAGCTTATCGCCAGCCGTAACGATCCCTGGATGAGCTTCGAACGTGCCGAGTATTGGAGTCGCCAGTGGCAGGTGCCGCTGTTCGACGCCGGCGAGGTGGGCCACATCAATGCCCAGTCCGGTCATGGGGAGTGGAGTCAGGGGCTCAACCTGCTGAACACCCTTCATCACAGGGCCGAGATGGTGGTGGATCCCGCCTCGACCGAATGGGGCAGGCGGGCTGCCCTCAGCTTCCGCTGACCCTCTGCCCATATGACAAGGAGAGTTCCCGCAAGATATCAGACAGGCTCGCCACCCTGATCCCATAGTGACTGTCTCCACAGTTCAGGTTTCACCGCTCCGTTTGTTAGGTCTTTTATTTATATAAAAGACCTTTTTTTCTATTTATCGCTCTAAAGGCCCTGGTTTGCCGTTGTTAGATAAAAAAGTGCTTAGCAAAGGCGTTATTGGTGTTTGTTGTCACTGGCGGTCGTGAGCAGAATCAGCGTATCGAAAGTATTTATAACAAACGGATGTGTTATGCGATTAAGTTCTTATTCCGTCCTCCCTGGTCTGGGGCCGACCCTGGGCTTCAGTCTGCTCTACCTGAGCATACTGGTGTTGTTGCCCCTCTCGGCACTGGTGTTGTTCGCGGTCAACAACCTGACGGCCACCGAGTTCTGGCAGGTGATAGGCTCCCCCCGGGTGCTCGCCTCCTTTCGCCTCAGCTTCGGGGCCGCCTTTGTCGCCGCCCTGCTCAACAGCCTGTTCGGGCTGATCCTGGCCTGGGTGCTGGTGCGTTACAGCTTTCCCGGTCGCCGCTTGGTGGATGCGCTCATCGACCTGCCGTTCGCCATGCCGACCGCCGTCTCCGGCATTGCCCTGTGCGCCATCTTCGCCCCCAACGGCTGGATAGGTCAGTGGGTTGCCCCCTTTGGCATCGAGCTCGCCTACAACCCCATAGGGGTGGTGATCGCCCTCACCTTCATCGGGCTGCCCTTCGTGGTGCGCACCCTGCAGCCCGTGCTTCGGGAAGCTGAGACCGAACAGGAGGAGGCCGCCGCCAGCCTGGGTGCCAATCGCTGGCAGACCTTCGCGCGAGTGTTGTGGCCGACCCTGATCCCGGCGCTGCTCACCGGCTTCGCCCTGGCGTTTGCCCGCGGGGTAGGGGAGTACGGCTCCGTCATCTTTATCGCCGGAAATTTGCCGATGGTGTCGGAAATCGCGCCGCTGATGATCATGAGCCATCTGGAGGAGTATGACTATGCCGGTGCCTCGGCCATCGCCTCCGTCATGCTGCTGATCTCGTTTGTTTTGCTGTTGATCATCAACAAGTTGCAGGCCTGGAGCTGGGCACGCATCGGAGGAAGCCGGATATGAACGCATCCAACGCAAGCCTGGATCTGGTCCTCGATGGGGCGCCTGCCACTCAGGTACGCCAGCCTGCCGTGACCCGTGAGCCCGCCTGGGTGAAGTGGCTGCTGATCAGCGTCGGGCTGGGCTGGTTCGCCGCCCTGCTGTTGCTGCCGCTGGCCACCGTCTTTATCCAGGCCCTGAGCCCAGGCCTCGCCTTCTTCTGGCATGCCATCAGCGAGCCGGATGCCCTGAGCGCCCTCGGCCTGACCGCCCTGGTGACCCTCTGCTCCGTGCCCCTCAACCTGCTGTTCGGGCTGGCGGCCGCCTGGGCCATAGCCCGTTTCCGCTTCCCGGGCCGGCAACTGCTCATCACCCTCATCGATCTGCCGTTCTCGGTCTCGCCGGTGATAGCGGGCCTGATGTTCGTGCTGATGTTCGGCAGCCGCGGCTGGTTCGGCGACTGGCTTAGCGAGCACGACATCAAGATCATCTTCGCCACCCCGGGGATCATATTGGCGACCACCTTCATTACCGTGCCCTTCGTGGTGCGCGAGCTGCTGCCCCAGATGGAGGCCCGTGGTCCGGAAGAGGAGGAAGCCGCCATCATGCTGGGGGCGAGCGGCCTGCAGATGTTCTGGCGGGTCACCCTGCCCGGTATCCGCTGGAGCCTGATGTACGGTCTGCTGCTCTGTACCGCCCGGGCGGTGGGGGAGTTTGGCGCCGTCTCCGTGGTCTCCGGCCACATTCGCGGCCAGACCAACACCCTGCCGCTGCACATCGAGATCCTCTACAACGAGTACCAGACCGGCGCCGCCTTCGCGGTGGCGAGCCTGCTGGCCCTGTTCGGGATCTTCACCCTGCTGGGGGAGACCCTGCTGGCCCGGCTGCGCGCTCAGCCCACCCAGTCCCATTGATATGGCCTGGTCTGCCTGCTGGCAGGCCAGCCCGGATAACCATGAATCCGGTTTAACGGTTTAGAGAGGCAGCCATGAGCATTCAGGTTCAACGACTCAACAAGCATTTCAATCAGTACGCGGCCCTGGCCGACATCAACCTCGATTTTCACGACGGTGAACTGGTGGCGCTGCTCGGCCCCTCCGGTTGCGGCAAGACCACACTGCTGCGGATCATCGCCGGGCTGGAGCAGGCCGACAGCGGCAACGTCATCATCCGTGGTGAGGATGCCTCGGATCTCCACGTGCGCGAGCGCAACGTCGGCTTCGTGTTCCAGCACTATGCCCTGTTCAGGCACATGACGGTGTTCGAGAACGTGGCGTTTGGCCTGCGGGTCAAGCCACGTTCCGATCGGCCGAATGAAGCCAGCATCCGCGCCCGGGTCAAGGAGCTGCTGGATCTGGTGCAGCTCAGCCACGTGGCCGAGCGCTATCCGACCCAGCTCTCCGGTGGCCAGCGCCAGCGGGTCGCCCTGGCGCGCGCCCTGGCGGTGCAGCCCAAGGTGCTGCTGCTGGACGAGCCGTTCGGCGCCCTCGATGCCCAGGTGCGCAAGGAGCTGCGCCGTTGGCTGCGGGAGCTGCACGACGAACTGCACGTCACCAGCCTGTTTGTGACCCACGATCAGGAGGAGGCGCTGGAGGTGGCGGATCGGGTGGTGCTGATGAACGCAGGGCGGGTCGAGCAGATCGGCACCCCGGCCGAGGTCTATGACCAGCCCGCCACCGCCTTCGTGCACAGCTTCCTCGGCAGCGTGAACCTGTTTCGCGGCCGGGTGGCCGGGCAGGGGCTTGGCATAGGTGAGCAGCAGTTGGGTGGCCCCATCAGCTCCCAGCTGGCACAGGGCAGTGCGGCCATCGCCTATGTGCGCCCCCACGAGCTGGAGATACTGCCGGCGGATGCACCGGGTGGCATCAGCGCCACCATCACCCGGTTGTTGCCCATGGGGCCGCGGATCCGGGTGGAGTTGCGCGGGGATGGCGAGACCAGGGGGGCTCACTACGAGGCCGAGCTGAGCAAGGAGGCCGCCCGTGCCTTCGCCCCCGGCCAGGGGGTGCGTCTGGTGGCCCGGCATGCGCAGCTCTATCCCGACTACCAGATTTGAGGGCGAGGGCCCAAGACGAGACTCCTTTCAGGCTTGCAGCCGGACTCTGATCCGGTCGCCCAATAACAGGAGGACGGTGGCAGTATCCACCGCCACTCAGCGCAGGAGGCGATGAGGTGAATTTTCAGCAATTACGTATTATCCGGGAGGCATCGCGGCGGGATTACAACCTGACCGAGGTGGCCAATGCCCTCTTCACCTCCCAGTCCGGGGTCAGCCGCCATATCCGCGAGCTGGAGGAGGAGCTGGGGCTCGCGCTCTTCATCCGTTACGGCAAGCGACTGCTCGGCATGACGGAGCCGGGCAAGGAGCTGCTGGTGATCGCCGAGCGCATCCTTGGGGATGCAGACAACATCCGCAAACTAGCCAGCACCTTCGCCAACCGTGATTCGGGGCGGCTGCTGGTAGCGACCACTCACACCCAGGCGCGCTATGCCCTGCCCCGTGTGGTGAAGGCGTTTCGCGAGCAGTTCCCCCTGGTGCAGCTGGAGCTGCGCCAGGGCAGCCCGGAGGAGATAGTGCGGCTGGTGCAGACCGGCGAGGTGGACATTGGCATCAGCAGCGAGCAGCTCGACAAGAGCGAAGGTGTGGTGGCCTTTCCCTACTACCGCTGGCACCACAATATAGTGGTGCCGGAGCAGCACCCGCTCACCGCAGAGCGGGAGCTCACCCTGGCGGCCCTGGCCCATTGGCCCATAGTGACCTATCAGGCGGGCCTGACGGGGCGGGTGCGGGTGGATGAGGCCTTCGCCGAGGCGGGGATACATCCGCAGATCCTGCTGACCGCCCAGGACTCCGACGTCATCAAGACCTATGTCGAGCTGGAGATGGGGGTGGGCATACTGGCTGACATGGCGTTCGATCCCCAGCGGGACAAGGGGCTGGTGCAGCTCGACGGCAGCCGGTTGTTTGCGCCGCACACCGCCTGGATAGGCCTCAAGCAGGGGCAGTTCCAGCACAACTTCACCTGGCAGTTCATCCAGCTCTGCAACCCCGAGCTGGCGCTGGCGGAGATCCAGGCCAGGGCCATGAGCAACGAGCCGCTGCTCGATTACCAGATCTGAATGTGGCGCATGGTCTGAAAAAACAGGGAGCCGATGGCTCCCTGTTGCTTATTCGGCTCTTCAGCCAGGCCCAGAGCCTCACTCATTGGTTAGCGCCTGCTCTGGGGACCCAACATGCGATACAGGGTGCGATCCCCCTTGATCCTGTGATGGTAGAGGGCGGCGGCCACGTGCAGCAGGACCAGCGCCGCCAGTAACAGGCAGCCGAGGCGATGCACGCCGAAGAAGAAGGCGTTGACCTCAGGTACATCGATGGGGTTGCCGACCGGGTAGAGCCAAAACAGGGAATAACCCTGCTCCAGCATCAGGAAGCCGCTCAACAGCACGATGCACATCAGGCCGTAGAGCAGGGCGTGAGCCAGCCGGGCGGCGGGATGGTGAGGCTCGGCCTTATCTTCGGGCAGGGGGGCGCGCCAGTGCCGCCAGCCCCAGCGTAGCAGGAAGAGCGGGGTGATCAGGGTCGCCATCGACATGTTCAACACCGACAGAAACTGAAACAGCCTGGGGTGGCTGTCGATCACCAGGTGCATCAGGTAGCCCGCCAGGGTGGCGTAGAGGATGACGGCGGCCATCAACCAGTGCAGCAGGCGGCTCAGGGGGTCATAGTAGTCTTTCGTCATGGGATTTTTCCGACTGGGGCCCAGGGTGCTGCAAGGCACCGGGAGCGCGGATGACAGGCACAAAAAAGAGGCCGCTCGGGCCTCTTCTGATTGAGGGGATCAGTTCACCAGGGTCCAGGCATCCTGCCAGTTGGTGCCCACACCGGGCTCATACTGGGTCGCAGTGCTTGTCCAGATGGTGCACCAGCCGCTGTAGGGGTAGGGCTTGCACTGATAGATCTTGCCATCTTTCGGCTGCAGTACCTTGGTGCCTGCCGCATAGGATTTGAGCCCCTCCGGGAAACTGTACTGGTAGTCACCGCCGCTGGCCGGATCCTTGAACATCAGATCCACGGTCTGCTGCAGGGGGGCGCCGCCCGCCTTCGGCTTGCCCTCGATCACCAGTTGGTGGTGACCGGCGCTCAGACCGCTGACCTCCATGGTGAAGCTCTGGCTGCTGTCCTTGATGTCGGCACTGGTTTGACCCTTGGCGGCGCCACCGTGGTCATACAGGGTGTTGGTGACCGCGAGATCCCCCTCGGCCGTGACGGTGAAGTTGAGGGTGACCTTGCCGTTGTCGAGCAGGTATTCGTTCTCCAGCCCGCTCACGCTGATGCCGTCATTCACCGGGGGTTGCTGCTGCTCGAGCTGGACCTCGACCCGCTGCAGGTTGCTGCCCGCCTTCAGGTAGACGGGATTCTGGCCGTAGACCGGGTTGAACTGGCCATCGGAGCCTTGCTGACCAGCGCGGATCTGGCTCTGCTCGGCGTTGATCTTGGCGGCCAGATCGTGGGCCCAGTTGTTCTTTTGACCCTGCTCGGCGGAACCTATGGTCAGCACTGTCTGCAGATCGGTGCGCTCGCCGTTGGCGTCGAATACCCGGGTCTTGGCCTTGTCGCCGGCAACCAGATCGGTGGAGGGGTAGATGGTCCCGCCCTGGCTCCAGGTCAGCGGTGGCTGGGTGCCGCCGTCGAACTGGACATCGATCAGGTTGTAGAAGCTGTTGGCGGTATCTCCCACTTCCCAGACGCCGAGGATGACCTGATGACCGGTGCGCGCCGGCAGGGTGCACTGATGGGTGACCTGTTTGGGCGGTTGCACCATGCCCCCGTCGATGACACAGAACGGATTGAGATCGAAGGAGTCCCTGGTCAGCGGCTGGTTCGGATTCCACTCCTGCTTGGTGAGGTAGTAGCGCCAGTTGCGGGTGACATGGTTGGCGGTGAAGGTCCAGCCGATGGCGAAGGGGCCGGCCTGCACCTGTCGCTTGGTCCAGCGATCGCTGGTCTGGGCGTTGAGCTCAGCGAATTGTGGATGACCGGCCGAGGCGATCTGGCCGTCGGCGGGGCCGCCATTGGGGAAGCCGGACGGCGCCTCCAGGCTCTGTGGCTCCCATTGAATGGCGCCGCACTGGCTGTTGCCGCCGGTCTTGCACAGATAGTTGCGCCCTTCCGGCTGGCTGATGTAGCCGTGGGCGAGCGCGCCGCCGCTGGCGAGCAACGCCAGCGCGGTGGCCACATGATTGAGTTTGATTTTTGCTGCCATACATTCCTCTGTTCGGTGATGTGGGCAGTCAAGTTGGCAGGGGAATTCCCCGTGACACACCTGAGTGTGGCAACCCCGCTATCCTGGACGACATGTCTTTAGACCGGAGGCTTTGCGTCCTGGCCTTTCAACCAGTTTGCCAAATGACTACATAAAGGGTCAGGGTGTCGCCTTTGATGACGACACAGTCATGATGGCTTTTTTTGATTAAATTATTAAGTATAAATCTTTGCAACTTGATCTCATTGGAGTAGAGCAATAACTTAACTCATTGTTTTTAAATTTATATTTAATCCATCAAGTTGGGGTTAGTTCGCCCATTCTGTTGAAAAGATGCGAGGTCGTGACATTTTTCATTGATGAAAAAATCCCCTGTCGGCGGGGCCGGCAGGGAATGGGACTGTGTCAGGTGGTCAGTGGTGCGGGTACTGGTCTGTGCGGCGGGAGGGCGAGGGGCGCGGAGCCTGACCGGGCGACAGATCCCGGGAGAGGCCATTGCCGAGCCTGAACACCGCCAGCCGCTCGTCCAGGCTGCGGGAGAGTCCGGCCAGCAGCTCGCTCTCCCGGGCCAGCTGGGATGCGGCCTGGGACATCTCCAGGGCCGAGTCATTGATGCCGCTGACGTTGCGGTTCATGTCCTCGGCCACCATGCTCTGCTGCTCCGCCGCAGTGGCGATCTGGGTCGCCATGTCGCTCACGTGCTGGATGTGATTGACGATGAGGGAGAGATCCTGCCCCGCCTTCTCGGACTGGCCGACGCTGCTCTCCGCCAGCTTGCGGCTGGCGTCCATGGCGCTGGCAGCGGTCATCGCCCGCTGCTGCAACTGGGTGATGGTGCTCTGGATCTCCTCGGTGGAGTGGCGGGTGCGGCTGGCCAGCTGGCGCACCTCGTCGGCCACCACGGCGAAGCCGCGACCCTGCTCGCCAGCGCGGGCCGCCTCGATGGCGGCGTTGAGGGCCAGCAGATTGGTCTGATCCGAGATGGCGCTGATGACGGCCGTCACCTCGCCTATCTGCATCACCCCCTCCTTGAGCCGATTGACCTGATGGGTGGCCTGCTCCACCTCGGTGGCGAGTGCCTGGATGCCGTGCACGCTGGCGTGGACGTCTTTGTTGCCGAGTCCGGCCTCGCTGGTGGCGTCCTGGGTGTCGCGGGCCGTGTTCTCGGCGTGACCCGCCACGTCCGAGATGGTGGCGCTCATCTCGTTCATGGCGGTGGCGAGCTGGGCCAGCTGATCCCGCTGGTTGTTGACCGCCTGATTGGTCTGCTCGGCGGAGGCGGCGATGCGCAGGGCGGCATCCGCCACGTTGCGAGCCCCCTGGCTGGCTTCCAGCAGGGCGTGACGAATGGCGTCCAGTCCCTGATTGGTGCTGGTGGCGACGGCCCCCAGCTCATCCTTGCCATGCACCGGGATGCTCACCACCAGATCGCCGGCTGCCACCTGGGCCATGGCCCCCTTGATCTCGGCCAGTGGCTTGACGATGGAGCGGCTGATGGCCACCCCCAGCCATCCCATCAGCAGGATCACCAGCAGGGTGGCCCCTCCCATCAGCTCATACTGGGACCAGATGGTGGCCTCGATGTCTTGCAGCAAGAGACCGGAGCCCAGGATCCAGCCCCAGGGCTGGTAGCCGGCCACCAGTGACATCTTCTGGGCCACCTCGCCGGAGGGGGAGATCCATTGGTATTCAAGACGACCCTGATGGCCTCCCTTGCCCAGATCCACCATGCGTTGCCAGTGGGCATCGGCGGGGGCGGCGTCGGGCGCGCCCATCTGCTGGCCGACCAGCTCGGGCTTGGCGGGATGCACCACCACACGGCGATTCTCATCCAGTACGAACAGATAGTTGTCGCCATCGAAGCGCATGCTGTCGAGCATGGCCTTGGCCTCGGCCTGCGCCTCTGGGGCGGGCAGGGTGGCGGCGAGGGTCTGGATCCGGCTCATGGCGAGATCCAGCACCGCCTGTAATCGGGCTTCCCGCTCACTCATCAGGTTGCGATGCAGGGCACTGGCCGAGATGAGCAGCAGTGCGATGAAGCCGACCAGCGCCACCGAGAGCAGCAGCATCAGTTTGCGACTCACGGCGATATCACCGAGCTTGAACATAGTCTTTTCCTTCTTTCCCGTGCGGATATGGTGAGGGCCGGTCAGTTGGCTGGCCTCGATTGTTTTTGGTTAACATTTATTTAACTTTCAATGGGTTGTGATGATTGACCACCAATTGAGTTTTTTGGCAACCAGTATAGCCAGCAGACAGGGACCCTCGCTTTTGATAGCGTGGTCTGGCGCATCCCGGCGCACCATTTGCCGGCCCTATTTGCAGGAAGTGTGAATGAGTTGGCATTTCACCAAAAAGGAGTGGGCACCCCTGTGGGTGACCCCATAACAAGAGGGAATTTATGAGTTCCATTGCCAGGAATTACTTGAACCAGCTCAACGCCGACTACCTGAGGGTACACAGGCGCAAGGAGGATCTGTTCTGGTCCACCTACATGGGTACCAGCGACGATCAGGCCGGTTTCACCGCCGCCGAGCAGGCCTACAAGGCGTTCTGCGCCGATCCGGCCAGGCTGCCCGCATTGCGGGAGATGCAGGCCCAGGCCGAGGAGCCCGCTCTCAGGCGCGGCCTGGCGGGCTGGGTGGCTTTCTTCGAGTGCAACGTCATCGAGGAGCCGGCCGCCGCCGCCCTGATGGACGAGCTGGTGGTCGCCGAGGCGGATCTCTTTGCCCGCCGCAAGGGGTTGAAGCTGACTTTGCTGGACGAGCAGGGCCGCCAGGTGGCCGGCAGTCTGCCCGCCGCCAGCACGGCGCTGGCCGCAAGTAGCGACGAGGCGGTGCGCCAGAGTGCGCTCGCCATGTTCCACACCCTGGAGCAGTGGGTGGTCGGCAACGGCTTCCTCGAGGTGGTGGCCCTGCGCAACCGCTTCGCCCGGGCCATGGGTTATCGGGACTACTTCGACTACAAGGTGCACAAGAACGAGCAGATGAGCCCGGAGCAGCTGTTCGCCGTGCTCGATGACTTTATCAGCCGCACCGAGCAGCGGGTACACCAGAGCCTGGCGGAGCTGAAAGCCGCCAAGGGAGAAGCGGCCCTGCTGCCCCACAACCTGCGCTACAGCGTGAGTGGCGACGTGACCCGCCAGCTCGACCCCTACGTGCCCTTCTCCCGGGCGCTGCAGGATTGGGTCGAGAGCTTCCGCCGCCTCGGCATCCAGTATCGCGGTGCCACCCTCACCCTGGATCTGCTGACCCGGGAGGGGAAATACGAGAACGGTTTCTGCCACGGCCCGGTGCCGAGCTTCTGGCAGGAGGGGGAGTGGGTCCCGGCGGTGGTCAACTTCACTAGCCTGGCGGATCCGGCCCAGGTGGGCAGCGGCTGGAGCGGCCTCAACACCCTGTTCCACGAGGGAGGCCACGCGGCGCACTTTGCCAATGTCACCGGCAACGCCCCCTGCTTCTCCCAGGAGTTTCCCCCCACTTCCATGGCCTATGCCGAGACCCAGTCCATGTTCTGCGACAGCCTGCTGGACGACGCGGACTGGCTCAAGCGCTATGCCAGGAATGGGGAGGGGGAGGCGATTCCCGACGAGCTCATCAAGGCGATGATCGAGGCGCGCCAGCCGTTTCGCGCCTTCAACGAGCGCCAGATTGCGCTGGTGGCCTACTTCGAGCGGGATCTCTACGCCATGGCAGACAGTGAGCGCACTCCCGAGGCGGTGCTGGCGCTGGCCCGGCGCTGGGAGCTCACCATCCTGGGTGTGGAGAGCCCGCGCCCGCTGCTGGCGATCCCGCACCTGCTCAACCAGGAGTCGGCCTGCGCCTATCACGGCTACCTGCTGGCGCTGATGGCGGTGGAGCAGACCCGTGCCTACTTCCTGGGGCGCGACGGCTACCTCACCGACAACCCGCGCATCGGGCCGGATCTGGCCGCCCATTACTGGGGGCCGGGCAACGGCATGACCCATGACGAGACGCTACGCAGCCTCACTGGCGAAGGCTTCAGTGCCGTTCCCCTAGCCGAGGCGTGCAACCAGAGTGTGGCGCAGGCGTGGGCGACGGCCGCAGCCTGCATGGCGGCGGCGCGCCAGCGCCCACCGGCCGGAGAGGGGACGCCCCTCGACGCCCACATCCGAGTGATGCACGGCGCCGAGCTGATTGCCGACAACCGCGAGTCGGAGGGCCGCATGCTGGCCGACTTCGAGACCTGGATCCGCCAGCATTATCAGCGTGAGTCCGCCGCCGCCCTGTGAGGCGCTCCTCCACCATCAAGCCCTGCCCCTCGGCAGGGCTTGTTCATTTCAGCAGGAAGCAAGCTTGGTCAGGTGGGGCGGGATCTTTGCCGCGGCGCAAGATGTGCCTGTTTTTTGCGCCATCTATCTGTTTTGACTATTAATTATGGTGATGCGCAGAGGCTTTGGCTGAGCGCTGGCGAGGCGGGTCACAGATATGTTTCTCTGGATATATTGAGTATTCACGGCGATCCCATATCATGGCGCTCGCTCGCCGCCAGAGAGTGGCGACATTCAGATGATTAGCTAAATACAAAGCCCTGAAGGCTTGTCGAGGGATGGAAATTGAGAGCCGTATTGTTGTGTTTGCTGGGGCTGTGGCCCGCATTGAGTTTTGCCACTCTGTCCGCCGACATGGTGGTGGTCAAGAAGTCGAGTTATAGCCTGACCCTGATGAAGGATGGCAAGCCGGTCAAACGCTATTGGGTCGCCCTGGGTCCGGCTCCCAAGGGGCACAAGCTGCAGGAAGGGGATCAGCGTACCCCGGAAGGGCGCTACACCCTCGACTACAAGAAGAGCAATTCCGGCTTCTACAAGGCTATCCACATCAACTACCCGAATCTGGACGACATCAAGCGTGCCAATGAGCTGGGAGTGCGCCCGGGCGGCATGATCATGATCCACGGTCAGCTCAACCGTATGGGGGATCGCAGGGTGCAGCCGTCCAACTGGACCAATGGTTGCATCGCCGTGCTCAACCACGAGATGGACGAGATCTGGAACGCCGTCGAGCCCGGCACCCCCATCATCATCGAGCCCTGATCCTCGCCCCTCACGCCCGCTGCCCAGCGGGCGTTTTATTTCCTCCCTGGATGGCGTGACAGTCCATCCCGCACCGTGCTAGTTTTTCCGGTTCGCGTTGGCAGTCACAAGGATGATCCCATGATGTCAGGAACGAGCCTCCCCGTGCCCGAGCGCACGGGTGTGCTCTGGTGGCGCGCCACCCTGGATATTCTCCCACTCTCCATTTCCGTGATCCCCTGGGGGATACTGTGTGGCGCCCTGGCGTTGCAGGCGGGCCTGAGCCCGGTGCAGGCCCAGCTGATGTCGCTGCTGGTCTATGCAGGTGCCGCCCAGCTCTCGGCCACCACCTTGTTCGGGGCGGGCACTCCCCTGCTGCCCATCATGGGTTCCACCATGGTCATCACCTCCCAGCATCTGCTCTACGGCTTCACCTTCCGCCGGGACGTGCTGCCGCTCTCTCTGCGCTGGCGCGCCAGCCTCGCCTTCTTCCTGACCGACGAGATGTTCGCGGTGGCACTGAAAGACAGGGAGCGCCACGGCGTCTTCAACCCCGCCTATGCCCTGATCGCGGGCTTCGTGTTCTACCTGTTCTGGAACCTGGCGACCCTGCTCGGCATCGCCGCCGGCCAGTACATCGAGGGGCTGGACAAGATGGGGCTGGACTTTGCCATCGCCGCCACCTTCATCGCCATGACGATCCCCGCCATGAAGAACCTGCCCATGGTGGCGGCGACTGTGGTGAGCGGCGGCACAGCACTGCTCACCAAGCCGCTGCTGGCGGAGATCCACATCATCATCTCGGCCCTGGCCGGCATGGTGGTGGGCTATGTATTGCACCGGATGAGGAGATAACCATGGGCTGGCTGATGATTGGCCTGCTGGCCCTGATCACCTTTTTCAACCGCTTCGCCTTCTTCTCGCGGCTGACCCGCTATCAGCCCGGTGCCGAGATGGGGGCCTTCCTCAGCTTCTCGGCCCAGTCGGTGCTGACCGCCATCTGGCTGCCCATCGTCTTCAGCTATGAGCCAGGCAAGGGGCTGGACTGGGATCCGGACTACCTGGCCGCCACCCTGCTGGTGACCGCGCTGACCCTGCTGCGCCTGCCGACCCTGGTGGTGGTGGTGGTCGGTATGGGGTGCTTTTTCCTGTTGCGTTGGCAGGGGGGACTGGCGGCGCTGCTGCCCTGGTTGGGTTGAGTCGTGATCCAACATAACGGATGTCTCTATCAAACATCCGTTATGTTGTGAATGTCACTTTAAAAAAGGCCTCTCAAGTGTGAGGATTTAGGGACTGTCCGCCAAGGAGCTCCCCATGTCTTTCACCGAAACCTGTCAGCGCATAGTGCGCGACCCCCTGCTCTCACCCGCTCAGAAGAGCCATGCCCTGGCGCTCGCCGCCGAGAATGCACTGCCCTATCCCGCGCTGCCTGCCGAGGTGACCGAGGCGATGGCGCAAGGGGTGCTGTGCGACATGTTCGAGGGACATGCCCCCTACAAGCCGCGCTATGTGCTGCCGGATTACCAGAAGTTCCTGTGCCAGGGTTCCCCCTGGCTGGAGCTGGCGCCGCCACAGGATTTCGACGAGGCACTCGATGCCCTGCGCATCCTCTATCACCATGTGCCCTCCGTCACCGGCATGCCGGTTTGGTTGGGGCGCCTCGATCACCTGCTGCTGCCTTTCGTCGGGGAGCTGGACGACGAGACGCTGTATCGCAAGCTGAAAGGCTTCTGGATCTACCTGGACAGGGTGCTGCCGGATGCCTTCATGCACGTCAACATAGGCCCGGATGACAACAGGATCTGCCGCCTGATCCTGCGCATCGACGGCGAACTCAAGCAGGTGGCGCCGAACCTCAGCCTGTTTCACGATCCCGCATCGACCCCGGACAGTCTGCTGATGCAGGGGGTACAGAACATAGCCCTGTGCGGCAAGCCCCACATCGTCAACTACCCGATCCACAGGGAGACCTTCGACGAGCGGGGCTTTGGCATCGTCAGCTGCTACAACGCCCTGCCGCTCGGGGGCGGTGCCAATACCCTGGTGCGCCTCTCCCTCAAGGGAATGGCCGAGCAGAGTGCCGACCTCGAGGAGTTCATGACGCGCTGGCTGCCCCACTATTGCGAGCAGGCCTCCCGGCTCATCGAGGCAAGGGCCGCCTTCCTGCACCAGAAGTCCGGTTTCTTCGCCAGCTTCCTGGTGGAGGAGGGGCTGATCGAGGAGGCGCGTTTCGTCCCCATGTTCGGCATCTTTGGCATGGCGGAGGCGGTGAACCTGTTGATGGATAAGGCGGGGCTGCCCGGGCGCTATGGCCACGACGATGGGGCGAACCAGCTCGGCCATCGCATCTCGGCCCTGCTCTCGGCCTGGGTGGCGGCCCGGCCCCAGCCCCATGCCTGGGGCGGGCGTGCCCTGCTGCACTCCCAGGGCGGGCTCAGCCTGGACCAGGGAGTCACCCCCGGGGTGCGCATCCCTTATGGGGAGGAGCCGGATCCCGCCAGCCACCTGCTGGCCCTGGCCCCGCACCACGGCTACTACCACTCCGGGATCAGCGAGATCCTGACCCTGGATCCCACCATACGCCAGAACCCGCAGGCGCTGCTGCAGCTCTGCAAGGGGGCTTTCGCCCTCGGCATGCGCGAATTCAGCGCCAACGTGGCGGACAGCGACCTGGTGCGGGTGACCGGCTACATGATCCGCAAGAGCGACGTGGCCCGCTTCGCCGCCGAAGGGTCGCGGTTGCAGACCACCTGCCTCGGCGCCGAGGCGAGCGAGCTGACCGGGATCCGCCGGCGGGCGCCGCGAGTGGTGGGCCTTGAGGCAAGCCTGCGTGACTACTGAAGATGACAAGGGGAGGCGCACGGCGACGGTCAGTCGCTGGTTGCCCTTCTCCTGCGTGGACGGGCCGGGCAATCGGCTGGTGCTCTTCCTGCAGGGGTGTAACTTTCGCTGCCCTGGCTGCCACAACCCCCACACCATAGGGCTGTGCGATCACTGTGGCGACTGCGTGCCCGGCTGCCCGAGTGGGGCCCTGACGCTCGTCGAGGGTCGTCCTGGCGAGAGCCGAGTGCGCTGGCAGGCGTCGCTCTGCACCCACTGTGATCGCTGCCTGGATGCCTGTCCCCGCAGTGCCAGCCCCAAGACCCACCAGATGTCGGTGGCCGAGGTGCTGGCCCTGCTGCGCCGCTACGGCCCGCTGCTCACCGGCATCACCGTCTCCGGCGGCGAGGCGACCACCCAGCTGCCGTTCGTGACCGACCTGTTTACGGCCATCAAGGCCGCGCCCGACCTGACCCACCTGAGCTGCCTGCTGGACAGCAACGGATCCCTTGGTGAGGCGGGCTGGCAGCGGCTGCTGCCGGTACTCGACGGTGCCATGATCGATCTCAAGGGATGGCGCGACTCCGTGCATCATGCGCTCACCGGCCAGGGTCGGGAGCGGGTGCTGGCGTCGCTGCAACTGCTTGCACGAGTGGGCAAGCTGGCGGAATTACGGTTGCTCCATGTACCGGGGCGCACTGATTTCATCGATGCCGATGGCAAGCTGGAGGCGGGCCTGGTCAGCTTTCTGCAGAGCCTGGGGCCCGTCCCCATCCGTCTCAACGGGTTTCGCCACCACGGGGTGCACGGGGAGGCGCTGGCTTGGCAGGAGGCCGCCATGGACGAGCTGGATGGGCTGTCCAACGCATTGAAGGTGAAAGGATTTGGCCCAATCTCCCTGCCGCCATTGTGACGAGGCCGGCATGTTTTTCCTCCTGAGTCCCGATATGACGCAACTGTGATGTCTGTCTATTTGGTGTGCGGAAAGTGGCGGCTAGAATGGGAAAACCGCCCATCATCAACAGATACCCATGAGTGAAACCAACGCCTTATATCGAGTGCAGTTTATTTGTCACAACGAGCGTTACGAGGTCTATGTCAAGGAGGTGAATCAGGGCCAGCTGTTCGGCTTCATCGAGATCGCGAACTTCGTGTGGGACAACCACACGGCGCTCATCGTCGATCCCAGCCATGAGAAGCTCAAGAGTGAGTTTGCCGACGTCAACCGCACCCTGATCCCCATGCACCAGGTGCTGCGCATCGATCAGGTGCGCAAGCAGGGGGCTGCCCGCATCACGGATCTGGGCAGCAACGTTGCCTCCTTCCCGAGCCCCATCTACACCAAGAAGCCCTGAGCCGCCCGGGTACTAGGTACTCAGCTCCCGTGCGAGCTGCAGGATCCGCTGGCGGAACCAGTGCAGGGCGGGATCTTCTCCCAGGGGGCCGTACCACACCAGGCTGTGGGTCACGGCGCCGTAGTCGAACGGGACGGGCCGGCTCACCAGCCCGGACGGCCTGGCCTGCCCGGCCCAGCCGTCGATGGCGGTGAGGATGAGATCGCTCTGGCGCAGCAGGGCGGCAGCACTGCCAAAGTCCGGCAGGGTGGCACCGATCTGGCGTCGTACCTGACGCTGGGCCAGGCTCTGCTCGAAGAAGGGGTCGGCCAGCTCGCTGTCGCGAATGACGACATGGCGCCAGCTTAAGTAAGCATCCAGATCCCAGGGCCCGGCCAACGCCGGGTGATCGTCCCGCAGCAGGCAGACCAGCTTGTCTTCCCGCAACGTCTCCCATACCAGGCCAGGCTGGCTGGGCAGGGGCTGGCTCTGGTCATGGGGCAGGATCACGAAGTCGAGCTTGCCCGCTGCCAGTGCCGCCAGTCCCTGCTGATCCTTGTTCCAGATGACGGGCACCAGCCCGGGCACTTCCTGCATCAACTTCCCCAGCACGGGCCCCATGGGCCAGATCATGCTGCTTTCCCGCATCGCCAGATTCAGCTCCCCCTGCCAGCTGGCGGGGTTGAAGCCCTCCGGACTGGTGAGGCCGTTCAGCTCGCTCAGCAGCCGGCGCAGGCTGGGGCCAAGCCGCTCGGCGAACGGGGTCAGCAACAGCTGGTTGCCCTGGCGATAGAGCAGCTGATCGCCGAGCAGATCCCGCAACTGGTTGAGGGTCTTGCTGACGGTGGAGGGGGTGGTGCAGAGCCGCTCGGCGGTGCGGGTGACGCTCTGGGTATCCAGCAGCAGGTGCAGGGTCACCAGATGACGGCCGCCGAGGCGTGAGAGCGCGATGAGATCCATAAAACCTCCCGGGATGAAGCCCGTGCGGGCGAGGATGAGGGGAACGTCTGGCAGCCGGG
The DNA here is from genome assembly GCF_000819985.1 of Aeromonas media. GTDB lineage: Bacteria > Pseudomonadota > Gammaproteobacteria > Enterobacterales > Aeromonadaceae > Aeromonas > Aeromonas media. The sequence continues at coordinate 50,792 of NZ_CDBZ01000179.1, read as the reverse complement.
ATTGCCCCTCCAGACGGAACAAACAAAAAGCCCCGCCGAAGCGGGGCTTGCGGGGATCAGCCCTTGAGCACGGCGGCCATGGCGTCCGCCACGTAGTCGACGTTGCGGCTGTTGAGGCCCGCCACGCACATGCGACCGGAGCGCACCAGATAGACGGCGAACTCCTCACGCAGGCGATCCACCTGCTCAGGGGTGAAGCCGGTGTAGCTGAACATGCCGCGCTGGCTGATGAAGTAGCTGAAGTCGCGGCCCGGCACCTTGGCGCTCAGCACCTCGTAGAGCTTCTGGCGCATGGCCTTGATGCGGGTACGCATCTCGGTCACCTCACCGACCCACATGGCGTGCAGCTCGGGCTGGCTCATCACCGCCGCAGTGATCTGGCCGCCGTGGGTGGGGGGGCTGGAGTAGTTGCGGCGCACGGTAGCCTTCATCTGGCCCAGCACCCGGCTCGCCTCTTCGGCATCCTGGCAGATGACCGACAAGCCGCCACAGCGCTCGCCGTAGAAGGAGAGGTTCTTGGAGAAGGAGTTGCTGACGAAGAAGCTGACGCCGGCGACCACCATGGCGCGAATGGCGTAGGCATCCTCTTCCAGCCCGTCGCCGAAGCCCTGATAGGCGATGTCCATAAAGGGGATCAGGTTCTTCTCGACCACCAGTGCAATCACCTGGTCCCACTGGGCGCGGGAGAGATCCACCCCGGTCGGGTTGTGGCAGCAGGGGTGCAGCAGCACGATGCTCTTGGCCGGCAGGCTGCTCAGACAGTCGATCATGGCGTCGAACTGCACGCCGCCGGTGGCCGCATCGTAGTAGGGGTAGTCGTGCACCTTGATACCGGCCCCCTCGAACATCGCCTTGTGGTTGTCCCAGGTGGGATTGCTGACCCACACCTCGGAGGTCGGGAAGTAGCGCTTGAGCAGATCGGCGCCGATCTTCAGCGCGCCGGAGCCGCCGATGGTCTGGATGGTGGCGATGCGACCCGCCCTGACCGCCTCGTGATCGGCGCCAAACAGCAGGTGCTGCACCGCGGTGCGGTAGTTGGCGGCCCCTTCCATCGGCTGATAGGGGCGCGGCGCGGGGGCGGCGGCACGCTGTGCTTCGGCCTGCTGCACCGAGGGAAGCAGCGGAATGCGGCCCTGCTCGTCGTAATAGAGGCCGATCCCCAGGTTCACCTTCTGCTCGCGGGTATCTTTGTGGAAGGTCTCGACGAGCGTCAGTATGGGGTCGCCAGCATAGGCATCGACGTGTTCAAACATGGGGGGTCCTTGAAGTTGACTGTCCAATTTCGCCGGCCCGGGGCCGGGGCCGTTATCATGGCGTAATCTGGAAGTGGCCTCAAGTTGTTCGACATGGCAGCAAGGATGACAGTTGTTGTCGTAGCAAGAGGGCCCGGCCGCCCATGAAGAATATGCCAGCCATAAAATTAATCACCCCTTTTGGCCGCTGAGGGTGCCTTTTATAGTGTCAACTGGATAACATATACCGTGAATATGGTACTCGGGCATGAAGGTCACCCGGTTACCCGGATCTCACCTGGGGCCACCTGAGATAAGTGATTAGTTGCATAATAAATAGAGTTTTTTCTGACAACCATGGCAGTGTGCCTGGGTCCCGTTGCGGGGCCCCACTATAACGGGTGACCCATCGCCGATGACTCGAGACGTTTCTAATGCCGCTTCCCCCTGGCTGGACTGGCACGGCCTGGGTGGCTGGAATATCTATTTCCTTGCCAAGTTCGCCCTGCTCTGGGCGGGTTACCTCAATTTCCACCCCCTGATCAATCTGGTGTTTGCCGCCTTCCTGATCTTTCCCCTGCCCAGTACGGGGCTGCGGCGCATCCGGCACTGGCTGGCGCTGCCCATCGGCGCGGGGATCTTCTATCACGACACCTGGCTGCCGGGGATAGAGAGCATTCGCGCCCAGGGGGGGGCAGGTCTTCTCCTTCACCCTGGATTACTGGCTGGAGCTGCTCGGGCGCTTCATCAACTGGGAGATGGTCGGCGCCGGTTTCGTGATGCTGACCCTGTATCTGTTCATCGCCCAGTGGCTGCGCTTCACTCCCTGGATCCTGCTTGCCCTGCTCTGGTTATGGCTCTCTCCCCTGGTGGGTGATCCCTTTGCCTCCCGGGATGCGGTGGCGGCCAGCACGGTCACCTCCCCTCAATCCGGGTCCACACCACGGCAGGTGTCGATGACGGAGCAGCTGGATCAGAGCGCCCCGCCGACCAACGAGAACCTCAACACCTATCTCGACGACTTCTACCGGGAAGAGCAGGATCGTCTGGTGCGCTTCCCGAGCGCCCTGCCGGCCGACGCGACGCCATTCGATCTGCTGATCATCAACATCTGCTCCCTGGCCTGGAGCGACGTGGAGGCCAGCGGCCTGACCGAACACCCGGTCTGGCGCCATTTCGACATTCGTTTCAACCACTTCAACTCCGCGACCTCCTACAGCGGACCGAGCTCCATCCGTCTGCTGCGAGCCAGTTGCGGGCAGACCAGCCACCAGGGGCTCTATGTGACGGCCCCCAGCCAGTGCCTGCTGTTCGACAACCTGGCCCGGCTCGGTTTTGACAAGCAGATTGCCATGGATCACTCGGGGGCCTTTGGCAACTACCTGAAGGATCTGCAGCAGTACGCCGGGCTGGACATCACGCCCATGGGCAAGGAGGGGCTGGCCCATGATCTCGCCTCCTTCGATGGTGAACCCATCTATCGGGATGATGCCCTGTTCGGGCGCTGGCTGAGTGAGCGAGAGAAGAACCAGGCGGCGCGCAACATGACCTTCTTCAACCTGATCGCACTGCACGACGGCAACCGCTACGCGGCCACCCGCCAGGTAGCGCCCTACAAGGCCAGGCTCAAGACCCTGCTGGATCAGCTGGATGACTTCATGACGACGCTGGAGCAATCCGGTCGCAAGGTGGCCGTGGTGGTGGTGCCTGAGCACGGGGCCGCGCTGGCCGGCGACAGGATGCAGATGCCCGGGCTGCGGGACATTCCCAGCCCGAGCATCACTCTGGTGCCCGTCGGTGTCGCCCTGCTGGGGACCCGGGCGCAGCACGAGGCAACCCGCAACATCGACACGCCCAGCAGTTTCCTGGCGGTGTCCGAGCTGGTGTCCCGGCTGGTGGGGGGCAACGTGTTTGGCACTGACACCATCGACTGGGATGCACTGCTGAGCGGTCTGCCAGAGACCCCTTCGGTTTCGGAAAACCAGGGGGCTGTCGTGCTCGAGTATCAAAACCAGTTCCACATCAAGCTGGGGCAGGGGGATTGGGTCCCCTATCCCCAATGACACCGGAGGTGGACGTGCAGAGTGAGCGGCGACCCGCGACGCAGGCCCCCTTCGGGGGGCCGGTAGAAGGCGGCATGATGAGCGACGTGGCCATGGAGCAGCAGGCCTTCGGCGTCAATCTCTCCTACCAGGACATCGCGTTCCGGGAGCGGCTCATCGCCCTGCGTGAGCGCTTCCCGCTGCTGGCGGAGCTGGACCTGAGAGGGCCGGCAGCGCCGGACGCAGGGAGGTCAGCATGAACCTTGTCGCGTTGCAGGGGATCCGTGGCGGTGTGGGCACCACCTCTCTGGTCGCCGGCCTGGCGCTGGCGGCCCGGGAGCAGGGTGCCCGGGTGCTGGCGGTGGATCTGTGTCATGACAACCTGCTTGGCATCCACCTGGGCCTGTCCCATGACGACCCCAGAGGCTGGAGCCGGCTGGCGGACCCGACGCGGGAGTGGCGTTCGGCACTCTATCACTATGAGGAGGGGCTGGATCTGCTGCCCCATGGCGGCCAGCAGGGGACATCGGCAGGGGCCTGGCTGCAGGCCATCGAGGGCTATGATCTGGTGCTGCTGGATCTGCCCATGGGCCAGTTGCCCGGGCTGCCCTGCAAGCGTTTGACCATAGTCAACGCCGACGCCAACTGCCATGTGCGTCTCTACCGCCATGTCTGGGAGGATGGGGAGCGATTGCTGGTGACCCAGTTCACCAGCCGCCGTGCCCTGCAACAGGATTTGCTGGATCTCTGGCAGGCGGGCGGGTTGCCCCTGCTCGGGCTGCGTCTGCATCGGGACGAGGCGATGGCCGAGGCCATGGCCGCCAAGCAGCCGGTGGGTCGCTATGCTCCCACCAGTCTGATCGCCCACGAGCTGACCGCCCTGGCCTGCTGGTGCCTGGACATCGAGGGCGCCGACCCATGCTAGCCAGGCTGCTGACCCCGACGGCGGGCCTCTGGTGCTCCCAGCGCTACCAGGCACTGCGCCGCCAGGGCGGCTCCCGGCTGGGGTCTGCCGGTCTGACCCTGGTGTGGCTGCTGGCCTGGACCCTCTTCCCCCTGGAGCGCCATGGCTGGCAGTGGGTGCTGGGCCACGCCCAGAGTCTCTATCCCCAGCTGGCCCGGCCCCGCGTCGGGGATCCCCTGCGCATCCTGTTGCAGAGCCTCTGGCTCATAGTGCGCCGCCCCGAGCCCATCCCCCTGCACTGGCCCGCCTCCTGGCAACGGGCCTGGCAATGGGGCACCCAGGCTCTCGGCACCCTGCTGATTCGGCAGGAGGAGAGGGGGCTGGCGGCGGCCAGGGCCACCCCCCGCGAGGCGCGCTGGAAGAGCGTGCTGCTCTGCGCGGTGGCAGGCATCCTCTCCCTGCTCTGCATTACCCAGCCCTTCACCCTGCAGGCGCAGCTGGTCTTCGTTCTGCTACTGGCCGCCATGGCCTTCATTTTGCGCGCCGTGCCGGGCCGCTACCCCATGTTGATGATGATGGTGCTCTCCCTCACCGTCTCCTGCCGCTACATCTGGTGGCGCTACACCTCCACCCTGGACTGGTTCGATCCCCTCAGCCTCACCTGTGGTCTCTTGCTGCTGGCCGCCGAGACCTATGCCTGGGTGGTGCTGCTGCTTGGCTACTGGCAGACGGCCTGGCCGCTGCACCGCCCGCCGGCGCCCCTGCCGGCGGACCCGGCCCAGTGGCCCAGGGTTGACCTGATGATCCCCACCTACAACGAGGATCTCGCCATCGTCAAGGGCACCGTCTATGCCGCCATGGGGCTCGACTGGCCCGCTGACAAGCTGACCATCTGGCTGCTCGATGACGGGGGCCGGGAGTCGTTTCGCGAATTTGCCGAAGGGGCGGGGATCCGCTATGTGGCGCGGCCGACCCACGAGCACGCCAAGGCTGGCAACATCAACTACGCGCTCAGGCAGGCGAGCGGGGATCTGGTCGCCATCTTCGACTGTGATCACCTGCCAACCCGCTCCTTCCTGCAGATGACGGTGGGCTGGTTTTACCGGGCTCCCAGGCTCGGGGTGGTGCAGACCCCCCATCACTTCTTCTCCGCCGATCCGTTCGAGCACAACCTGCAGCGGTTTCGCAAGATGCCGAACGAGGGGGCTCTCTTCTACGGTCTGGTGCAGGATGGCAACGACATGTGGGACGCCAGCTTTTTCTGCGGCTCCTGCGCCGTCATCAAGCGCTCGGCGCTGGACGAGATCGGCGGCATCGCGGTGGAGACGGTCACCGAGGATGCCCACACCTCGCTGCGGCTGCACCGCCTTGGGTACACCTCCGCCTATATCCGCATCCCCCTGGCGGCGGGGCTGGCCACCGAGAGTCTCTCCGCCCACATCGGGCAGCGCATCCGCTGGGCGCGTGGCATGGTGCAGATCCTGCGCCTGGACAACCCCCTGTTTGGCAAGGGGCTCAACCTGGGGCAGCGGCTCTGCTACTTCAACGCCATGCTGCACTTCCTGTCGGGCATACCGCGTCTCATCTTCCTGACGGCGCCGCTCGCCTTTCTGATCCTGCACGCCTACATCATCTACGCCCCGGCGGCGGCCATCGCCCTCTACATGCTGCCGCACATCTTCCACAGCGCCCTGACCAACTCCCGGTTGCAGGGCAAGGTGCGCCACTCCTTCTGGGGCGAGGTCTACGAGACGGTGCTGGCCTGGTACATAGCCCGGCCGACCACGGTGGCACTGTTTGCACCCCACAAAGGCAAGTTCAACGTCACCGCCAAGGGGGGCATGACGGAGGAGGTGTATCTGGATCTGGCGGTCTCCAGGCCCTATCTGATCCTGATCCTGCTCAACCTGTGCGGGTTGGGCTTTGGCATCTGGCGCATCGCCACCGGCCCGGCCGACGAGGTGTTGACCCTGATCCTCAGCATGCTGTGGACCCTCTACAACATGACCATACTGGGGGGGGCTCTGGCGGTGGCGTTCGAGTCGCGTCAGGTACGCACCAACCCCAGGGTGGAGATGGTGATGCCGGCGGCCATCAAGCTGGCCAACGGCCACCTCTACCCCTGCACCGTCAAGGACTACTCCAATGGCGGGGTGGGTGTCCTGCTCGAGGATCCCCTGCCCCTGGCCGACAAGGACAGGGTCTGGTTGCTGCTGCGCAATGGCCAGCGGGAGCAGGCCTTCGCCGCCAAGGTGCAGCGGGTGTTCGGCCGCAAGCTGGGGCTGGAGCTGGCGCCCATGGATCAGACCGAGCACATCGCCTTCATCCAGTGCACCTTTGCCCGGGCCGACACCTGGTCCCTGTGGCAGCAGCGCCTCGGCAAGGATCGTCCGCTCCACAGCCTGCTCGACATCACGCAGCTCGGCTGGGGGGCTTACTGGCGCTTGGCGCGCGCCTCACCCATAGGGTTTGTTTGTATCCTGCTTGAGAAGCTGGTTCGCTGGCTGCTCTCTTTCGTTCCACGTCGCGTCTCGCCGGGTTTCCGGTCCGGGGCTCCGACCACACAGACAGTGAAAGGATGATGAAACCACAACGCTACCTTGTCCCTCTGCTGCTGATGACGCAGAGTGCGCTGGCCGCCGAGGCCAGCGGCCCCCTGCCACCCGTGCTCGCGCCGGTGCGCAGTCAGGCGCTGAGTTTCGAACAGATGTCCTCGACCCCGGGCACCCTCTCCCTGCGCGGCAACGCACCGGACGGCCAGGCGGACTTCACCGTGCGGCGGGACGAGGTGGTCACCCGGGCCAGCCTGGATCTCGACTTCACCCCGTCCCCCTCCTTGTTGCCGCTGCTCTCCCAGATCAAGGTCTACCTCAATGACGAGCTGATGGGGGTTACCGCCCTCACCAAGGCGCAGATGGGGGAACGTACCCATGCCCGCATCGAGCTGGATCCGCGCTACGCCAAGGATTTCAACCGGATCAAGGTGAGCTTCGTCGGCCATTACCAGAAGGTGTGCGAGAACCCGGCGAGCGATACCCTGTGGCTCAACGTCAACCGGGACAGCAAGCTGAACCTGCAACTGCAGACCCTGCCGGTGCGCAACGAACTCTCCTTCTTCCCCATGCCGTTCCTCGACGTGCGGGACGATGGCAAGCTGATCCTGCCCATGGTGTTCAGCGGCACTGTTCCGCTCCTGCAGCAGCAGGCGGCGGCCGTGCTGGCGTCCTGGTTCGGTACCAAGGCGCAGTGGCGGGGTCAGCACTTCCCCGTGCTCATCAACCAGTTGCCGGATCGCAACGGGGTGATCTTCGCCACCAATGACGCGCGTCCTGATTTCCTGGTCGACTACCCCAAGGTGAAGGGGCCCACCATCGACATGATCAGCTCCCCCGACAACCCCTATGTGAAGCTGCTGCTGATCCTGGGACGGGATCAGCAGGATCTGCTGACTGCAGCCAGGGGGCTGGCCCAGGGAGAGGTGCTGCTGCGGGGTCAGAGCGTGCTGGTGGACGAGGTGAAGCCACTGGCTCCGCGCCAGCCTTATGATGCCCCTAACTGGGTGCGGCTCGATCGCAAGATGCGGTTCGACGAGCTGACGGATTATCCGGGCCAGTTGCAGGCCACGGGCAGCCGACTCTGGCCCATGAACCTGACGCTGCGCCTGCCGCCGGATCTCTATCTGCTGGGTGCCAATGGCATCAAGACGGAACTCAAGTACCACAATACGGCGCCGACCCGGCGAGATGGCTCCCGCCTGGACGTGGCGGTCAACGGCCAGTTCGTGAAGTCGTTCCCGCTCGAACCGGGTGAGGCCAAGAGTGAGCAGTTGCTCACCCTGCCGCTCTGGTTCGCCGCCGATAACGATGCCACGGCGCTGCGCATGCCCGGGCTCAAGACCACTCAGGCCAACAGCCTGAGCTTCTCGTTTGAATATGCCAGGGAGATGATGGGGGGGAATGAGGACGGTCGCTGCGATCTGGTGATGCCCCCCGCCCATCAGGTGCGCATCGATGAGGGCTCAACCATCGACTTCACCAGCTATCGCCACTTCATCGAGATGCCGAACCTCAGGGCCTTCGCCTATGCGGGCTTCCCGTTCAGCCGGATGGCGGATCTCGCCGACAGCCAGGTGGTCATGCCCGCCAGGCCGCACCCGGCGCAGATCACTACCCTGCTCGATGCCGTGGGGGCCATCGGGGCCGAGACCGGTTATCCGGCCCTCTCCCTGCGAGTCCTGGATGATTGGGAGCAGGCCCGCACCGCTGATCTGGATACCCTGCTCATCGGCACCCTGCCTGAGGAGTTTCAGGGGGATCTGGCGCCAGATGCCCTGCTGCAGTCCACCCGCAGCTGGGTCAACGAGCCGACTCGCCAGCATCAGGGGGATCTGCTGCACAGCATGGCCGATCGCCAGCCTCAGGCCAGGGTCGGCATGACCGGCAACCGCGCCATCGCCGTCATCCTGGGTCTGCAGTCGCCGACCCACGAGCAACGCAGCCTGGTAGCCCTGCTGGCCGACGGCCCGGCGGGGGTCAAGCTGCTCAACGACACCCTGCAAAACACCACCCTGCGTGGCCAGGTCGCGGGGTCGGTGGCCATTATCCGGGAGTCCGGAGTGAAGAGTCTGGCGGTCGGGGATCGTTATGAGGTGGGCTATCTGCCCTGGTGGGAGCGCATCTGGCAACTGTTTGCCGAGTATCCGCTGCGCCTTGCCGGACTGACGCTGCTCTGCATGCTGGTGCTCGGCTGGGGCCTGCGGGTGCTGCTGGCCGGTGCCAGCCGTCGCCGCCTGAAGGAAGACTAAGAGATGACTCAGATGAAAAATGCCTGTGGCGCCCTGCTGCTCTGGGCCCTGTGTACCCTGCCTGCCCTGGCGGCTTGTGACTGGCCCGAGTGGGACTATTTTCGCCAGCACTACATCAGCGAGGAGGGGAGAGTGATCGACCCTGCCGACGGTCGGCGGATCACCACCTCCGAGGGCCAGAGCTACGGCCTCTTCTTCGCTTTGGTCAACAACGACAGGGAGGCCTTCGCCCGTCTGCTCGACTGGACCGAGCGGCGGCTCGCCCGCGGGGATCTGACCGGCTTCCTGCCCTCTTGGCTCTGGGGTCAGCGAGAAGATGGCAGCTGGGGCGTGCTGGACGAGAACAGCGCGTCCGACTCGGATCTCTGGATAGCCTACAGCCTGCTCGAAGCGGGCCGTCTGTGGGACAACCACAGCTACGAATCCATCGGCACCCTGCTGTTGCGGCGCATCGCCCGGGAGGAGGTCGCCACCGTCCCCGGTCTCGGCCCCGTGCTGCTGCCCGGCGCCCACGGCTATACAGGGGAGGGGCGCTGGACCCTGAACCCGAGCTACCTGCCGCCCCAGTTGCTGGCCCGCTTCGCGGCGCTGCAGGGGCCCTGGCGCGAGATGCGTGGGCAACTGCCGAGGCTGCTGCAGGAGAGCGCACCCCTGGGCTTTGCCCCCGACTGGGTTGACTGGCAGGGGGAGAAGGGGTGGCAGGTGACGACGGACAAAGGCCCCCAGGGCAGCTATGACGCCATCCGCGTCTACCTCTGGCTCGGCATGCTGAACGACGAGGATCCCGCCAAGGCGTCCCTGGTGGCACACTTCACCCCCATGCTGGAGAGCACGGCTGCCCTTGGCGCCGTTCCCGAGCGGGTCGACACCCGGAGCGGCCAGACTCAGGGGCGGGGACCGGTCGGCTTTGCCGCCGCCCTGCTGCCCCTCTCCCAGGGGCAACCGATGCTGGCCAGCCTGCGTGAGCAGGTGAAGCAGCACGGCGAGCAGGCCGACGCCTATTACGGCAGCGTCCTGACCCTGTTTGGTGCCGGCTGGGATCAGGGTCGCTATCGCTTCGCCGCGGACGGCACCCTGCAACCAGGCTGGAGCGAGTCATGCCAAGCAGATTGACCCTGGGTTGCCTGCTCGTCGGCCTGATGGGCGGCACCCTGGCTCAGGGGGCGGTGCAACCGGTGTCGTGGTTGCTGGAACAGGTCCGGATCGGGGAGGCCCGCGGGCGGGAGGATCTCGTCAGCAACAGTCTCTACTCCCTCTCCCTGGTGGAGCCCAATCACCCGGAACTGCTGGCGGCCCAGGCGCGCCAGGCCCTGCGTCAGGGCAAGACCAGGGAGGCCGGGGGGTTGCTCGCCCGGCTCGGCAAGCAGGATCCCGACTCTGCGCTCTATCGCCAGGGCATGGCCAATCTCGCCCTGAGCGATCCGGCCCGGCGCCAGCAGTTGCAACAGGCGAGGCTGCTGACCAGCGCCGGTCGACTGGAGGAGGCTGAACGTCTCTATCGAAGCCTGTTCGCGGGGGACAGGCCCCCCAATCTCGAGGTGGCGGTGGAATATGCCCTGCTGCAGATGCGCATCCCCGCCATGAAGGCAAAGGGCACGGCGATGCTGGAGAGCCTGAACCGGCAATATCCGGGTGAGCCACGGGTGCGCAGCGGGCTGGTCCGCCACTACCTGGCCGACGGGCGGCGCCAGCAGGCTCTGGGGCTGCTGCGCGAGATGGCGCAGGATGACAACAGCCGCGGGGAGGCGGCCGCGATCTGGCTCGCGGACATCGAGGCCATGCCGGTCGGCCCCCGGAGCATCGACGAATTGAAGCAATACATCCCCCTCTTCAGTACCGAGATGGAGGCCGACAAGGCCGAGGCGCTGCTCGCGACCCAGGAGGCGCAGTGGGCCTCTCCGGCCTATCGCTCCCGTCAGTTGGCGCTGGCCCGTACCGCCAGCGGCGGGGCCACCATCGCCGAGTTGCAGCGGGCCCTCGCCGTCAATCCCGGGGATCCCGAACTCATGGGGGCCCTGGGTCAGGCTTATTCCCGCAACGATCAGCGCGCGCTCGCCATCACCCAGTTCGAACGGGTGCTGCGCCATCCCGATGTGACCGACAAGGACAAGTGGGCCAGCCTGCTGGCCACCAATCGCTACTGGCTGCTGGTCAACCAGGGCTCCCAGGCCCTGGCGCAGCAGCAATGGGAGGCGGCGGCGACCCGCTATCGCAGCGCCATTGCCCTGGACGGCAAGGAGCCGGAGGCCTGGCTCGGATTGGGAGACAGCGAGCGGGGCCGTCGTCGCGACGGCGAGGCCGAGCTCGCCTATCAGAAGGCCTTCGCCATGCCGGGAGCCCGTGATCGGGCCCTGGCCCGGCTGTTCGATCTCTACAAGGGTCAGGATCCGGCGCGGGCACTGGCCCTGCTGGATCAAAACGGGAGTGCAGCTCTGCAGGCCGAGGGCAAGCGGCTCAAGGCCGAGCTGTTGCAGGAGCAGGCCGATCAGCTCGACAAGGCCGGCAAGCTGCCCCAGGCCCTGACCCAACGCCAGGAGGCGCTGCGGCTGCTGCCGGATGATGTCTGGCTGGCCTATCGGGTCGCCGCCACCCAGGCCCGTCTCGGGGATGTTGCTGGCGGGGAGCGGTTGCTGCGGGGGCGGTTGGCGGCGCAACCACAGAACGACAGCCTGCGCTACGCTACTGCCCTCTACCTGTCGGGGCAGGATCAGTCATCCCAGGCCCGCGCCGTGCTGGCCGAAGTGCCGGCTGCGCGTTGGTCGGCTGACATGCAGGAACTGGATCGCCGCCTCGCCCGTGGCGAGCTGCTGGCCAACGCCAGGCAACTGCACCAGCAGGGGGATGAGGCGGGCGCCGAGCGCCTGCTGCAGCCGTTGCAGCCCGATGATGTGGTGACCCTGATGCTGGCGGGCTGGGCCGCGGAGCGGGGGGATGTTGCCGGGGCAGAGCGCCATTACCGCGCGGTGCTGGCGCACGCGCCGCAGCAGCCCGAGGCCAGGCTCGGCATGGCCGAGCTGGCCCAGACCAGGGGAGATGTGGCTGAGGCCCGCCAATGGCTGCCGGCCTGGCCGGTCAGCCCGCTGCCGGCGGACGAGTTCAACTACTACCGCCGGGTGGCAAACCTCTATCAGGCGCTGGGGGAGGGGGAGACGGCGCGGGCCATCTTCACCGGCTACGAACCCCTGGTGTCGACGCAGCCGGCCTCCCAGCAGACGGCCCTGTTCTGGCGGGATGCCGCCCGCCAGCGCTTCGCCACCGGCGACGCCGAGGGGGCCCTGTCGCGGGATCGCAAGGGGCTGGTGGCGGCGGGCCTCTCTCCCCGCGAGGATCTGGATGAGGGCGCCCTGACCGCGCTCGCCCGCAGCCGTGACGGCGAAGACTGGCTGGCCTCCGGGCTGCGCGGGGATCTGGACAGTCACTATCGACAGCAGCAGACCACTGTCTCCCTCGACAGCGACTACTGGGGTTCCAGCGGTACCGGTGGCGTCTCCGATCTGCGGGCCCTGACCCAGATGGTGCAACTGGATACCCCCCTGGCTGGCGGCACCGCCTTTGGCCGCCTCGAGCTGGTGGACATGGATGCGGGCCGGCTGCCGGCCTCTCCCTACCGGGAGGAGTTCGGCACCTGCGCCGCCCGTGATTGCAGTGGGCAGGAACATCAGCAGAGCCGGGGCACCACCCTGGCGGCGGGCTGGCACAAGGGGGCCTGGGCCTTCGATCTCGGCACCACGCCGCTCGGCTTCGAGGTGGTGGACTGGGTCGGTGGCGCGACGGTAACGGGAGACTGGCGCGAGCTGGGGTGGGGGCTCACCCTCTCCCGGCGTCCTGTCAGCAGCTCGCTGCTCTCTTATGCGGGCACGGTGGATCCGGGGACCGGCATCAGCTGGGGCGGGGTGAGAGCGAACGGGGTTCGCCTCGATCTCAGCCATGATCTGGGGGGCGCCGTCGGCTTCTGGGGCAGCGCCCAGCAACACCTGCTGACGGGCAAGAACGTGCCGGACAACTGGCGCACCCGGCTCATGGGGGGCGGCTACTACAAGCTCATCAACGAGACGAACCGCCGGGCCAGCGTGGGGCTCAGCACCATGCTGTGGCATTACCAGCAGGATCTGAGCGGCTACACCCTGGGGCAGGGGGGCTATTACAGCCCGCAAGGGTACTTCTCGCTCTCGGTGCCTGTCAGCTACCGGCAGCGCACCCCTGACTGGTCATGGGAGCTGGGGGGATCGGGATCCTGGTCCCGCTCCCGTACCGACGACAGTCGTCGCTACCCCCTGGAAGGCCTGTTGCCCACCGGACTGCCGGACAGGAATGCGCCGCTGCAGGGGGGCAGCAGCAGCGGCTTCGGCTATACCCTGAACGCCGTGGTGGAGCACCGCCTGACCGAGCACTGGCGCATCGGCGGGCGGATCGACATCCAGCAAGCGGATGACTATGCCCCCAGCCATGCCACCCTCTTCCTGCGCTACACCTTCAAGCCCTGGCAGGGGGATCTCGACATGCCGCCCCGGCCGTTGACCCCCTATGCGGACTTCGACTGACAGGAGCGCCCGATCTCTTCGGGCACCCTTATTTCAGATAGGAGCGCAGTACCCTCACCACCTGATCTAGGTCCTCCAGCCGCTCGGCCGGGGTCGCTTCCGCCGCCCCCAGATGCTCGCGCATGTGGCCTTCCAGCACCTCCAGCATCAGACCGTTGACGGCACCGCGGATGGCGGCAATCTGCTGCAAGATGGCGGCGCAGTCCGTCTCCTGCTCCAGGGCACTCTCCAGGGCACCGGTCTGTCCCTTGATGCGTCTGACCCGTGCCAGCAGCTTCTTCTTGTCGTGAACCGTGTGTGACATACAGGATCCTCTCGCGCATTAAAACTATACTGGGGTATAGTATATTGCATTGTCGCTCTCAGGAGAAATTCATGTCATCCCTCGCTTCATCCCACTGCCAGCAACCCGTCGTTCATGAAGGGAATCCGCTGGCCGAACAGAAAACCCGTTGGGCCGTGCTGCTCACCCTCATCATGATGGTGGCGGAAATCGGCGGTGGCTGGTTCTACAACTCCATGGCGCTGCTGGCGGATGGCTGGCACATGAGCTCCCACGCCCTGGCCCTCGGCCTCTCCGTCGTGGCCTATCGTGCCGCCCGTCACTTCGCCCGGGATCACAGATTCAGCTTCGGTACCTGGAAGATAGAGGTGCTGGGAGGCTTCAGCAGCGCCCTGCTGCTGGTGGGGGTGGCGGGTCTGATGCTGTTCGAGTCGGTGGCCCGGCTGCTGGATCCCAGCCCTATCCACTATCAGCAGGCCATCGGCATCGCCATCGGCGGCCTGTTGGTAAACCTGGCCTGCGCCTGGTTGCTCAAGGACGATCACGGTCATCACCACGGTCACGGCCATCATCATGACCACCATGACCACCATGACCATCATGGTCACCATCACCACGGCCATCAGGATCTGAACCTGCGTGCCGCCTATCTTCACGTGCTGGCGGATGCGGCCACCTCTGTGCTGGCCATCTTCGCGCTGGTGGGGGGCATGCTGTGGGGAGCCGACTGGCTGGATCCCCTGATGGGCATAGTGGGGGCCGTGCTGGTGGCGGTCTGGGCCCGGGGGTTGCTGAGGGACACGGGTCGCGTGTTGCTGGATGCGGAGATGGACGCCCCCCTGGTGGCGGAGATCCGCGAGGTGATAGCCGAGCTGCCTGACGCCGAGATCCGCGATCTGCACGTCTGGCGGGTGGGGCAGGTGCAATATGCGGCCGTGCTCTCCTTGCGGATGGCGGTCCCCATCCCGGCACAGGCGATCCGTGAACGGCTCGCCATCCACGAGGAGCTGGTGCACCTGACCATCGAAATCGCTCAGGGATAGGAAATAGGATGGCGCCCGGTGCCTATCCCAGGGCCTTGATTCAGTGCGGCGGGCGTTCGTTCTCCCCTTTGGCTTGATCCTGCCAGAGCGAGCCCAGCATCAGTTTGAGCAGCAGCCCTGGTGGGTCATCCAGCAGCCGACCGGGTTCCAGCAGCAGGTGACCGTCTGCGCGAAAGCCCAGGCTGGCGTGGGTCGCTCCCTCGTCATCCAGGATCTGGATGATGCCGATCAGGGTTCCCCGCTCACCGGGCTGACAGCGAAGCCGCAGTTCGCGCGGCTCACCCAGCAGGGTGAAGGCCCGGCAGAGGGGCGGCGTCTCTTCGTAATCGGGCCAGCTGAAGAAGTGATACTGCTCGGCGAGTCCCCCGGCCTGCTGACAGAATTGGTGAAACAGCTGGGCAATCCCCTGATACTCCTGATCCAGCCGCTTCGCCTGCTCCTCGATCCGTTTCATCGGTCATGACTCCTTGCTATCCATTTGATCGGAAATTGATTTTTTCCGGCATGAATCCGTCGCTCTGCTGGTATGGGCCCAAAGCGGGGGCGGGTCTGTGAGCGCGATCCAATTTTCGTTATGAAAACGTTATCTTGTTGAAACAGGTTGGTTTTTTTTGCCCGGCCGCTCACATTTACAACAATCTCCGCTGATTAATATGGCATCGCTCGGTTACGACCGGGTACCTCGAGTATCGAGACCAACTACAGCGGGAATTATAAAAAAATGGATATGAAAAAGACCAAGGTGGCGCTGGTAACAGCCTCACTGCTCGCGCTTTTGTCAGGCTGTAACGACAACAGTTCTTCACCCTCCACCCCTCCGACTCCCCAGGATGAGCCCGTCGCTCGTCTTCCCAATGTGCAACCTCCGGCCGAGCAACTGGTGGCCGGCCCCAATCAGGCGGTGATCGCCCTGGTCGACACCCAGAGCAGCGCGGCCCGTGGCGTCGACGGTCCCTTCGCGGGTCACAGCCTGCACCTGTGGAACAACGATGCCTGCAACGCAACGGCAGAGGCAGGTCTCAATACCGGCTGGGATGACAAGAGCAAGACGCCGTCAGCGGCAGACAGCTTCGGCCCGGCCTGGGTGGTGCCGCTCAGCAAGATGGAAGGCTGCATCAACTTCATTGCCCGCAACGGCGATCTGGCGAACCTGACCGGCAGCGACATGAAGGTCATCTTCAGCGAGCACCCGGATCGCACCGTGGCCATTGTCGTGGGCAAGAACGAGATCTTCGGCAGCCGTGCCGAGGCCTTCACCGCCGCCTTCGGCGTGGCGGGAGCCAGTGCCCACCTGATCGACGGCAACACCCTGATCTGGCAAGGGGGCAAGGACAAGCCCCATGTCCGTCTCTATTACACCGAGTCCGGCACCATAGCCGCCAACGGCGAAGGGGTATTCGACTTCCCCTACCTGAAGCTGACCCCGACCAGCCTCAGTGCCGAACAGCAGGCCAAGTATCCGCACCTCAAGGATGCCGCCGCTTTTGCCCTGCCATCAGGGAAAGACCTCAAGCCCCTGCTCAAGGGAGAACTGGTGGCCATCGGCACCGATGCCGACGGCATTTTGCAGGGGGCGACCCTGGTGCAGAGCGCCGGTGCCCTCGATGCCCTCTACAGCGAAGCGGCCACCAAGCTGACTTATGGCGCCATCGTGGAGGGGGACAATGTCACCTTCCGGCTGTGGGCGCCGACCGCGAAGTCGGTCAAACTGGCGCTGTTCGACGAGCAGCACAACGCCATCGGCGAGCGCGCCATGACACAGGACGAGGCCAGCGGCAGCTGGAGCGTGCAGGGGGGCAGCGATCTGGTGGGCAAATACTATCGCTACGACATCCAGGTCTATCATCCGGTCAGCCGCAAGCTGGAATCCTATCAGGTGACCGACCCCTACTCCCTGAGCCTGGCCATGAACTCCGAGTTCAGTCAGGTGGTGGATCTCGACGATCCTGCCCTGAAGCCCGATGGCTGGGACAGCCTGAAGGCGCCCCACAGCCAGCAGAATCCCGCCGACATCACTATCTATGAGGCCCATGTCCGGGATCTGACCGGCAATGACCCCTCGACCGATGAAGAGAAGCGTGGCAAGTTCCTCGGGCTGACCCAGCCCGACAGCGTCCCCGTCACTCACCTCAAATCCCTGGCCAAGAGCGGCGTCAGCCACCTGCACCTGCTGCCGGTGTTCGACATCGCTACCGTCAACGAGGATCCGGCCAAGGTGGCGAACATCAGCGATGACTTCAGCAAGCTGTGCGAGGTCAACGCCGAGGTCAAGAACTCCAAGTTCGCCAGCCACTGCGGCGGCGGTGAGACCATCGCGGCGGTGCTGGACGATCTGCAAGCCAGCGACAGCAAGGAGAACCCTGTGGTGCAGGAGCTGTATGGCTATCTGCGCGGGGTGGACTCCTTCAACTGGGGTTATGACCCATACCACTACACCACCCCGGAAGGCTCCTACGCCACCAATGCGGAAGGGACGGCCCGGATCAAGGAGTTCCGCGAGATGGTCATGGCCATCAAGCAGAACATCGGCATGAACGTGGTGATGGACGTGGTCTACAACCACACCAACGAGGCCGGCCTCGGCCCCAAATCCGTGCTCGACAAGATAGTGCCCTGGTACTACCAGCGTCTGAACCCGGAGACCGGCTCGGTGGAGAACTCCACCTGCTGCTCCAACACGGCGCCGGAACACGCCATGTTCGCCAAGCTGATGGATGACTCTCTGGTCACCTGGGCGCGGGACTACAAGATCGATGCCTTCCGCTTCGACCTGATGGGCCACCACCCGAAAGATCAGATGGTGCAGGCCCTGGCCGAGGTGAAGAAGGTCAACCCGGACATGTACTTCTACGGCGAGGGGTGGAACTTTGGCGAAGTGCAGGATGACAAGCGCTTCGTGCAGGCGACCCAGAAGCACCTGGCTGGCACCGGTATCGGCTCCTTCTCCGACCGGCTGCGGGATGCGGTGCGTGGCGGCAGCCCGTTCGACGGCGGTGACGCCATCCGCAAGACCCAGGGCTTCGGCAACGGCGCCCTGGTGGATGCCAACGAGGTGGACGGCGTCGATCTCGCCACCGCCCTGCACCAGTCCGACCTGGTGCGCCTCGGCATGGCGGGCAACCTCAAGGAGTTCGTGCTGACCGACAAGGATGGCGTGCCGAAGAAGGGGGCCGACATCGACTACAACGGTCAGAGCGCGGGTTATGCCCAGGATCCGACCGAAATCCAGAACTACGTCGACAAGCACGACAACCAGACCCTGTTCGACAACCTGGTCTACAAGGCGCCAGCAGGGGCCGATCTGGTGCGGATGCAAGGGGTATCGCTGGCCACCGCCATGCTGGGGCAGGGCATTCCCTTCACCCATGCCGGGGTCGAACTGCTGCGCTCCAAGTCCATGGAGCGGGACAGCTATGACTCCGGTGACTGGTACAACCGGGTCGACTACACCCTCGGCGACAACAACTTCGACAAAGGCTTGCCACGCAAGGATAAAGACGGCGACAACTACCCCTTGATCGAGCAGGTGCTCGGCCAGCACGCCAAGCCGGGCTCGGCCGAGATGCAGCAGATGGTCAGCTTCTACCAGGAGCTGTCCGAGTTGCGTCAATCCTCCCGCCTGCTGCGTCTGGGCAGCGGTGCCGAGGTGATCAAGCGGGTCGACTTCCGCAACACCGGGCCGGATCAGACCCCGGGTCTCATCGTGATGACGGTGGATGATGGCAGCAAGGCTGGCGCGGATCTGGATCCGGCCATCGACGGTCTGGTGGTGATGATCAACGCCACCAGCCAGAGCCAGACCATCGGCGACTTCCGTGACGGCGACGATCAGCCCATCGACCTCTCCGGCATGGTGCTGAGTGGTAAGCATCGCGGGGTCGACAGCATCGCCAGTGGCGCTGCCGTGGGTAACGGTGAGCTGACCCTGGGAGCCTGGTCTGCTGCCGTCTTCGTCAAGCCGCAGAACGGCGCCCAGGGCGCAGGTCTGCCGGTGAGCAAGAAGACGGATCTGAGCACCCTGCCTCCCTTCGGTGATACCGAGGTGTTTGTCCGCGGTTTCCTGGGGGCCTGGGATCCGGTCAACAAGATGAACTTCAGTGGCAACTATACCTATGAGTTCACCACCGACGTGACGACGGATCAGCTGGGAACGACTCAGGTGAAGATCGCCGGCAGCGACTGGGGTGGTCCCGTCAACTACGGCAAGTGCAGTGATACCGACCAACTGGCGACCGGCCAGGTCAGTGCGCTCTGTGCCAATGGCGGGGATTTGCCGTTCAATGTCGACAAGGCGGGCAGCTACAAGTTCGTCTTCACCGCCATGAACAAGGACAAGCCGACCTTGAGCGTCAGCTACACCGAGCCGGTGCAGAGCTGCAAGGTGCTGGATACCGTCGCCGGTAATCCGCTCGGCTTCCCGCTCTATGTGCGCGGCAGCCTGAGTGACTGGAACGCACAGCCGACCTATCAGCTGAACTACAAGGGGATGGAGGGCAATCTCGCCATCTATCAGGCTGCCTTCAACTACGCGGGCAGCTTCGACTTCAAGTTTGCCAACGACGACGGCAACTGGAGCAAGCAGTTCTTCGTCAAGGATGCCGGTGGCACCCTGATCGCCCTGGAGCCTGAGCAGTCCTATCCGCTGCAGCACGGCGATGGCGGCATGGGCAACAACAGCATGACTCTGGCGCAGGGCCTGTGGAGCTTCCTGGTCAAGGTCGATCCGACCAAGACCTCTGGCGAGGTGGGTACCGTCATCGTCCAGGAGTGCAGCGCCAAGTAAGCAACCCCATCGAGCCCTGGGCTGACTCGGCACCCCAGGGTTGAATTCCACCTCGCCAAGGGTGGGATAACTCCGAGAGAGTAAGCAAAGCGCGACTGCCGACCGGCAGCCGCGCTTTTTCTTTGTCGTGGTGGGCGAGACAATAAAAAAGCCGCCCTGCTGGGGCGGCTGTTGGTTGTACCGTTAACGGCCGGCTTAGCGCTTGCGCAGCAGGCGCAGGGCGTTGGCGGTGACCAGGGCGGTGGCGCCGGTATCGGCCAGCACGGCAATCCAGAGCCCTGTGATGCCGAGCAGGCTGGTGACCAGGAAGATGGCCTTGAGCCCCAGCGCCAGCGCTATGTTCTGGTGGATGTTGGCCAGTGCCGCCCGCGACAGCCGGATCATGGCGGCCAGGCCGCCGAGCTGGTTGTGGGTCAGGGCCGCATCGGCGGTCTCCAGCGCCACGTCGGTGCCGCTCCCCATGGCGATGCCGATGCTGGCCCGCTTCATGGCCGGCGCGTCGTTGATGCCGTCGCCGATCATGGCTACCTTGCGGCTGCTGGCGAGCAGACCAATCTCCTCTACCTTGCCTTCCGGCAGCAGGCCCGCGCGCCAGTCCATGCCCAGCTCGGTGGCGATCGCCTCGGCGGCGCGCGGGTTGTCGCCGGTCAGCATGATGCTCTGCAGTCCGAGCTGGTTGAGCTCTTGCAAGGCCGCCGCCGCTTCCGGCCGGATCTGATCCCGCAGCGCCAGCAAGGCCGCCGGGGCGGCATCAGGCTGACCGAGCACCACCACCGTCTTGCCTTGCTGCTCCAGGGCGGCGATCCGGGCCTGCATCGCGGCATCCAGGGTGGTGACCCGGCTCGGGGCCAGCAGTTGCCAGAGGGCGCCGTCGATGCGCCCCTCCACCCCCATGCCGGGGAGGGCGCGCAGATCGCTTGCTGTGGCCAGGCTCAGCCCCTGCTCGTTCGCTGCCGCCACCACGGCGCGGGCCAGGGGGTGGTGGGATCCCTGCTCGATGGCGGCGGCCAGCGCCAGCAGTTCGGTCTGTGGCTGGCCATTGAGGCTGATGAAGTCGGTCAGCTGCGGTTTGCCCAGGGTCAGGGTACCGGTCTTGTCAAAGGCCACTGTATCGATGTGGGCCAGCCGCTCCAGGGCCGCACCGCCCTTGATCAGGGCCCCCTGCCGGGTTGCCGCCGCCAGGGCCGAGGTAACCGCCGCCGGGGTGGAGATCACCAAAGCGCAGGGGCAGCCGATGAGCAGCAGCGCCAGGGCGCGATAGATCCACTCGTCCCAGCTCTGGCCGAAGGCCAGCGGTGGCACCAGCATCACCAGCAGGGCGACCAGCATCATGGCCGGGGTGTACCAGCGGCTGAAGCGGTCGATGAAGCGCTCGATGGGGGCGCGCTGGCTCTCGGCCTCCTCGATGAGGTGCAGGATGCGGTCGATGGCGTTGTTGCCGGGCTCGGAGACCACCTCCAGGCGCAGCACCCGATCCGCCGCCAGACTGCCAGCGGGCACCTTGTCCCCCTGACGGCGCTCCACCGGGATGGACTCGCCGGTCAGGGCGCTCTCGTCAAAGGCGCCGAGGGGGTCGAGCAGGCGGGCATCGGCGGCCAAGCGGGCGCCCGGGGCGATTTCGATGATGTCGCCGGGACGCAGCATCTCGGCGGCAACCTCTTCCCGTACTTCACCTTCTGCTGTGGTACAAATGCGCAGCGCCTTGTCGGGCACCAGGGCCATCAGGGCGGTCACCCCGGCGCGGGCGCGACCGGCGGCGTAGGCCTCCAGGTGCTCCCCCAGCATAAAGAGCAGCAGCACCATGGCCGCCTCGGCGGTCTCCCCGAGGAAGAGGGCGCCGAGCGCCGCCACCGTCATCAGGGTCTCGATGGCGAAGGGGGAGCCGCTTCGGGTCAATGCCCACGCCTTGCGGGCCACGGGCCAGAGCCCCCACAGGGTGGCCAGGGTAAACAGTGGCTGACCGATTTGGCCAGGCAGCAGGGCCGCCACCCCCATCAGGCCGGCCAGCGACAGAGGCTGCCAATATCTGGTGAGCATGGCCATCTGTGGGCTGCGGCGTTTGGAGCTGTCGTCCCCGGGTTGCATTGCCCCCTTGAGCCGGAATCCTGCAGCCAGCACGGCGGCGGTGACAGGGTCGGGGGAGAGGCCGGGGGCGAGATCCACCACCAGCTTCTCGGTGGCGAACAGCACGCGAGCCTGGGTGACACCTTCGACCCGGTTGACGGCCGTCTCTATCTTGCGGGCGCAGCTGGGGCAGTCCATCCCCAGCACCTGCCAGCTGTGGCGGCGACTGTCGCGGGTCGGGGCGGGCAGAGGCCCCTCGGTCACTGCTCCATGGGCGCGATGATCATGGTCGTGTGGATGAGAAGGCTTGCCTTCGGCGTCATTGCCCCTGGGGGGGTCTTCATCCCCGGGTCCCTCGTCGACCCCGTGCGCCTGGTGATCCTGGGGCGCCTGGCTGGCGCAACCGCTGGCAGAGGCGACCTTGTCGCAGCAGTGGCTGTCGTGCCCGTGCTCATGTTGATGGGGGGCGGCCTTGCCGATGGCCTTGATGGGGGCGGCATGGGAATGGCTGCAGCAGGATTTGCTCATGATGAGTCCCTCTTGAGTGGATCCCGCCCCTGCGGGATCGCCTATGTCTGAGCCCAGTGTAAACCTTGGTGTTAAGTCCAAGGTCAAGCCCTTCTCTTTCCCACCTCAGCGGGACAGGCGAGACAGGGCCGCAACAAATCCCTCTTGTTAGCGGGTGTTTGTCCCCTGCCGCTGGGCCTATACTGGGAACCCTGGATCCCCCATCGATAATCAAGGACCTAACATGAGCAATACCGTCACCCTGCAAGGCAACCCCGTCTCCGTCTCCGGCCACTTCCCCGTTGCCGGTGAGCAGGCCAAGCCCTTCTCCCTGGTTGCTGGCGATCTGTCCGATGCGACCCTGGCGACCTTCGCCGGCAAGCGCAAGATCCTGAACATCTTCCCGAGCGTCGACACCCCGACCTGCGCCACTTCCGTACGCAAGTTCAACGAGCAGGCCAGCGCCCTGAGCAACACAGTGGTGCTGTGCATCTCCGCCGATCTGCCGTTCGCCCAGGCCCGTTTCTGCGGCGCCGAGGGTCTGGACAAGGTGGTGAACCTCTCCACCCTGCGCGGTGTCTCCTTCCTGCAGGACTACGGCGTGGCCTTCTCCTCCGGTCCCCTGGTGGGCCTGGCTGCCCGTGCCATCGTGGTGCTGGATGAGCACGACAAGGTGCTGCACAGCGAGCTGGTGGCCGAAGTGGCCGACGAGCCGAACTACGCCGCTGCCCTGGCTGCTCTGTAAGTTTCGTCTTGCGCTGATTGCCGACGGCCTGCTGATGCAGGCCGTTTTTATTGCGGGCGCAGTGGCCCTCAAGGTTGAGGTGATCAGACTCGCTAGCCCATATTCCCCTGCTTCTTCTCACCGGCCTTTTACTTATGGGATCAGGCTGCCTGGACAACGTCACTCCCGCCTCTTCCAGCGTTTGGGCTCATAGCTCTTTTACTTATCGGGTCAGTCTGGCTAGACTTCGCCTCCCACTTCTTCTTGCCGCGTAGCCCCATGACCTTCAACGAACTCTCCCTCCATCCCACCCTGCTGGCTGCACTGCCTGCCGAGCTGAATACCCCGACCCGCATCCAGCAGCTTGCAATACCGGTGGCATTGGCGGGCCAGGATCTGCTGGCGCTGGCCCAGACCGGCAGCGGCAAGACCCTGGCGTTCGGCCTGCCACTGCTGCAGGGGCTGGACGCGGCCTCCGATCGGGTACAGGGGCTGGTGCTGGTGCCGACCCGGGAGCTGGCTACCCAGGTGAACGCAGCGCTGCAAGGGGTGGCCGAGGCGCTGGGGCTGCGCACCCTGACCCTGTGTGGCGGCGTGCCACAGGAGCAGCAACAGGCCGAGCTGGCCCTGGGGCCGCAACTGCTGGTGGCGACACCGGGGCGACTGCGGGACTTGCTGGCCCAGCGGCGGCTGGGCTTAAGCAACTTGCGCACTCTGGTGCTGGATGAGGCGGATCGCCTGCTGGAGATGGGCTTCTGGCCCGATATCCAGTGGTTGTTGAATGCCATGCCGACGGAGCGACAGACCCTGCTGTTCTCCGCTACCCTGCCCCTCGAGCTGGAGAGCCTAGCTACCGATCTACTGACGAACCCGATCCGGATCGAGGCCAATCCGCTCAACAGGCTGGTGAGCGAGATTGAGGAGCGGCTCCATCTGGTCAACAAGAGCAGCAAGGTGCCTGCACTGATCAGCCTGCTCAAGGCGCAAGACTGGCCCCAGGTGCTGGTGTTTATCAGCGCCAGGGACGATGCCGACGGGGTGGCCAGAAAGCTGGCCAAGGCGGGCATCGCGGTGGCCGCCCTGCACGGCGAGAAGGATCAAGGGGCGCGGGAGCAGGCGCTTGCCGATTTCAAGGCGGGCAAGGTACGGGTGCTGGTGGCCACGGATCTGATGGCGCGGGGCATCCATGTGGAGGCGCTGCCGGTAGTGATCAACCTGGATTTGCCTGCCAATGCCCCCGTCTATGTGCATCGCATCGGCCGCACCGCCCGCGCCGGGCAGAAAGGCCTCGCCCTCTCCCTGGTCTGCCATGGGGAGGCCGAGACGCTGGCGGCCATCCGCACCCTGACCGGTCGCGCGCTGCCGCTGGAGGAGCTTGAGGGCTTCCCGGTGACCGACCAGCCTGCGAGCGGGGAGGGCAAGCGGGCCCCCCGGGACAAGCAGGCTAACCGCCGCACCCAGGCCAAGCGCAGCGTCAGGCAGTTCAAGGGCAAGGCCTAGGGGCGACGCTGCCCGGTTGGGCAGTATCAAAGGGCGCCTGTTTCGGTATGCTCCATGGAATGGACCATGGAGGATAGCGGATGACGACCCTGGTAATGGGGCCCCTGCTGGGGCTCGAATCGGAGACACAATACAGCATCTGTTTCCTGGCGGTGGCGGGCTTCAAAGGGGCCAGTGTCAAGATCAATGGCAAACTGCTGAGCGCCAGCAAGCAGGCGGATACCCCGAGAGGGGTGTTCTGGCGCGCCGTCTGGTCGGCGACCTCCAAGGCCCTGGCCAGCACGGTCGACTACGAGATCCTGCTGGACGGTGTGTCCGCCCGGGATCTGGCCGGGGCCAGCCAGTGGCAGTTTCATCTGCCGGGGCAGGAGGAGCGGGTGCGCATCGGGTATGCCTCCTGCAACGGTTTCTCCGACTTCAAGCTGCTCACCTCCACAACCCAGCCTTACGTGATGTGGGACAGGCTGGCCGCCGAGCACAGGGATCACCCCTTGTCGCTGCTGCTGATGGGCGGTGATCAGGTCTATGCCGACTCCCTCTGGACCTCGGTACCGACCCTGAAGGCCTGGAACGAGCTGGATCGGGTGGACAAGGTCAAGCGCAAGGCGACCCGGACCATGGTGGAACAGCTCGATCGCTTCTATTGCGAACTCTACTGCCGGCAGTGGAGCCGCCCCGAGGTGGCCACCATGTTGGCCCGGGTGCCGAGCGTCATGATGTGGGACGATCACGACATCTTCGATGGCTGGGGCAGCTATCCCGCCGACTTGCAGGACTGCGAGGTCTATCAGGCCATCTATGCCGCCGCCGCCAAGTATTTCAGGCTGTTCCAGCTGCGCTCCGCTGCCAATGTCTCCCTGCTGGATCCGGTGCACCTGACCCATCACTCCTGGCGATTGCGTTTTCGGGGCTACCAGATCCTGGCGTTGGACAACCGGGCGACCCGCAGCCAGAACCAGGTGATGAGCCGGGAGCAGTGGGATCAGATCAACGGGGCGCTGGCCGATTGCGGTGAGGGACACCTGTTGGTCATGACCGGGGTGCCCGTGGTCTATCGGGATTTCTCCTTCACCGAGGCGACGTTCGATGCGACCCCCTGGGAGGAGGAGCTGACCGACGATCTCAAGGATCACTGGCGCGCCAAGTCACACCAGGGGGAGCGGGCCCGCCTCATCATGCGGCTGCTGGACAACGCCAGGCTGCGGCGCCAGGCCGTCAAGGGAGAGGATCAGGTGCTCCCCAAGACCCTGATCCTGTCCGGGGATGTGCACGTGGGTTGCCTCGGGGTGATCCAGGACCGGCGGGGGGAGGGGGTGATGAATGTGCACCAGCTGGTCTCCTCCGGCATAGTGCATCCCTGCCCCACCCAGTTCCAGTGGACGGGGATCCTCGCCATGACCAACGACGCTCCCGAATACCTCGACGAGAGCCGGCTGGTCCGTGCCGAGCTGCTCAAGCCGTTTGGTGCTCCTGTCTATCTGCGCACCCGCAACTTCGCCACCCTGCAGATGGGCACGGATCAGAAACTGTGGGCCAACTGGCATTGCGAGAACGATCTGGCCGCCAGCTATCCGCTGGCCTGATGCTGGGGAAATGCGAAGGGCCCTGACGGGCCCTTTTCTTTTCAATCTCAGCTTCCCCAAGCCGTTGTCTGCTCAGGGCTGGTCTTGCGTCTGGGCGAAGAAGTCGCGCCTGAACTGACCGAGCACCTCCTCTCTGTACTGCTGCCAGCGTTCGGGGGTCATGGCCCCCTGACGGGCTGCCAGCTGCTGCTCCAGCTCGGCCAACTGCTGCTGGTAGTGGCCGCGTTGATCCAGCTGCTGCTGGCGGGTGGTGGCAAACTGCACTGTCGCTTCGGCCTGCCCGGTTGGCAGGAAGTGGCGGGCCAATGTCTCCAGCTCCTCGTCCCCCCACAGCTGGCGCGCCTGCTGCAGGCGGGCATCCGGGTTGAACAGATCCGCCGCCAGATCCGGGTGATCCGCTACCCACTCATCCTGCAGCCGGGTCAGGGCCGCCAGCCGCTCGGCCAGCGGTAACTGCTCGTTCTCCTGCGCCAGCTGCTCGAGTGCCTGGGCGTAGCGCCCTTGCAGCCGAAACAGACTCTCCCCCTCGCTCATCCATCCAGTCTCCATCGCCTCCAGATTGGCCAGCCGCTCGTTCAGCGGCTGATCGCTGTCCGTTATCTCGCTGGCGAGCTGGTGGTTCATTTCGTCCGGCATGGCCCGCCAGCTGACAGGCAGTGGCCCGGTTGTGACAGGCGCAGAGGCGGCGGCAGTCTGGCCGGCAGCGGGCGCCAGCGGCGCCGATGCTTGTGGCGACGGGGCAGCGGTGACAGGGCTTGGCCTGCTTGCTGGCACTGGCTGGCCTGGATCGTCCCGCCCGCCGAGGTTGAGCAGCAACAGCGCCAGCAATGACAGGGCCAGAAAGCCGTAGCGGCGCTTCATCGGCTGATCTCTCCCTTGACCGGGAAGTGATCGGAGAGGTTGCTGGCGGGCCAGAGGCTGCCATCGCTGCTGCGCGGGATCCAGACGCTGTTGAGGTTGTGGCGTGCGGCACCGTACTCCCTGCTCACCACCAGATAGTCCAGGTACTCGACGTTGGCGCCGCCCGAGAGGGGCCCGCCGGCGTAGGGATTGAGCCTGGGATCGAAGGTGGCCTCGGTGTAGCCGCCATAGACTGGCTCATCGGCGTTGAGGTTGGCCAGCATACCGGCGTAGTCGTCGGCGAACTTGCGCTTGTTGACGTTGAAGTCACCGCCGTAGATGACGGTGTCGCTGGCCGGGATCTGGAGGCTGGCGGCCAGGGTGCGCATCTGGCCGAACTGGATCTGGCGCAGCCGCCTCGCCTCGTCGGTGTCGAAGCTGGCGGTGTGGGTGGCGAACAGATGCCAGGCCTTGCCCCCCTTGATCACCTCGGCGTACATCACTCCCTTGTCGGCGAAGCAGTCGGTGCCGGTGCACTGGGGATAGACCAGCTGGGCCTCGCGCACTATGGGGTAGCGGCTGACGATCACCACGCCGCCGTCGTGGATGTTGACCCCCGGCTTGTCGAGCACCTTGGTCTGGTACGGGTACTCCTTGGCCAGTGCCTGCAGGAAACCCTCGCGGCGGCCGTCGAACACCTCCTGCAGCAACAGGGCGTCATAGCCCTTGAGGTACTCGGGCAGCAGGGTCAGCCGCTCGCCGATGCTGGCGGCGATCACCGGCAGGGCCCAGACGTTGTAGCTGGCGACCTTGAGCTTGTCCTCCGCCGGCTCCGACTGTTCCCGCCTTTGTGGTGGAGTGAGCATATAGTGCAGATCGTCGTAGCGGCCGGTGAACTTGGCGGCGAAGGCCAGCTCCTGCGGGCCCGCCAGGCGATGGATGGCGCGATCGCTCTGCCAGCCGGAGCCGTCTGCCGGCGTCTCGCCGCCGTGTTGCAGGGTGCTGTTCCACCAGGTGCCCTCCATCAGCTGGGTGAGACGATAGGTGTCGCCCCCGGCGGTGGTGACCCGGGTTTCGAACAGATAGCTCTTGCCCGCCTTCACCCCCTCGTAGCGGTTGAAGCTGAGCACCATGGCGCTCTCCCAGGGGCCCAGCTCCGTCCTGTGCTGAGTCCACTGGCTGCCCGCCTGCAGCTCGCCGGAGCCGCTCTGGTGGATCGTCAGTTGCAAGGGCTCGGGGCCGTTGTTGGTGAGGTAGACATCGGTATCGGCCAGCGCCTGCAACGGAAACTGGCTGGCCAGCAGCAGGGCGGCATAGCTGAGGGGCTTGTGCATCATGAAGTCCTTTTGGTTGAAGCACGATGGAAACTGACTGTTATGGCGGGCGTCGGGGTTATTTCATTTACATTTTTGTTACAAATAAATGAAAGGCCCCATATGGGGAGGAAGAACCAGGGGGAGGGAGCGCAATCGGATAGGGCTGGCGTCGGGCATCAGGGGTTGGTGGCAGCGTCATCACAGCGCGTCCAAGGACGCGCCTGGCTACACGGAGGGCAATCTCAGTCGTGGAACTGGTTGATCAGGCGGGAGAGGTTCTGCAGCCGCTCCACCAGCAGGGTGATGCCATCGAGGGCTTGTCTGCTGTTGTCGGCGGTGTGGTTGGCCAGCTGGTGGATCTGGTGGATCCCCTGATCCAGGGTGCTGGTCACGTCCGCCTGCTGGCTGACGGCCTGGGCTATCTCGTCACTGGTGTGGGTCACCTGGGCCAGCATCTGGTTGATCTGGTCGAGCACCTCGGCGGTGGCCCCCATGTGCTGCTGACAGAGAACCGAGGTCTGGGCGCCCTGGGTCATGCCGTCGGAGAGCTGCCGGGTACTCTGTTGCAGCGCCCCTATCATGTCGCTGATCTCGCCGGTGGAGCTGCGGGTCTTCTGGGCCAGCGCCCGGATCTCGTCGGCCACCACAGCAAAGCCGCGCCCCTGCTCGCCGGCCCGGGCTGCCTCTATGGCCGCGTTGAGGGAGAGCAGGTTGGTCTGATCCGCAATCTGCCCGATCACCTCCAGGATCCCGCTTATTTTCTGGCTGTCCTGGGTCAGGCGGACCAGCACGCCCTGACTGGCATCCAGCTCCTGGTGGAGTCGGTTGACCGAGGCGCGGGTGGTCGCCAGCGCCTGCTGGCCGCTGGCCGACACCTGCTGCACCTCGCTCACCAGGGCGTTGGCCTGATGGGCGTTGTCGGCCACGTCGCGGATCGACTGGCTCATCTGGGTGATGGCGGCAGCCAGCTGCTCGCTCTGGGCCCGCTGCTGTTGCAGGTGGGTGTCTATGGTCTGGATGTGCCCCCTGTCATCCTCCGCCGCCTGCAGTATCTGCTGGTTGGTGTCGGCGCTGCGCCCCACCACGGCCCTGAGCTCGGCCTTCTTCATGCGCAGCACGAGTTCGAGGGCCGCCAGGCTGTCCCGCCGTCTGGCGTAGAGCACCTGACAGAGGGGGGTGCCCAGCTCTTCGCCCGCCATGGCCAGCAGCCGGGCCAGTCGCTGCTGCAGGTGCCAGCCGTGCCCCATCTGGGCCAGCAGGCAGAGCAGGGTGAGGCCACCCCATCCGGCCTGGCCCGTCATCAGGCTGGCCCCCATGCCGACCAGGGCTGTGCCCGAGAGCAGCAGACTGAGTTGCCCCGGCTCCAGGGTGACGCGACTCTGCCAGGGCAGTGCCTTGCCCGCCCGGATCCGGGCATAGAGTCGCTCCGCCCAGGCGATGTCGTGATCCTGTGGGCGGGTGCGTACCGACTGGTATTCGATGATCTGCTGCCGTTCGTTGAGGATGGGGGTGACATAGGCATTGACCCAGTAGAACTGGCCGCTCTTGGCGCGGTTCTTCACCAGTCCCATCCAGCTCTTGCCTTGCTGCAGTCGCTGCCACATATCGGCGAAGGCGGCCCTGGGCATGTCGGGGTGGCGAACCAGGTTGTGAGGGACCCCTTCCATCTCGGCGGCGCTGTAGCCAGCCACGTCGCAGAAGTGCTGGTTGGCATAGGTGATGTGGCTGGTGGGGTCCGTGGTCGAAATCAATGATATGTGGTCGGGGAAACGGATCTCCCCTTCTTGCCGGGTGGTGGTCATGTGCGCATCCTGAATGAGCCAAGTAACTGATAAATTTATTTTTATTGTGTGTTGTCGTTACGGCTTCATTGTAGGGGCGACCCAAGTGGTTATCTTGGCTTGGGTCAATAAATCAACACTATGACGACTGAAAAAAGTAGTAGATGGGGGGCGACTTCAGCGCGGGATCAACTGCGGGGGGTGAAGTCGTGGATCTCTCCCGTCCTGGGTTGGAAGCGGGGATCCCGACCCTGATCGCGGGAGACCCAGGCCATGGCCTGGCAGAAGCTCTCCTGCTTGGCGAACTCGTCACGGGCCTGATCGATGGCCCGCTCGGCGTTGCGCCGTTCCATCTTGCTGGCCTTGCGATCGCTGAACTGCTTCTGCTGGCTCAACATCCATTCGAGGAAGGCCTGGCGGCATTCGGTTTCATTGGCGGCCTTGGCAGGGAGGGCAGAGAACAGGGCAAGCAGGAGCAGACAACGCATAGGGAGATCGATTCAACGGGCTGATGGACGACAGAGAGGCGGCATTTTATGCCGGGAACTTGAATTGGAACAGTGCGAAGAGGGGGCCAGCCGCGCCGGCCCCCTCTGACTCAGTGCTTGACGAGGTAGAGCTGGCGGCTGTAGGCCACGTCTTCCGGGTTGTTGATGGGATAGCCCTTGAGCCAGGGCTTGATCAGACGGGCGTTGGTGTATTGGTAGATGGGGGCGATCGGCGCCTCCTCCTGCAAGATGGTTTCGGCCTCGTCGAACAGGCGTGCCCGTTCACCCTCATCCCGGCTGCTGGCCGCCCGGGTCAGCAAGGCATCGTAACCGGGGTTGGCGAAGCGGGCCATGTTGCCGCTGTGGTGGGAGCCCCACAGACCGAGGAAGGCGGAAGGGTCATTGTAGTCGGCGACCCAGGAGGAGCGGATCACCTCGAACTGGCCGCTCTGGCGGCTGTCGAGGTAGGTCTTCCACTCCTGATTGGTGAGCTCGACCCGAGCCCCCAGCTTCTGCTTCCACAGGTTGGCAATGGCCAGCGCCATCTTCTTGTGAATTTCCGCCGTGTTGTAGAGCAGAGTCAGCTCAAGGGGCTTGTCCGGGCCATAGCCTGCCTCTTTCAGCAGCGCCCTGGCCTTCTCGTCCAGCGCCTGCTGACTGCTGGTGGAGAGCAGGTTGGGCTTGGGAACAAACCCGGCGGTCACATCCGGGGTGAAGTGATAGGCGGGTTTTTCCCCCGTACCCAGCACCTTGTCGGCGATGAGCGCCCGGTCGATGGTGTAGGAGAGCGCCTGGCGGACCCGCACGTCATTCAGGGGCGGGCGCTGGGTATTGAAGGCGTAGTAGTAGGTACCGAGTTGCTCCGGGGTATAGACCTCTCCCGGGATCTGGGCCATCAGGCTTTGGTACTGCTCCTTGGGGAAGGATTCGGTGATGTGCAGATCCCCGGCCAGATAGCGGTGGGTGGCGGCACTCTCCTGGTTGATGGGGACGAAGGTGACGCGGGTCAGCACCGTATGGGCGCGATCCCAGTAGTAGGGGTTCGGAGTCAGCTCCAGCTTCTCGTTCACTACCCGGTGGCTCAGTACGAAGGCGCCGTTGCCCACCAGCTTGCCCGGCTGGGTCCACTGGTTGCCATATTGCTCCATGCTGGCCTTGTGCAGCGGCGACAGGCTGGGGTGGGTCAGCAGGCTCAGGAAGTAGGGCACCGGCTGGGAGAGCGTCACCTGCAGGGTGTGGTCATCCAGGGCTTGCACCCCGAGCGCCTCGGGCGGCAGCTTGCCCTCGACTATCTCGTCCACCTTGTCGAAGTGGGCCAGCTGGGCGAACCAGGCGAAGGTGGCGGCTTCTTTCGGATCGACCAGCTTGCGCCAGCCGTAGACGAAGTCGGCGGCGCGCACCGGATCCCCGTTGGACCAGCGGGCATCCGGCCTCAGATTGAATGTGAACTGCCGGTTGTCCTTGTTCTCCCAGCTCGCGGCCACCCCGGGCAGCACCTTGCCGTCCGGCCCCTGGGTCAAGAGCCCCTCATAGAGATCCCTGAGCACTTGCAGCTCCGGCAGACCGACCAGTTTGAGCGGACTCAGGCTGGTCGGCTCGTCTTTCAGATGACGCACGACGGCCTGTTCGGTGGCGAGTTGGGTGCCAGCCGGTACATCGGCGGCCTGGACACAGGCACAGCCCAGCAGGGCCAGCAAGGGGCTCCATCCTTTCATGGCGAATCCTTCAAATTGTGTGAAGCGAGGAGAAAACTCGGCGAGAATTCATCGCCGGCAGACGGGGAATCATGATATCCCCTTTGCTGGTCAGACCGCCAGAGTGAGTCCCATCATATCCGGGACGGCAACCCTATGTGCGTCCGCCCCGAGCGCGGGCAAGAGGAGCAAACGATGAGAGTATGGATGTTATTGGCCTGTGTGCTGAGCCAGGGTGCCTGGGCGCTGGCCCCTTGCGAGAAGAGCAGCCAGGTGGGGAGCTGGTGCGAGGTGAGCATAGATCAACTGCATCCGACTCAGGGCGGGGTGGGGCAGTTGCAGGTCGACACCACGGTGCGGGAACTGGCGGACAAGAGCGAGAAGCAGCTCGACAAGCTGATGAAAAAGAAAGAAATCCCCATCGTCATCGCCCCCGATGGCGGCTACTGGCTGGTCGACAGGCACCACCTGACCAAGGCGCTGTGGCAACAGGGGGTGAAGGCGGTGAGGGTCAAGGTGATCGCCCGCTTGCAAGACAGGGGCAGTTTCTGGAGCCAGATGCAGAACAACCACTGGGCCTGGCTGAAGAATGAGCGGGGTCAGCCGTTCACTCCGGAACAGCTGCCCGGCCATATCGGTGAGTTGCCGGATTATCCCTACCGTACCCTGGCGGGCCTGCTGCAGGACGCGGGCTACTTCAGCAAGCAGGATCAGGTCTACTTCGTCGAGTTCGCCTGGGCCAGCTGGCTCGGCCAGCAGATGGCGTGGCAGCCGGTCAATGCCGCCAATCTGGCGGATCGCCTCGCCGAGGCCAAGCGCCTGGCCTGCAACAGCAAGGCCAGTGCCTTGCCCGGCTATCCCGGCAAGCAGTGTCGCGTCAATCAATCCCGGACCACGGGTTGAGGGATCCTGCACAAAGGGTCTGGTTGATATTTATTCTCGATTGGCCATGATACAGGCTCCACTCGTATCGGCAGGAGAGAGGACCATGACGAATCAGAACTGGCAGCGTTACATGCTGGAGGCGGAGAATGCCCTTGGCATAGGGGCACTGGGCACGGCCATCTGCCTCTATCAGCAGGCCCTGGGGGAGGTGTATGAGCTGGCGTCCGGGGATCTGGACGAACTGGCCAGCATGCGGGTCGCCACCTGCCACCGCATGGCTGACTTCTGGCGCGCCATGGAGGAGCCCGCCTATGAGCTGCGCTATCTCAAGCTGGCCTCCGAGCTGGTGACGGCGCTGGTGCCCCAGTGCCCGAACCGGGCGTGCGAATCCCTCGTCAGCGAGCTGGGCTGCTGCCGCGCCGCCCTGCTCTCCTTCTTGAAGCGCCACCCCAACCCCGAGATCGCCAGGTTGATCCAGGTGCAGGACAAGGTGCAGGGCTGCGAGCTGATAGGCCGGTTCCGCCTCAACTAGCGGCTGTGCGCCCGAGCCGCCGTGCGATGCGGCTCTGTGCTTCCTCCCCTTGCAGGGCGAGGGAGAAGGCGCGGGCCTCCAGATCGATGACGAAATGCACCGCCTGCCTGAGCTCCTGCTTGAGCAGCGCCTTGCTCTTTTGCAGCGCCTTGGGCGCTTTGGCCGCGAGCTTCAGCCCCTGTTCGCGGGCAAACGCGAGCAACGTATCGGCGGCCACCACCCGGTTGGCGAGCCCGAGCCGCAGCGCCTCTCCGGCGTCGATGGCCTCCGCCAGCAACAACAGCTCTGCCGCCTTCAGATGGCCCACGGCACGGGGCAGCAGCAGGCTGGAGGCAAACTCCGGCACCAGTCCGAGCTCGACGAAGGGCAGTTGCAGCCTGGCGTTGTCCCCCAGATAGACCAGATCGCAGTGCAGCAGCAGGGTGGTGCCTATACCCACCGCAGGGCCGCCCACGGCGGCGATCACCGGCTTGGGGAAGTCGGCCAGGGTGTGGAGGAACTGCAGGATGGGGTCATCCGCTTCCAGGCTGCTCTTGCCCATGAAGTCCGCGAGATCATTGCCCGCGGTGAAGCACTCCTGCTGCCCTTGCAGCAACACCACATGCACGCTCTCGTCCTGGGCAGCCTGCTGAAAGGCCTCGGTGAGGGCCAGGTACATGTCGGTGTTGAGGGCATTGCGCTTGTCCGGCCGGTTGAGGGTCAGCAGGAGCAAGCCATCCTGCTGCTCGGCCAGAATTGTGAGGGCCATGTCTGAATCCTTGTGTTCGGGGGCTGTCAAAAGCTTGCCACAGGGGTAAGCTTTGCGTCGTTTAACAACATCATAAAAGGATTTCAACCATGTTTAAACGTGCGTTTTATTCCACCCTGGCCCTGCTCCTGGCAGCCCCCGCACTGGCCAAGGTCGAGGCCGTCGACGGTTATGTGCGCTTGCTCCCCCCGGGTTCACCCAACACCGCTGCCTTCATGGTGCTCAAGAATGACGGGGACAAGCCGGTGGCCCTGACTGCGGTTGCCTCCCCTGACGCTGGCCGTGCCGAGCTGCACACCCATCTGCACGAAAATGGCGTCATGAAGATGCGCCAGGTCGAGAGCATCGAGATCCCGGCCAGGGGTGAGGCCGTTCTCAAACCAGGCAGTCTCCACATCATGCTGTTCGACGTGCGTGAGCTCTCCCAGGACACGCCCTTCCCGCTGACGCTGACCCTGGATGATGGTCAAACCCTCAGTCTGAGTCTGCCGGTGAAGCCGGTCGAGCCGATGAAAGGCATGCAGCACTGACATTAATGGACGCTTGTTCAGCTTTTTACTCTAGGTATTCCTTGCTCACCGGGTAAAATGATGGCCTTTCCAGTCCACAAGGGAACGATATGATGAAAAAGACTTTGATTGCCGCCAGCCTGCTGGCCCTCTTCAGTCAAGCCGCCATGGCTGCCGATGACTGGCGTTTCGCGGCGGGTGTCGATAGCTGGAACTCCCAGGGCAGCGGCAGCATCCATGGTGTGGATGCCAACGGCAGCTATGATGACCAGTACAACTGGACTGGCTACCTGCAAGTCGAGCACGACATCTTCCTGCTACCGAACGCCAAGTTCGAGATCACCGATTTCAGCACCAGTGGCGGTTCATTCAACAACGATCTCGAAGCCTATGATCTGACCCTCTACTATCGTCTGCTGAACAACGACCTGTTCAAGATCGATCTGGGCCTGACCGGTCGTCAATACGACGGCAAGTTCCACACCCTGAACGAATCCTACGACGAGGGTGAGCTGATGGCTTATACCGGCGCCGAAGTGATGCTGCCGGGCACAGGTTTCTCCTTCTTCGGCGACGCTCGCATCGAGAACGGCGATCACTATGACTACCGTCTTGGAGCGGCTTATCAGTTCTCCTCCATCCCGGTGCAGATCCGTGCCGGCTGGCGTGATGCCGCCATCGACATCGCCGATATGGATCAGGGGATAGAAGGCTGGTTCATCGGCGGCGCGTTCCGCTTCTAAAGGCGGCACGGTTAAGGACAGCGAACGTGTGGCACATCTCTGGTGACGGGCGTATGTTCCGGCCTGAGCCGTGCCCAGCGGCTGGAATAAGCCCATGATGGGTACGTCGACAGAACCGTCCATTGCCAAGGGGTAAGGATATGGGCCATATCATAGTGACTGGCGCGGGCTCCGGCCTTGGGCGTGCTCTGACCATCGGACTGGTAGAACGCGGTCATCGCGTCTCCATGATGGGGCGCCGTTATCAGCGACTGCAGGAGCAGGAACAACTGCTCGGCAGCGCGGTGATCGGCATCGCTGCCGATCTGGCGCACCATGAAGAGGTCGACGTTGCCTTCGCCGCAGCGGTGGAGTGGGGCGGCCTGCCCGACATGGTGATCCACTGCGCCGGAGTCGGCGAATTCGGCCCGGTTGGTGTCTATACCGCCGAGCAGATCCGCCGGGTGGTGGAGAGCAATCTCATCTCCACCATTCTGGTGGCCCAGCAGACGGTGCGGCTCATTGGCGACAAGGGCGGCGTGCTGGCCAATGTGCTCTCCTCCGCCGCCCAGGTGGGCAAGGCCAACGAGAGCCTCTACTGCGCCTCCAAATGGGGCATGCGCGGTTTTCTGGAGTCGTTGCGGGCCGAGCTGAAAGGCTCGCCGCTACGGCTGGTGAACCTCTATCCGAGTGGGATCCGCAGCGAATTCTGGGACAACTCGGATCACGTGGACAGCAGCGGCTTCATGACCCCGGAAGATGCGGCGGCCTACATGCTCGACGCACTGGAAGCGAGAAGCAGCTGCCATGTGACCGATCTCTTTATCGGTCGCAACGCCTGAGGAGCTACTCCATCATCCGGTTGCTATCGTCAGAATACAGAAACAAAAAGCGCGCCAAATGGCGCGCTTTTCTATTCAGGCAAGGAGGCGGAATTAACGGCCCAGCTTGGCCTTGAGCAGGGCGACGATGTCTGTGATCGCCACTTCCTGCTTCTCGCCGGAGCGGCGGCACTTGTACTCCACCACACCGTTGTCCAGACCGCGATCGCCGATGACGATGGCGTGCGGGATGCCCAGCAGCTCCATGTCGGCGAACATCACGCCCGGGCGCTCTTTACGGTCATCGAACAGCACATCCACACCGGCGGCTTTCAGCTCGGCGTAGAACTGCTGTGCCTGCTCGGCCACGCGCTCGGATTTGTGCATGTTCATCGGCACTATGGCCACTTCGAACGGGGCGATGGCGTCCGGCCAGATGATGCCGTACTGGTCGTTGTTCTGCTCGATGGCCGCAGCCACCAGACGGGAAACCCCGATACCGTAGCAACCCATCTCCATGGTGACGGACTTGCCGCCTTCGTTCAGCACGCTCGCCTTCATCGCTTCGGAGTACTTGGTACCCAACTGGAAGATGTGGCCCACTTCGATACCGCGCTTGAGCAGCAGCTTGCCCTGGCCGCACGGGCTCGGGTCGCCTTCCACCACGTTGCGCAGGTCGGCAACTTCGTAAGAAGCGATATCGCGATCCCAGTTGGCACCGGTCAGGTGGAAGCCGGTCTCGTTGGCACCGCAAACAAAATCGCTCAGCTGGGCGGCGCTGCGATCGACGATGATGCGACCGGCAAAGCCGACCGGGCCGATGGAGCCCGCATCGCAACCGGCGGCAGCCTTGATCTGCTCGTCGTTGGCGAAGGTCAGCGGGTTGGCAACACCAGAGAGCTTCTCGGCCTTGATTTCATTCAGCTCGTGGTCGCCACGCAGCACCAGCGCGATAACGGCCTGCTTGCCATGCTCATCTTCCTCTGCCAGTACCAGCAGGGTCTTGGCGATGACGGTCGGTGCCACGTTCAGGAAGGCGGCCACTTCGTCGATGGTGTGGACGGCCGGGGTGGCAACCTTGGTCAGGGCTTTGGTTGCGGCAGCGCGCTCACCCGCCGGCGCCAGCGCTTCGGCCATCTCGATGTTGGCGGCGTAATCGGAGCTGTCGGAGAAGGCGATCAGGTCTTCACCGCTCTCGGCCAGCACCTGGAATTCGTGGGAACCGGTACCCCCGATGGAGCCGGTATCGGCCTGCACCGGACGGAAGTTCAGACCCATGCGGGTGAACGCCTTGCAGTAGGCGGCGTGCATCTTCTCGTAGGTATCGACCAGAGACTCTTTGTCGATGTGGAAGGAGTAGGCGTCCTTCATCAGGAATTCACGGCCACGCATCACACCGAAACGGGGGCGTACTTCGTCGCGGAACTTGGTCTGGATCTGGTAGAGGTTGAGCGGCAGCTGCTTGTAGCTGTTCACTTCGTAACGGATCAGCGAGGTGATCACCTCTTCGTGGGTCGGGCCCAGCACGAAGGGACGGTTGTGGCGGTCGGTCAGACGGCACAGCTCGGGACCGTAGTCATCCCAGCGGCCGGATTCCTGCCACAGCTCGGCGGGTTGCACCACCGGCATGGAGACTTCGATGGCACCAGCATTGTTCATCTCTTCGCGAACAATGTTCTCGATTTTTTTCAGAACCCGCAGACCGGTTGGCAGCCAGGCGTACATGCCGGAGGCCAGTTTGCGGATCATGCCGGCGCGCAGCATCAGCTGGTGGCTGATGACTTCAGCGTCGGAGGGGGTTTCCTTGAGAGTGGAAAGCAGATATTGGCTGGTACGCATCGCGGTAGACCTTCGCTAGTTCGGGCCCTTGGCCCTGGAAAATTTCAAGTGCGGAATTTTAACAGGCTGAGCCCCGTGGCCCAAGGGCTAAATTCAGCCAGGCGGAGGGAAAGGGGCCGCTTTTGGCACGGGCCCTGGAGCCCGGGCAGGGGAGGGCGAGCGGGAGATCGCGGGGCAAGCCCTATGCTGGATACTTATCCAGTTATTCTTTATGCTATGACCCAATTTGCAAGAGTCTGCGTGGCGAGGAAGAGAACATGATCGGTCGCTTGAGAGGCGTCATCATCGAGAAACAACCCCCTGAGGTCCTGATCGAAGTGGGGGGGTTGGGTTATGAGGTGCATATGCCCATGAGCTGCTTCTATGATCTGCCCGAACTCGGGAAGGAAGCAGTCATTCACACCCACTTCGTGGTACGCGAAGATGCTCAACTGCTGTATGGCTTCAACCACAAGCAGGAGCGGGCGCTGTTTCGCGAGCTGATCAAGACCAACGGGGTCGGTCCCAAGCTGGCGCTGGCCATCCTCTCCGGCATGACCGCCACCCAGTTCGTGCTGAGTGTGGAGCGCGAGGAAATAAGCTCTCTGGTCAAACTGCCCGGGGTGGGCAAGAAGACCGCCGAGCGGCTGGTGGTGGAGATGAAAGACAGGCTCAAAGGCTGGGTCAGCCACGATCTCTTCTCCCCTGCGGAAATCACCCTGCCTGCCCAGGAGAGCCAGCTGCGTGCGCCCGATGCGAGCGAAGAAGCGGCCAGCGCTCTGGTGGCGCTCGGTTACAAACCCCAGCAGGCGAGCCAGATCGTGGCCAAGGTGGCCAGCGAGGGTATGTCGGTCGAAGCCATCATCCGCGAATCCCTGCGCAGCCTGGTGTGAGAATGACAATGAAGCAAGCGGATCATCCTGCATCACTCGACGGTGGCAGTGGGGACGCAGAGCGTGAGGTAGCCCATGATTGAAGCGGATCGTCTTATCTCGGCCGGCGCCGCCCGCGAGGACGAAGTCATCGATCGGGCCATCCGGCCCAGGAAGCTGGCGGATTACACCGGCCAGGATCACGTCTGTGACCAGATGGAGATCTTCATCGAGGCCGCGCGCCAGCGCGGGGAGGCCCTCGATCATCTGCTGATCTTCGGCCCGCCCGGGCTCGGCAAGACCACGCTGGCCAACATCGTCGCCAACGAGATGGGGGTCAGCATCAAGACCACCTCGGGGCCCGTGCTGGAAAAGGCGGGGGATCTCGCGGCCCTGCTCACCAACCTCGAACCGAACGATGTGCTCTTCATCGATGAAATTCACCGCCTCAGCCCCGTGGTGGAGGAAGTGCTCTATCCGGCCATGGAGGATTATCAGCTCGACATCATGATAGGGGAAGGGCCTGCCGCCCGCTCCATCAAGCTGGACCTCCCCCCCTTCACCCTGATCGGAGCCACCACCCGGGCCGGCTCCCTGACGAGCCCGCTGCGGGATCGTTTCGGTATCGTCCAGCGGCTGGAGTTCTACAACGTCAAGGATCTCACCGACATCGTCTCCCGCAGCGCCCGCTGTCTCGGGCTCGACATGTCGGGGGATGGTGCGCTGGAGGTTGCTCGCCGCTCCCGTGGAACCCCGCGGATTGCTAACCGCTTGTTAAGACGGGTGCGGGATTTTGCTCAGGTGAAGTCCGATGGGCGTATTGATGGACCCATAGCTGCCCGAGCCATGGACATGCTGGACGTTGACAATGAGGGGTTCGACTTCATGGACCGCAAGCTATTGTTGGCCGTCATCGACAAGTTTATGGGGGGACCCGTGGGCCTCGACAACCTGGCCGCCGCCATCGGTGAGGAGAAGGACACCATAGAGGACGTGCTGGAGCCTTATCTGATCCAGCAAGGCTATCTGCAACGTACACCCAGAGGGCGGATCGCGACACCGAGAGCTTATGTTCACTTTGGCCTGCAACGGCCAGATGAGCAGTAAAAGCAGCCTTTGAACGACAAACCGCCCCAAGGGCGGTTTTTTATTATCCGGGTAAAAAAAAGCCCACGGCGGATGCGGTGGGCAAAGACAATTCAGGATGGATGTTCACAGACAGTGAGTGCGTCTGCAGACCGGTCGGAAAAAAACAAAGGAGCCGTCGCGAGGCCTCAGAGTCGGTTCATTTGATAGAGTTGAACGAACGAAAGCTTGTAGTAGCGGATGGTCTTGGCAACAAACTTTTTCATCATTAATCCCAACAAACAGGTTCGAAATGTTCATCGAATACGTACCGGGAACCCGGAATGACCGGCCTGTATCCAGAGGTATGCCCTCACTGCGAGGCGCATTGTAGGAGCTCTTGTCGGGTGGAACAAACAAGAAAATCTATGGGCTTTCGATTAGATAAAGTAATGAATTTGCTGAAGTGAATTACTCGCATAAAGATGTGTTTTTGTTGGTTTTAAATTGCTTTCCTGATGAGGCAGGCCATTTTTTAAATTATGGAATAATGAGCGCGCTGCTTATGGCGCTCACTATTTTATTAACAGAATTGAAACCATTTGGTTTCTTTTTAAAATTGATTTAAATCAATAATTTATGCGTTTATTCTTTTTGTGATGAGGCTCGCACAATTAATATTTACCGGCTCTTAAGTTGCCTTGAAAAGGCATGTATTGATGATGGTTTTACATTGATTTCAATCAAATAAAGGTGATATAAAACAGCGATCATTATAGGCGAGAATAGAACCACAGTTATTGTTTTAAAGATGTTAAACATTAGCTTTTTTTGTTCTCGTATATTGCCTTGTTGTTAATGTGGTGGCAGTCGAATCCGATCGGTCCGCGAGGCGTGACCGACCGTTCGGGGACTTCCAATGGAAGCTTTGTCCTTAAAACTTAAAATAGCCGTGCCAATAATCGGTGAGGAAACATCATGATTGCTGAGCATGTGGTAGACCTATCGCGGTTCCAATTCGCTGCGACGGCCCTTTATCACTTCCTGTTTGTACCCCTGACGCTGGGAATGGCCTTCATTCTGGCGATCATGGAGTCTGTCTATGTGATGACCAACAACACTGTGTACCGGGACATGACCAAGTTCTGGGGCAAGTTGTTTGGTATCAACTTCGCCCTTGGGGTCACCACCGGGCTCACCATGGAGTTTCAGTTCGGTACCAACTGGGCTTATTACTCCCACTATGTCGGCGACATCTTCGGGGCCCCGCTGGCCATCGAAGGCTTGATGGCCTTCTTCCTGGAGTCCACCTTCGTCGGCATGTTCTTCTTCGGCTGGGATCGCCTCAGCAAGCGCCAGCATCTGGCGGCAACCTGGCTGATGGCACTCGGGACCAACCTCTCCGCCCTCTGGATCCTGGTCGCCAACGGCTGGATGCAGAACCCGGTCGGCGCCGAGTTCAACTTCGAATCCATGCGGATGGAGATGGTGAGCTTCGCGGAGCTGGTGTTCAACCCGGTGGCCCAGGTCAAGTTCGTCCACACGGTGGCGGCGGGTTACACCACGGGCGCCATGTTCGTGCTGGGCATCTCCTCCTACTACCTGCTGAAGAATCGTGATGTGGCCTTCGCCCGTCGCTCCTTCGCCATCGCGGCCGCATTTGGCATGGCCTCCATCCTCTCCGTGC
Organism: Aeromonas media; assembly: GCF_000819985.1. Classification (GTDB taxonomy): domain Bacteria; phylum Pseudomonadota; class Gammaproteobacteria; order Enterobacterales; family Aeromonadaceae; genus Aeromonas; species Aeromonas media. The sequence continues at coordinate 9,004 of NZ_CDBZ01000179.1, read as the reverse complement.
TGATCCTGGGTGACGAGTCCGGCTACGAGACCGGGGAAGTGCAGAAGGTGAAACTGGCGGCCATCGAGGCCGAGTGGAACACCGAGCCGGCTCCCGCATCCTTCACCCTGTTCGGCATCCCGAACCAGGAAGAGATGCGCACCGACTACGCCATCAAGATCCCCTACGCCCTCGGCATCATAGCGACCCGTTCCCTGGACGGTCAGGTGACCGGTCTCAAGGATCTGAAGAGCGAGCATGAACTGCGCGTGCGCAGCGGCATGACCGCCTACGATCTGCTGACCAAGCTGCAATCCGGCGACAAGTCAGACGAGACCCGCGCTCGCTTCGACGAGGTGAAGCAGGATCTGGGCTACGGTCTGCTGCTCAAGCGTTACACCGCCAACGTGACCGACGCGACCGACGATCAGATCAAGGCCGCCGTGGATGACTCCATCCCGCAGGTGCTGCCGCTGTTCTTCGCCTTCCGCATCATGGTTGCCTGCGGCATGTTGATGCTGGTGCTGATCGGTCTGGCCTTCTATGACAGCACTCGCCACAAGATCGGTGAGCGCAAGTGGTTGCTCAAGGCGTTGCTGTACGGCATCCCGCTGCCCTGGATCGCCATCGAGGCAGGCTGGTTTGTCGCCGAGTACGGTCGCCAACCCTGGACCATCGCCGAGATGCTGCCGACCTCAGTCTCCGCATCCAATATCCCTGCGTCCGAGATCTGGTTCTCCCTGATCGGGATCTGCCTGTTCTACACCGTACTGCTGATCATCGAGATGTACCTGATGTTCAAGTATGCGCGTCTAGGCCCAAGCAGCCTGAAGACGGGCAAGTACCACTTCGAACAGAGCAAGGCATAAGGAGAGTAACCCATGTTTGATTACGAAATGTTGCGTCTGGTCTGGTGGGTGTTGGTCGGCGTGCTGCTGATCGGCTTCGCCATCACCGACGGCTTCGATATGGGGGTTGGTGCCCTGCTCCCCTTCGTCGGCAAGAAGGATGTGGAGCGTCGGGTGATGCTCAACACCATGGGGCCGCACTGGGAAGGCAACCAGGTCTGGCTGGTCACCGCGGGCGGTGCCCTGTTCGCGGCCTGGCCCATGGTCTATGCGGCGGCCTTCTCCGGCTTCTACATCGCCATGATCCTGACCCTGATGGCGCTCTTCTTCCGTCCGGTCGGCTTCAAGTACCGCTCCCTGCAGGAAGGTGCCCAGTGGCGCACCAGCTGGGACTGGGCGCTGTTCGCCGGTAGTGCGATTCCCCCCGTCATCTTCGGGGTGGCCTTCGGCAACCTGCTGCAAGGGGTTCCGTTCAGCTTCAACCAGTTCCTTATGCTGACCTACCACGGCAACTTCTTCGGCCTGCTCAACCCGTTCGGTCTGCTGGCCGGTCTGGTGAGCCTGTTCATGATAGTGACCCAGGGTGCTGCCTGGCTGATGATGAAGACCGAAGGTGAAGTGCTGGCCCGCTCCCGCACCGCCGCCATGATCTTCTCCCTGCTGACCCTGGTGCTGTTTGCCCTGGCCGGTGTCTGGGTGAGCGGCATGGATGGCTATGTGATCGTGGGCGCCGTCGCCACCGATGCCGTCACCAACCCGCTTCACAAGGAAGTGGTGGTGCAGGCCGGTGCCTGGATGCAGAACTACAACCTCTATCCCTGGATGATTGCCGCCCCCGTGCTGGGTCTGGTGATGAGCCTGCTGACCGCCCTTGCGGCCAAGCTGGGCAAGGGCTGGATGGCGTTCCTGTTCTCCTCCCTGGCCATTGCCGGCATCATCCTGACCGCGGGCTTCTCCATGTTCCCGTTCGTGATGCCCTCCAGCCTGGAGCCGTCCCAGAGCCTGACCATGTGGGATGCCACCGCCTCCTTCAACACCCTCAAGGTGATGACGGTAGTCGCAGTCGTCTTCGTACCGACAGTGCTGGCTTACACCATCTGGACCTACATCAAGATGTTTGGCCGGGTGAGCAACAAGCACATCGAAGACAACCAACAATCGCTCTACTAAGAAGGTGCCCTGATATGTGGTATTTCACCTGGATCCTGGGGCTGTTGCTGGCCTGTGCGTTTGGGATCATCAATGCGCTCTGGCTGGAGCACACCGAGAACCTGGATCGTCAGATCGATGAAGACAAGTGACAGGCTAGCCCGGCTGGCCGCTCCCCTGGAGCGCCAGCCATGGCAAGGTCTGATGTTGCTGGCGGCGGCCCTGCTGGGCGTCGCCATCTTGCAGGCACCGAATCTGATCGCCGCCAACACCAGTGACCACGGTCTCTGGCTGGCCCCCTGGCTGATGTGGGCGGTCTGCTGCGGCGTCATGCACGGACTGGGGTTCCACCCCCGCAGCTTGGTCGGGCGCGTGCTGTTTTTCCCCTGGCTCGCCTGGCCAAGCCTGTTGTACGGGCTCTGGCTGACCAGCAGTTATTACCTGCCATAAACACCGAGGGAGGCCAGACATTTTCTGCCTCCCTCTGCTTTTGTGCCCCGCAGTGCGGCCGTGGTTTTTCCCCCGGTGGATCGGTCGTTATCCCCTGCCATAAAAAACAGGGGGAGATGGGATTTCCCTGTCTCCCCCTGCTTCTTTCCTATTCAGCCCTGCGCTATGATAGCCCCCCATCTGACTGTCGAATGGATCACAGATTTTTATGGGGGAAGTCTCTGAGTTTCCGGTACGTGTCTACTACGAAGACACAGACGCCGGAGGCATCGTCTACAACGCCAATTATCTCAAGTTTATGGAACGGGCTCGCACCGAGTTCCTGCGCGCCGGCGACATCGAGCAAGATGTCCTGTTGCAGGCGGGGATCGCCTTCGTGGTGAGTCGCACCGAGATCGATTTCCGCTCCGCGGCCCGCTTCAATGAACTGCTGACCGTATTGACGCAAGTGACTGAAGTGAAACGTGCCTCCATGCGCTTTTCACAGCAGATCCTGGCGGCTGATGGACGACTGATCACCCAGGCCATGGTACAGATTGCCTGTGTCAGTCATCCGCAAATGAAACCTGTTGCAATACCTGAAAAAATCAAGGGAGTGCTGTTAAGTGCACGCTGAAATTTCGTTTATTGGTCTGTTCTGGCAAGCCAGTCTGCTGGTGAAACTGGTCATGATGACCCTGATGGGCATGTCGGTCGTCTCCTGGGCGCTGATCATCCAGCGTTCCAAGATCATCAAGGCGGCCAATCTCGCCTCGGAGCAGTTTGAAGACAGATTCTGGTCCGGCGTCGACCTCAACCGTCTCTATCAGGAGTCCTCTTCCCGCCGCGATGACATCGAAGGCATGGAAGACATCTTCTATTCCGGCTTCAAGGAGTATGCCCGCCTGCTCAAGGCCGGTGCCCGTGGCCAGGATGCGGTGATGGACGGTACCTACCGAGCCATGCGCGTCTCTCTGTCCCGTGCGGTGGACGAGCTGGAATCCAACCTGCCAGTGCTGGCGACCGTCGGCTCCATCAGCCCCTATATCGGCCTGTTTGGTACCGTATGGGGCATCATGAACGCCTTTATTGCCCTGGGTCAGGTGCAGCAGGCGACGCTGCAGATGGTGGCACCGGGCATCGCGGAGGCGCTGATTGCCACCGCCATGGGTCTGTTCGCGGCTATTCCCGCGGTTATTTTCTATAACAGATTCACCAACAAGGTAGAGAAGTTGGAGAACGCCTACGCCAACTTCATGGACGAGTTCACCACCATACTGAACCGTCAGATTGCACAGCAGCAGGGTGAGAAGTAAATGCAAACCTATCAGCGGATCCGGCGCAAGAAGGTCGCCGAGATCAACGTGGTGCCCTATATCGACGTCATGCTGGTGCTGCTCATCATCTTCATGGCGGTGACGCCGGTGATCACGCAAGGGGTCAAGGTGGACCTGCCCCAGGCGGAGTCCGAGCAACTGCCCGAGGATGCCAAGCCCCCCTTCATCGTCAGCGTCAACACCGAGGGTGAGTACGTCATCAAGGCTGGTGAGGCGGATGACGAGCCAGTGCCGAGCGGCACGCCCGAGGCGATGCAGCAATACATCACCGAGAAGGCCATGGGCTATCTGGCCATCAACCAGAACGCGCCCGTGGTGGTAGCGGGTGACAAGTCCGTGCGTTACGAAGAGGTGATCCTGCTGATGGTGGCCCTCAAGAAAGCCGGTGTGCCTCAGGTTGGCCTGATGACGGATCCGGTGAACTGACGGAGATGGATGTGAAGCGTGGTATTTCCGGTTATCTCGTCGCGTCGCTGCTGCTGCATCTGATCATCGGCATCATATTGCTGGTCGGTGTCGACTTCAGCAAGCCCAAGCGCCCCGAGTCGAAGGGGCAGATCGTCAATGCGGTCATGATGGACAGCGAAATGCTGGAACAGCAGATGCAGCAAGTCCAACAGCAGAAGCAGGCCCAGCCCAAGGCGGCCCAGCAGCAGAAGGAGAAAGACAAGGAAGACGCCGATCAGGCCCGGCGCGAGCTGGCGAAGGAGCAGGAGCGTCTACGCATCGCCGAGACCAAGCGCAAGGAGGCCGAGGAGGCCACCCGCAAGGCCGAGACCGAGAAGCAGAAGAAGGTAGCCGAGCAGAAGCAGGCGGAAGAGCAGGCCCAGAAGGCCGAGGAAGCTCGCAAGCTGGAGGCGCAGAAGACCAAGCAGGCCGAAGCCAAGCGCCAGGAAGAGGAACTCGCCAAGGCGCTGGCGCTCAAGAAAAAGAAAGAAGAGCTGGAGAAGAAGCAGGCCGAGGAGAAGGCCAAGGCCAAAGCGGATGCGGCCAAGAAGGCTGAAGCCGACAAGAAGGCGAAGGCCGAGGCTGAGAAGAAAGCCAAGGCGGAAGCCGAGAAGAAGGCCAAGGCTGAGGCCGAGAAAAAGGCTGCGGATGAAGCTGCCAAGAAGGCAAAAGCTGACGCAGAGAAGAAGGCGAAGGCCGAGGCTGACAAGAAGGCCAAGATAGAGGCAGAGCGCAAGCGCAAGGCGGCCGAGGAGGCCAAGTTGCAGAAAGAGATGGAAGCCATGATGCAGCAGCAGCTGGAGGCGGAAGCCAATTCCCGCAGCCAGGCCGCATCGGCGGCCGCGAAGGGGGAGGTCGACAAGTACGCCGCTCTCATCAAGGCAACGGTCGAGCGCTATATGATTTTGGATCCCACCATGCGGGGCAAAACCTGTACTATCGGTGTCAAATTGGCCAGTACCGGCTTCGTCATCTCGGTGGACAACGGCCAGGGTGACCCGGCGGTCTGCCGCTCCGGCAAGGCGGCGGTGTTGAAGGCGAATCAGTTGCCGGTGCCGAAGGATCCGGCGGCGTTCGAGATGTTGAAGGAGTTTAACCTCAAGTTAGAACCGAGCATCTAGACGTGATAAAACGGGGTCATTGACCGTGGTTGGCAGCATCTGCTGATAAAGGAATTTCACCTCTCATTTTTATTGGAACAGAGTATTTAAGCCATGATAAGAAAAGTGTTTTTTGCTTTGGTTGGCTGCCTTCTGCTAGGCCAGAGCGCTCAGGCGGCCTTGGACATCGTCATCACCGGCGGTATCGACAGTGCGCGCCCCATCGCCATCGCTCCCTTCAAGTGGGAAGGCAATGGTCAACTGCCACAGGACATCGCCGAGGTGGTCTCCAACGACCTGATGCGCAGCGGCAAGTTCAAGCCGCTGGCCCGTGGCCAGATGCCGCAGACCCCGAGCAGCAGTGGCGAGATCAACTTCGCCCCCTGGGCCTCCCAGGGTGTGGAGGCCGTGGTGGTCGGTTCCATCGCGGCGGTCGGTGACGGCACCTACAAGATCAACTTCGAGCTGGTCGACGTGCTGAAGGGCCAGCTGGCCAAGACCCAGGGCGGCGAAGCGAACGGTTACATCCTGGACAGCCGCATGGCGACCATCCCGGGTGCCCAGATGCGCCAGTTCGCCCACCGCATCTCCGACATCGTCTACGAGCGTCTGACCGGTGAGCGTGGCGCCTTCCTGACCCGCCTGGCCTATGTTTCCGTCCAGCAGGGGACCCAGTTCCCGTACCAACTGCGGATCTCCGATTACGATGGCTACAACGAGAAGACCCTGCTGCGCTCCCGCGAGCCGCTGATGTCGCCGGCCTGGTCACCGGATGGCAGCAAGCTGGCGTACGTGAGCTTCGAGAACCAGAAGTCCGAGATCTACGTGCAAGACATCTATACCCAGCAGCGCAGTCTGATCACCAGTTTCCGCGGCATCAACGGTGCCCCCGAGTGGTCACCAGATGGTCGCCGTTTGGCTATTGTTTTGTCCAAAGACGGGCAGCCTGATCTCTATGTTGTTGATGTTGCTAGCAAGCAACTCACTCGAGTCACAAATAACCGCACCATAGACACCGAACCCTCCTGGATGCCGGACGGTCAAACTTTGCTGTTCACCTCTGAACGTGGTGGCAAACCCCAGATTTATAGCGTAAATTTGGCGACTGGCGTCACTCGCCGGATGACCTGGGAAGGGGATTCCAACCAGGGTGCATCCATCACTCCGGACGGCAAGTCCATGGTGGTGGTGACCCGGGTTCAGGGACAATATCGCATCGCTCGCCAGGATATGGAAAACGGAGCCATGTTGGTACTGACCCAGAGTGCTCTCGATGAGTCGCCAAGTGTGGCTCCCAATGGCAGCATGATCATTTATGCCACCATCTATCAGGGTCGTAAGAGTCTTGCGTTGGTGTCGACCGATGGTCGCTTCAAGGCAGTGCTTCCGACCAGTAGCGGTGAAATTCGTGCACCAGCTTGGTCGCCCTTCTTGAATTGATAAAAAAATCGATTGTTTTTTGTTTTGTTATAAAGGTTTAAGGAAATAGCATGCAACTCAATAAACTGCTCAAGGGTCTGGCCATCGCACTGCCACTGTTCACCCTGGCTGCCTGTAGTTCTTCTTCCGACTCCGACGCCGCTGGCGCCGAGTCTGGCATGACCGACGGCATGGGCGGTGTACAAACCGGTGGCGCCAACGGCATGTTGTCCCCGGAAGAGCAGATGCGTCAGAAGTTCGAAGCTCTGCAGCGCGATAACGTGATCTACTTCCCGTACGATGGTTACGACATTCAGGGTCAGTACGCCGACCTGCTGGATGCCCATGCCAGCTACCTGCGTGAGCGTCCGAGCGTCAAGGTATTGATCGAAGGCCACGCCGATGAGCGCGGTACTCCGGAATACAACATCGCCCTGGGCGAGCGTCGTGCCAAGGCCGTTGCCAAGTATCTGCAAACCCTGGGTGTGCAGGCCGAGCAGCTCTCCATCGTCAGCTATGGCGAAGAGAAGCCGCTGGATCTGTCCCACACCGAGGATGCCTTTGCCAAAAACCGCCGTGCGGTCCTGGTTTACTAAGGTTTGAACCGAACGAAGTTCGTTTATATGCAAGCGGCCATTTCGATGGCCGTTTTATTTGCACTAAACGCCAAGGTTTGATCCGAATGAAATCTGTATAAGCGAGCGACTATGGCGCTGGCCGTTTTATTTGCACTAAACGCTAAGGTTTGATCCGAATGAAATCTGTGTACAAGCAAGCTGTTGTTGCGCTAGCCGTATTGGTTGCTCTGAATGCGCATGCGGCGGCCCCTGTCAGCGATCTGGGCGGTGACTCGGGTGGTGGGGTTGTCCTTAGCGGCAACAACGGCGCTATCGTGCCTACCGGTAGCCTGGAAGACAGGGTCGCCCTGCTGGAGCGCACCCTGAATGCCCGTCTGCGCCTGCAGGCCGAGCTGCAGCAACAGGTCGACTCCCTGCAAGGGGAAGTCTCCGAACTGCGTGGTCAGCTGGAGCAGCAGACTTACCAGATGGAGCAGTCGCAAGAGCGTCAGCGCCAGCTCTATCAGGAGCTCGACAAGGTGGCCAACAGCCAGCCTGCCGCCGCAGCGCCCGCGACCCCGGCAGCCGGCGCCACGACACCTGCCGCCGCGGCCAACTACTCGGCCAATCAGGACGAGAACCAGGCCTATGACGCCGCCGTGAACATGGTGCTCAAGGAGAAGAATTACGACAAGGCCATTCCTGCCTTCGAAGGGTTCATCAAGCAGTTCCCAAGCTCCAGCTATGTTCCCAATGCGCACTACTGGCTCGGCCAGCTGATGTTCAACAAGGGTGACAGGGCCGGTGCAGCCAGCCAGTTCTCCACTGTGGCGAACAAGTACAGCAAGTCGCCCAAACGGGCCGATGCCCTGCTGAAACTCGGTATGCTGGCGCAGCTTGATGGCAAGAAAGCAGAAGCCAAGGCCTTCTATGAGCAGGTGATCAAGGGTTACCCTAATACCTCTCCGGCCCAGTTGGCCAAGCAGAGCCTGAGCAAGTTGTAACATTGCTGCATGTCACTGTTTTCGTAACAGTCTTGTAAATACGGCTCCGCTTTGTATGCGCAGTGAACAAACAGATTTAATTTAAGATTTTTCTATTGCGCCAGGATGATAAATCCGTAATATAGGCCGCCGTCAGAGCCGGTGCAGCAGTGCGCTCGGAACTGGTCGTGGTGAGGGTCGTTAGCTCAGTCGGTAGAGCAGTTGACTTTTAATCAATTGGTCGCTGGTTCGAATCCAGCACGACCCACCATTTCTTCACAATGGGTGAAGACAGAATTCCCAGGTCGTTTAGCTCAGCTGGGAGAGCACCTCCCTTACAAGGAGGGGGTCACTGGTTCGAGCCCAGTAACGACCACCAGTTTTAACACGGTCTGCCACGGCAGGCAGTGACAGGTTCAAGGTGTGGGTCGTTAGCTCAGTTGGTAGAGCAGTTGACTCTTAATCAATTGGTCGCTGGTTCGAACCCAGCACGACCCACCAATCTTGAACAAAGAATACCCCAGGTCGTTTAGCTCAGCTGGGAGAGCACCTCCCTTACAAGGAGGGGGTCACTGGTTCGAGCCCAGTAACGACCACCATGTTTTAACACTGCCCGCCACATGCGGTTGGTGACAGGTTCAAGATGGGTCGTTAGCTCAGTCGGTAGAGCAGTTGACTCTTAATCAATTGGTCGTAGGTTCGATCCCTACACGACCCACCAATCTTGAACACAGAGTATCCCAGGTCGTTTAGCTC